>NZ_JBPFDE010000002.1:0-467607 GCF_051025595.1 Pantoea phyllosphaerae
ACCCGGTGAGCGGGATTGCGGTCACCCCGGCGGCGGACAGCCGGGACGTGACGGTGCACCCCGGCGCGGCGACGGACCAAAGCGGAACCTCCACCTTCACGCTGACCAGCACAAAGGCCGCGGCAGACGTGACGGCGAACGCGAAAGCGGGCAGCGGCGCGGCGGTGAGCGCAGATAAAAAGGTCAGCTTCGCGGCAGACAGCAGCACGGCGAAGGTGGTGGCGCTGAGAACGATAACCAGCGGAATGAAGGCGGACGGAAAGGCCGCAGATCTGGTGCGCGTCTACGTTATGGACACGAACGGGAACCCGGTGAGCGGGGCAACGGTGAGCCTGAGTGCCACCGGCGGGGCGGTCATTGCGGCGAGCGTGCTCACGAACGAGAAGGGCCGCGCGCCCGCCACCCTGACCAGCCAAACGGCCGAAACAGTCACGGTGACCGCGACGCTGGGGTCGAGTAGCCTGAGCACAACGGCGACCTTCACGGCGGACAGCAGCACGGCTAAGGTGGCCTCGGTGACGCTGCAGGGCGCGGAAACAGCGAAGGTGGCGGACGGCAGGAGCGCATTCCATTACCTGGTGACGGTCAGGGATGCGAACGGCAACCCGGTCAGCGGGATCGCGGTTACGCCGTCGGTGGACAGTAAGGACGTGACGGTGCACCCCGCTGGCGCGACGGACACGAGCGGAACCTCCACTTTCACGCTGACCAGCACAAAGGCCGCGGCAGACGTGACGGCCAACGCGAAGGCAGGCAGCGGCGCGGCGGTGAGCGCAGACAAGAAGGTCAGCTTTACGGCCGACAACAGCACGGCGAAGGTGGCCTCGGTGACGCTACAGGGCGCGGAGACAACGAAGGTGGCGGACGGCAGGAGCGCGTTCCATTACCTGGTCACGGTCAGGGACGCGAACGGCAACCCGGTCAGCGGGATCGCGGTGACCCCGGCGGCGGACAGCAAGGACGTGACGATGCACCCGGGCACGGCGACGGACACGAGCGGAACCTCCACCTTCACGCTGACCAGCACGAAGGTCGCGGCAAACGTGGCTGTGAGCGCCAAGGCGGGCAGCGGTGCGGCAGTGAGCGCGGACAAGAAGGTCAGCTTCACGGCAGATGCGCCTGACCAGGCGAAATCGTCGGTTAAGACGGACAGCACCCACTATGTGGCGGGTACTGATATAGCGGTGACGATCACATTGAAAGATGCGAATGATAACCCGGTAAGCGGTGCCGCGTCCGCTCTGGCAGCGTCCGGCGTCGTCGCGGTGGCGAACGCCTCCCTGAAGGCCGACGGTAAGTGGACAGATAACCAGGATGGCACCTACACGGCGACCTACACCGCCCTTACGGCGGGTACGAACCTGACGGCGACGGTGAAGCTGAGCGGCTGGAGCTCGCCCACCTCCTCAGGAGCCTACGCCATCACAGCAGGCGCCCCCGTTTGGGCAACATCCTCCATTGCGGTGGACAAGAGCAGCTACACCTCAGGTAGCGACATTGCGGTTACTGTGACGCTCAGGGACGTAGCCGGCAATGCGATTGCAGGCCAGGCTTCAATGCTCGCAGCGTCTGTTGAAGTCGGCCACGCCACTCTTAAACAAGGGTATTCCTGGAAGGACAATGCCGACGGTACTTATTCCGCTATATATACAGCACAAGATGAGGGATCAGCGCTCAAGGCTACGGTCGAACTAACTGGCTGGGATAAACCTCTCGAATCTGCAACTTATGAGATCAAAATTATATTTAAAATTGTAAATATAACGATAAACGGAATAACTTATGAAAAAGATAAAATCCCAGCCGATGTCAGCTATTTTAGTGGCGCGTCCTTTACCATTAATTATAGTGCTTCGCCAGAACAGGTGACGTCATCCCTGAAAAGTCTGTCACTTACCCAGAGTAGTGAAAGCCTAACCGTTAAAATAGGTGACGATTCTCCAGCAGGAGCAGAGATTGTTGCGAAAAGAGGCGATAAAACCTTAACCTACAGCCTGGATAAGAAAACTACCCTCTACTTCCTGCCTTATTATTCGGATAAGGCTTACGGAACAGGGATCAGCAGCGACAATGCATCAGACAAATTATGTAAAGCGGTTAATGGAAGGGTACCAACGAAAGATGAGCTTGTCGCTCTCCATTCTTATTGGGGAGATATGAAGAATTATGGCTGGAATACTGAGCCCGATTTGCCTTACAGAACCAGCAATACGCTGAGCTCTGGCGGCGTGGGGGATACAATCGCGGTATGGTTAGCGAGTGGAGAAGTTGATGAACAAGAATATAATGCCTGGAACGCATGGAAGCTCCGCTGCATCTCAAATTAGCGAGGTGTAAATCTTTCGCACAGGCTGTGGGTGGAAATATCAAGATAAGTGGCGACGCTTACGATGACACGGCCGCGTTCAACAAGGTGTCTGGCCGCTTCAAGCTTGAACGCTTCAAAATAACGACTACCGCTTTTATACGCTTCAGCGTCATCTCAAATAATGTTGAGATGGCTGTAAAATCACTGCCAGTGCAGGCAGCCTTTCTCAGGATAATGATGAAGGCGTTAAGTGCGCATAATCATGATTATGTTAAATAGACTGTGCGGTTGGTTTCGGTTAGCGATGTGCGGGCTTCAGCATTAAAAAATCCCTCTTTCCCCTGCTGAACCCCGCCTTAAAGACCTTTTATTTCGCAGCGCTTTCCGCCCGTTTAATGGCAGCCTGTAGTGCGGACGCGTTAGCTACGCCGGGAAAGACGCTGACATTGTCGGCGTTAGCGCCGCTGATCGGCATGACGATTAGGCCGGGCGTCCCCTGAAATCCAAGGTTTTGCGCCAGCGCATCTGTCCGCGCCACCACATCAAGCATGCTATTCGGCTTACCTTTTGGCCTGCCCGCAGTTGAGGCCGCTTTTTTAATATCCGCCTGCGTCAACTTGCCTTCCTGATGGCCTGTAGCAAATAGCGCGTTATGGTAGGCCAGATAGGCGTCGGATCCTTTTTGCTGCCAGATCATCAGCCCCGTCTCCGCTGCGGTCAGTGACGGCTCCCATCGCGAAGCAAAAATGGGCCACTCCATAAAGATATAGCGCACCTCTGGATGGGTTTGCATCAGCGACTGGATTACAGGCGCCTGTCTGGCGCACATGACGCATTGATAATCGAAAAATTCAATCAGCGCCACCTTAGCATCTGCCGGGCCTGCTGCAGGAATGGCGGGATCGTTTAATAACGCATCCTGACGCTGAACCACGGCTGCGGTAATGGCCTTAATCAGCTTTTCATGCTGTAAAATATCCAGTTTTTCGCTGACTTCGAGCAGCACTTCGGGATGCGCCAGCAGATAGCCTTTTGCGATTGCGCCAATCTGCTCTTCCTGCTCGGGCGTGAATTTATCCGCCGTGTGCTCAGATGCTGTGGGGGCAGTTGTTTGCGCTTCAGGTTTTAAAACGGGCTCAGGCTGCGTGGTTGACGAAGCCGGTGCCGCAATAGCCTGCGTTGCCTGTCGATTCGCCGCAGCTGGAGATGATGAGGCTTCAGCGGCAGGTTCGACCGGGTCCGCGTTGACCCTTTGAGAAGGCTGTTCCGGGGCGGTGGAAGCGCCTGCTTTGCCTGACGCAACAGAAGGATCCTGTGCCGCTGAAGAAGATGCCGAAACAGCTGCCTCAGCGGTTTGCGCTTCAGGTTTCACGGGCTCAGGCTGCGTGACGGGCGAAGCAGGCGCCACCATCGCCGGCGCTGTCTGTTGATGCGCCGCCGGTGCAGACGTAGAGGCTGCAGCGGCAGGTTCTACAGGGTCCGCTTTGATGCGTTGGGAAGGCTGTTCCAGGACGGTGGAAGCGTCTGCTTTACCTGACGCGACAGGGTGATCCTGTGGCGCCGTGGAGGATTCAGAAGCAGCCGCGTCGGCTGCCAGGGCGGTATGGGTAGTGATGCCAGCCACTAGCATAACCGTAAGGGCAATATTGGTCATTTTCACCATGCGATAAGATCCCAAAAAAAGTCTGATGCCTGACCAGGCGATAGCCGACTATTTTTGCTGAATGCGTTCTGCGCTGAATTGACGAGCGTCATCCTGTAGCGCTGTTTATTAAACAGAGAGATAAAGGAAATCAATTAGTTAAGGAGGGAAAAGAACAACTCGGTTACCGGCCTGGCCGAAAAGCGCGGCAGCAGGCCGGTGAAGCAAAAGCGCCCCGCTAGCCGCTAAATGCAGGCAGCAAATTGAACCAGCTCAGCGTCCACGCCAGGATATTCAATGCGCCAAAGGTTATCACTACCGCTGGCGCAAGCGTGCTCCACGCCCCTGCACTTTCCTGTCGCGCAAAACGTCTGCGCGCGCTGATATAGAGTAAGGCGGGCACAATCACCGCCCAGAGCGTGGCGAAGAGCCCGGCGAAGCCGATAGCGGCGAGAAAGCCGTCTGGAAACCACAACGACGCGCTCAGCGCGGGTACAAAGGTCAGCAGGGCCACCTTAAAACGCGCCAGCGGCGTCTCGCCCAGCTTCAGGCGATCGGCGATAAAGTCAAAAAGGCCAGCCGTTACGCCCAAAAACGACGCGATCACCGCAAAATGGGAAAACAGCGTCATCATTAAGCTCAGCGCGCCAACGTGCAGGCGGTCGCGTAAGGAGGCCAGCAGCGCGGCGATATCCCCGCCCGCCGCCACCACGGCGGGAAAAGCGGCGCGCGGCAGGTTGCCCATGGTACCGGTAATCCAGAACAAATAGATAATCAGCGACATCAGGGTGCCGAACACCAGCGCGCGCCTCACCCGCTTCTGCTCGCCGCCATAGTAGCTTATCAGGCCCGTAATATTGCCATGATAGCCAAACGAGGCGAGGCAAAACGGCAGAACGCCAAAGGCATAGCGCCAGTAGCCACCCTCGCCGTTACCGGCGTCAAAGAGCGTAAGCGGATCGACCTGGGTGAGCAGCCCGCCGAAAACCGTTACCAGCAGCAGAAGTTTGGCCAGCACGCAAAAGGTCATAATCCTGCTCACCCCTTTTGTGCCCAGCCAGACGACAAGGGCGACGCACAGCGTCAGGATCGCTTTTGCGCCCGCGGTGGAGACAGGCAAACCGGCAAGATTAAGCGAGTGCTGATAGACTGGCCCGCTGGCCGAAATATAGGCATAGGTCAGAATGCCCAGCACAAACAGGATGCTCAGGCCGTTGAGCGCCGCCCACCGCCGCCCTAACAGCGAGCGCGTTAAGGTATCGTAGCCGGAGCCCAGCGGAAAATAGCGGCTCGCCTGCTGGAACAGCAGTCCCGACAGCAGCATACATCCCCAGCTTATCAGCAGTATCAGCAGCGACCAGCCGAACCAGGCGCCGGCCATCACCACTGGCAGCGTAAACATCCCTGCGCCCACCACCGTCCCGCAGATAATCATCGCGCCCCACCATACCGAGGGTTGACGCTGTGTTAATGCTGTTTCTGTCATTACGTGTTCCGATAAAAAAATTTAAGCCTGCACCAGGCGAGCGACGGCGAGAGCATAACTCATTAGCTGGCGATCCTCTCCTGGCAGACCATCCACAGAAAGGCCGACGGAGAGTTCACCCGCGATTCCGACCGGCAAGGTCAGGCTGGGCGCGCCTGCGCTGCTGGCGATATCCGTATTGCGAACCAGCTGTTCAAAAACAGCAGGATCGTGCGCCTCTGTCAGGCGCGGTACTGCGCAGCTGACGGTTGGGTAAACTAAAACATCAAGCTGATGTTCAGAAAACATCTCCAGCCAGGCGGTGCGCAAATCCCCTGTCGTACACAAACCTGCCAGATAGTCATCCCAGGAAACGCTGCACTGCTGCAGCTGCCGTTGAAGAAGATTACGTACCTGGATATCGCTTATCTGCTCCAGAATGGCGTGAAATCGCCATTCGAGCCCTTCGTCGAGCAGAAAGCGCGGGAAATCGATAAAAAACTCATAGAACGGAACGGCAAACTGAACGGACGCATTGAGTTCGCCAAGATGGCTGTCATCAAGTTTAATGACTTCGACACCCTGAGCCTCAAGTCTGGCGACAGCCTCCCGGCATCGCTTCTCTACTGAGTGATCGAGCCCCTGCCACAGAAAGGCTTCAGGAATACCCACGCGGCGCGGCATCACGGGTTCCACCGGCTTTTCATCCATCAGGATGGCATCGAGCAGCACGATATCGGAGACGTCGGGCGCAATAAAGCCCGGCGTATCCCGGGTGTGGGAAACCGGCACCACGCCGACAGACGAGTAGCGTCCGGTGGTCGGGCGGAATCCTGACAGGCCGCATAGCGAGGCCGGAATACGCACAGATCCCCCGGTGTCGGTTCCGACAGCGAAAGCGCAGGCACCCGCAGCAACGGCGGCCGCACAGCCCCCGCTGCTGCCGCCAGCCAGATAGCCGGGATGAGCCGGATTGCCTACCGTGCCCCAGGTGTGGTTACATGAGGTCACGCCAAACGATAATTCATGCATATTATTTTTGCCGCACAGCACTGCGCCCTGCTCAATTAAGCGGGCAACGACAGGAGCGTCTTTTTCAGGCAGGAAATCGGCCAGTCCCGGCGTTCCGGCTGTCGTTGCGAATCCGCGCGCGTTGATGTTGTCTTTGCAGGAAAAAGGCAGTCCAAAAAGCGGCGCGTGCGCAATCTGTGCCGGTGTGGCTTCGCCGTTTAGGCGCGAGGCGTCGTAAGCAATAAATGCATTCAGCGCCAGCGTATCCCGGTAGCGTTCAAATCGGTACTGATGATTGTCTTTTAATCCTGCCGGGTGGCGATTCAAGGCCGCCTCGGCGGCCAAAGAGCAAGGGCGTTTAGTCAGCATGAACGTGTCGCTCTCAGTAGTGAAAATGGCGCGCCATGGCGTGCAGCGGATTACGGGATATCAACGCCCCTCCCAGACTGGCGATAGCGGCGCAGGCGGCATTGATCCCCGTCTGTACCGCCCCTTCTGCCCAGCCTCCGGTAAAGGAGCAACTGCATCCTGCGAGGTATATTCCTTTGTCGGTCTCAGGATTGATGGCGCTCTGGAACTGGAAAAAGAGCGCTTCTGAATAACGGTCGTCGCCCGGATAGTTGAGTTTGAACGCCCCCATCGAAAGAGGATTGGTCAACCAGTCATACTCCAGAATAAACTTTGCATCGTTATTCATTGGGACAAGATGACGGGCAAAATCTGGCGCGGTCTGGCTGAGCTCCTCGACAAGCCTTGCCAGACGCGTCTCTTTATCCTTAAGCGTGACCAGCTTGTGTGAATCATCTTCCCACGTATAGCTGATCAGCACGACGCCGTGTCCATCGGGATCGTCTGGCTGATAATCAAGGCAGTAGACCCCTTTCGCTAGCGTATCGGTCAGGATGGTATGCGGCAGCTTCTCCCTTAGCCAAAATTTGTCCCTGGTAAGCAAGAAAAGCTTCGACGAACCGATAAGATGCGTCTCATTTATCGCTCGCGAAACCTCGGGCGATAGCCACTGCGGACGCTGCGAAAGCTTCAGCGCAATCTGCATCGCGCGCGTCGATACCGTAACAATGACGCGGTCAAACAGCGCGCTACCCTCGGCGGTTAGCACCTCGAACTGCTTGTCCTCACGCTCCTCGATGGCGGTGACTTTTTGATACAGGATGCGCTCCGACAGCGTCTTACCGGCAATGCGTTCCTCGCCCATTCGGTTAGTGAGCGTAGCGATACCGGCAGGCACCAGCCGCTGATCCTCTTCCAGACCATTTACCACCAGCCGCATGATCTCAATAAACGACGCGCGGAAAACGGGCTGAAAACCACCGGAACCGATGCCAAGCGAGCCAAAAAGCGCAAAGTCGGTAGGTTTAAGCCAGGGCTCCCCGCCGGGTGGATTTTTGCCGGTGAAAATACGTACCAGTGCCGAGTAAAAACAGCTGTCGCCAAACTGATCCAGATAACATTGCCACGCCTCTTTTGCGTCTGCGAGCCTGCCCTCCTTCAGCGCCTGCGTGATGGCGGCGGGCGCCGCCATCACCTTGCCATCATCCAGGGTAATGCCCTCTTTTATAAACGATCGCCATCCGTTATCGACTTTCTGAAACAGCGGCGGCGGCGGCGCGCCAGCGCGCCAGGCAAATGCCTCGCCGCGATAGTGAATTTCGGTATCGACAATGCCAGGGTCTGGAAAAGCGGATGCGGTACTGATATCGAAATGGTCTAAATAGTGAAACAGCCCGACTTCCGTGGGAGGAAAGCGCATGGCCCCCATTTCGGCAATATAGTGCGGCATGGAGGGATCGAAGCGCTGGCTGAGCAGCCGTCCACCGTAGCCGCCCTGCTCAGCTTCAAACAGCGTCACGTGGCCAATTCCCGCCCGAAGCAACTCACGCGCGGCGATTAATCCACTTAAGCCAGCGCCAATAATGGCGACGCGGGACGCGCTTTCCCTCTCTGGACACTGGCCGATGCCTCCCTGCGACTCCGCACGCGCAAGAAAATCACCGTAATCAAATAGCGTATCAATATAGGGGAAAGCCTGCGCCGCCCCGTTTTCATGTGATGGAGATGTCATAGCTGTTCTCAGATGATCAACTGCAGGCTGTCGAGAGGACGTTCAAGATTAAGCAAAATCGTTTTGCGCGCGGCGATTAGCCATTGCCCTTCCACCAGACGAAAGGCATGCTCAACGCGGGCAGCATAATGCCACTCTTGCTCGCCCCGGCTTTCGCTGTACATAACCTGAGTGACGGCCGCCGCCTTTGCTTCGCCTTCGCGCCAGGCGATCGCTGGCCGCTGCAAAAGGTGCTGACTGCGGCTTTTTGGCTGTTGCGAAAAATTACGCGCGTTGCGCAGGCGATTAACGCGCAGTTGCGTAACAAAACGATCCTCATAAAGCAGCGAAGACTCGGTTAAAGGATCGGGCTGATCGTGACGCAGCGGCATCCACCAGGTGTAATCCTCAGAGAGGAGCGCCATCCAGGCATCATAGTGTTGCTCGTCCAGCAGCTCCGCTTCGTGATAGATCAGGTTGGTCAACGCGTGGTAAACATGTTCAGGAGACATGACGCCCCTCCAGCATATGCTGCCACATGGCATAAAAGTTTCTCATTGCAATTTCACTGGTTCCTGAAGTGACGACCGTGCTGTTCCATTGCTCATCCGGCTGGTAAAGTCGCGCAATGTTGACCCACTCACTCCCCTGGCTGTGCAACCCCTCAGTGGCGCGTTCATACATCTCAACATCGTCATGCGCCACCATTGAACAGGGTGAATTGATCAGGTTGTTGTACTGAACGGTGCGTTCCAGCATCTGTTGCGGTGCGCCAACCAGTTCCAGAATCCAGGACTCGACAAGGGTTTCGGTGGCCGAGACGGGGCGAATAATACGCAGGGTTTGTATTGGGCCTTTTACCATCAGGTTGGGAAAGTAGACGGTATTGTGTCGCGTATCATCGAGAATTTGCCGTGCCCGGCTTTCGCCATAGCTTTCAACCATACTTTCCCAGTAACCGGGGATGGCTGAATAATCTTTGTGGATTGAATTACGGGTTCCCGTATGTCCGTGTCCGTTTGGCCAGATACGCATCCCCATTTCAGCGAAGAACGCGTGCGACGACATGAACGGAGAAAAGAGTTCCACTGCCATCGGCTGATCAGCCTGCCGCTCTGACTGCGCCCAGAGATTGACGGCTTCACCTGCTGAGGACTCATGCGCCACCATGGGATGACAGGTGTCAGTCTGATTATCCATGACCATTTTCCAGTTACAGCGATGACGATGGCGCAGCGGCGCGCCAACCACGCGAAGCTGGCCGGCTGGAGAGCGATCGACCATATTGTCCAGGGTCGAAAGCGCATCGCCGTAAAAGGCGTCAAAAGAGAGGCCGTGCTGGCTCAGACGTACAAAAATGAAATCGCGATAGTTAACGACATTTTCGACTCGCGTCATGCCCTGGCCTGCTTCACACGCGGACATCACACAGGGATCGTATTCATTTTTCACCGGAATGCTCAGCAACTCACCAGACGGCTTAAAGGTCCACGCATGGTAGGGGCAGCGTAAAAACCGGCCGCAGTTGCCTGAGGATTCCGCTAACACCTTGACGCCTTTGTGCGGACAACGGTTAAACAGAACGTTGATATCGCCTGTTTTTTGACGAATCGCGACCAGGGGCTGAGCAGCAAGCTCAGCGGTAACATAATCCCCTGCAGCAGGGAGTTGACTGGCGTGGCACAGATAAAGCCAGCTTTGCCCAAAGACAGTTTCTTGCTCCGTGAGGAAAAGAGTCTGATCGAGGTAGGCGGATTTATGGATTTCGCTGCCGCGAAAAAGGTTATTAAGGTTCATGGCTTAACTCATAAAGCTAATTTAAGAACGCTTCCTTTAGCTCGGGAAACGCAGGGATAAATTGTCCGGCTGGTTGCTGCTTCCTGCGGCGTCATAATAAAGTCGCGGTGCTCCACCTCTCCCTCAATAACCTCCAGCGCGCAGAGTCCGCATTCCCCGCGTCGGCAATCATAGAGGGGCTCCAGACCGGCCTCTTCCAGCGCATCCAGCAGTGACTGGCCGCTAGCGACCTGAAACCTGATGCCCGTCTCCGTCGCCTCGACCTCATAACCGCCTGTTTCAGCCCCAGTGGGAGGCGCGTTAAAGATTTCAAATGCAAGATGGCCGCGGGGAAAATCCCGGGCATCGCAGTAATCAAGCACCGCACTCAACAGACGCGCCGGTCCGCAAAGGTGGATACGATCGTCGCGCTGCAGCTTGCCCAGCAGCGCCTCAATAGTGATGCGCGGGCCTTCCGGGGTGTGTAAATGAAACCGCTCTTGCGCCAGTCTTTCCAGCGGCTCCGCGTAAGCCGCCTGAGTTCGGGAAGAGGCAAAGTAATGACATTCAGGCTGGCGCCCGGCGGCGAACAGGCGGGTGACGATCCCCGTTAAGGGTGTAATCCCAATCCCGCCAGCGATAACAATATCTCGCCCATTCAGCGGCGCGGATAGCTGTGGAAAATGGTTAAACGGCCCCTCCAGCGTGATAACGTCGCCCTCGGCCAGACCTGCCAGATAGCCGCTGCTCAACGAGTCCGGCGAGAGTCGCACAGCAAACTTCAGCGCGGTCGCGGGCAGCTCCAGCATGACGCAGGAATAACAGCGCGCGCCGATCGCGTCAGGCATTTGCCAGCGGTAGTGCGCTCCCGGCGTGAGCAAAGCCAGCTCGTTGTTATCCGCGTCGAGCGTGAACTCGCGAACGGCTTCGCCCAGAGAACGAATAGTCGTGATGACAAAACGCTTCATAATGATTCCGCTACCGCCGTTTCTTGCAGGTAGCGCCAGCGAGGCTCGCCTGAATCAAAATCAATAATGGCGATCGACCAGCGGACATGCGCGGCGCCTTGTTCATAATGGGTTTCGCGGTAGCGGCAGGTTACCGAGGTTTCCGTCTGGGCGAGCGTTTCACAGGCGTCCGTTTCAATACGCAGGTCTGGCCGTATTCCTGTGTTGTTACGGAAAAGGCTTTCTACTTCGGATAAGCCGACAGGCTCTCCCTTAATGGTAACCATGCTGAAAGAGTCGCTGAAGCTGGCGAGCAGCCGGTCAAGGGCTGAGGGATACCCAGCGCGCCCGGTAAATACCTCTTCAATCCACTGATGCAGTTCAGTCACGCTGTGATGTGCGATTAACTCTCTTTCCGATCGCATAAGACCTCCGATTTTTGGCTAAGATTGATGAGTCCGAGCAGAGGAAGTAACCCCAGCCCGGCGGCAATAAGAAACACAGAATGGTAAGCTGACGTCATCGTGGTGGACTGCTGCAGCAGGTTGAATAACAGGGTAAACACCGCGGCGCCTGTGCTGAAAGAAATTTGGCGGTTCAGATTCCAGATGGTGCTGGCGCGTGCCAGGCGATCCCCTTCAAAATCCATCATCGCGGTAGTCTGAGCGGTATTGGCCGCTATACCGCCCCCAATTCCCATGAGCAGATAAGCGCAAACCAGAAACAGAAGATCGTGGGACGCCTCGGTGACCGACAGCACCGCAATACCGGCGGCGTGCAGCAGCAGACCTGCCAGAAAAAGCGGCGCGGCGCCGGTGCGGTTATATAAACGACCGCATAGCGTCATGGCGCAGAAAGAGCCGCCCGCATAGAGCACCATCAGTGAGCCCGTTTCGCTCGCTGTCCAGCCCAGCACCTCCTGCACGAAAAAAATATTAAGCAGATTGACGCCGGTAAAAATGCCCGGCACTGCGTAATAAACGATGACGGAAAAGCGCATATGCGCGTTTCCAAGCACGCTTAAATCCAGCACAGGGTTAGCCTGGCGGCGGTAGTGCAGCACATAAGCAAACGCCAGCGTTATGCCCGCCAGAACCAGCCCCAGAGGCAAGCTCTGGTAAGCAGAGTCAGCATATAAGGACATGCCTGACAGTAGCGCCGTCAGCGCCAGACTGATAATAATCAGACCAACAATATCGGGCCGGCGCGCCGTGATTTTTTCAGACTGGATCCACAGCAGCGCCAGCGCAGCGGTCGCGAGGCTGAAAGGAATATTGCAAAGAAAGACCCAGCGCCAGGAGAGATGGTCGACAATTGCCCCGCCAGCAGCCGGTGAAATGGCCGGAGCGATAAGGGCTACAGCCATCACCAGCGTGGAAATTCTGGCTCTTTCATCCTTTTTAAACAGGCCAAAGGTCAACGCCTGCCCAACGGGGATCAGCAGTCCTCCTCCTACACCCTGGATAAAACGAAATAACACCAGGCTGCCAAAGTGGTCAGCCAATCCGGAAAGCAGCGCGCCCGCAGAGAATATCAGCATGGAAGCTGCTATTGTCAGACGCGCGCCAAAGCGGCTGGCAAGCCAGTGGCTAAGAGGAATAATAAGCGTCAAACCAAGAATATAGCTATTAGCTACCCAGGCAACGCTGGAAGCTGAGACCTGTAATTCACGCGATATGTCAGGCAAGGCGATAGCCGACATAAATATATTGATACAGTCGATAAAAAAACCAGCAAGGAAAACACAAGCAATGCGATAGCGATACGTCATTTTGACCTCCGACGCGGAGTCTAAGGCGGCTTGACGTTGAGAGTCGATTAAATTAAATTAAACGCGGTGTTTACTTAAAATTAACAGTTAATGTTTAACCATTTAAACCGAATTCAGACATTTATCGCGGTCGTCGACTGCGGTTCCTTTACGCGCGCGGCAGAGCGTCTCTTTATCAGCAAAGCCATGGCGAGCATTCATGTCAAATCGCTTGAAGAGGCGCTTAAGGTTCAGCTGTTAATCCGCAACTCGCGCGGTATTATCCTGACTGAAGCAGGGGAAGCGCTTTACAGAGATTTCTGCGAAATATTCATTAACATCCAGAGCTCACTTGAAAATGTTTCTGACAGCCACAGGTCGCTCTCTGGCGCCTTGAATATTACGTCAACTACGGAATTTGGCGAACAATATATCATTCCGCTGATTGGGGATTTCTGCCAGCTACACCCTAACCTGGGCATTAACTTTTACGCAGACTCATCTTTAAATGATTTAATTTCCGATCGCCTCGACTTAGCTATCAGGCTTGGCACACTACGTGATTCGGAATTAAAAAGTCGCAAGTTAGCCAGCTATGATATTTTGCTTGTCGCCTCGCCTGAATGGCTGGTCAATAACCCATTACGCTCTGTCAACGATTTAAACAGCGTGTCCTGGATTGCTAACAGTAATTTACAGGCACCGACGCAGTGGACGCTGCGTCATAAAGACGGAACGTCGACAGATATACGCGCCATCGCGAAATATCACTCCAACTCGTCAACCGCCATTAAATCCATGGCCATTGCCGGTCTTGGCGTTGCCATTCTTCCGGAATGGATGGTTCGCGAGGAGCGTGAAGCAGGCAAGCTGATCCCGCTGTTTGCGGACTACGCCTTACCCGCGCAGGACATTACCATAGTCTATGCAGGCGACCATCGCATTCGGCTTAAGTGCCGAATTTTCATCGACTTCCTAATTAAAAACATAAAAATATAATTCTCTGCGCGCCTGAAATCGTTTCCTGCAAAGAAGTGATCGTCACGCTTGACGCGCTGCAGCGGGCACAATTAGGATACGATCGTTTCCTAATATCGCTAAGCGGCAGGCATGCCGCCATTATCAACCCGCAGCGCTACCCCACTTCCATTGCAGACAAGGAACAACGCCATGATCCACGGTTCAATGCCGCCCGCGCCACAGGGTTTTAGCCACAAATTCGCCGCCGTCAACGGGTTACGCTTTCACTATGTTGAAGGGGGCGCGCCTGGCGAGCCGACCGTGGTGCTGATGGCGGGTTTTCCAGAAAGCTGGTACGCCTGGCGTCACGTGATGCCCCAACTGGGGAGCCGCTTCCATGTTATTGCGCTCGATTTGCCCGGTCAGGGCGACAGCGATCGCCCGTTGGAGGGCTATGACACACAGACTGTCGCTCGCCGCACCCACGATCTTCTCGACCATCTGGGCGTCAGGCGATACAGCCTCGCCGCCCATGACGTCGGCGCGTGGGTCGCCTTTCCCTATGCGCATCTGTTTGCGGAAGAAGTGACGGCGCTAGCGCTGATGGATGCCGGTATCCCCGGCGTAAGGGTGGACTCACCATGCCGGTGCTTGGCTTAAGCGCCGATCAGGGGTCAATCCCGGATATGTCTGCCCTGCTGCGCGCGTTTGCCGTTGACGTCACGGGCGAAACAATCAAGGCGTGCGGCCATTTCCTGCCCGAGGAGCAACCCGACGCCGTCGCGGACGCCCTGACGCGATTCTTTTCGCGCCAGGCGGCCTCAGCGCGCGCGTCCGTTCAGGAGATCGCCCGCATGTAACCGCGCTACTCTCCTCCCCGCAGCGTGATGCGCGTCAGTTCCGACGGCCGCCCTAACCGGATCGCCATGCCGGGCCAGAGGGCGGTGCCGTTATTAACGTAAAGCTGCATGCCCTCCACCTGGTAAAGCCCGGAGACAAAACCGCCGTTGGGTTTGCCGAAGAGCCGGTCAAAGCCGGCGATCAGCCCGCCATGCGTATGGCCCGACAGCTGTAAATCGACCTGCTGCTGCGCATTCTGGCGCGCGTTGCGCGGCTGGTGGTCGAGCAGAATAACCGGGGCGTTTTTCGGCGCGCCTTTTAACGCCAGTGCCAGATCGGGGCCGTCCGCCTCTCTCCGCGATGCAGAGATGTCAGGCAGGCCCGCAATCACCAGCTCCGCTGCGCCGCGTTTGACTATAACGTGGCTGTTATGCAGGGTCGGCAGGCCCAGCGAAGCGAGGTGCTCGGTCCAGCGCCGCTGTTCAAAAAAGTATTCGTGATTGCCGGTAATGGCGTAAACGCCGTCCGGCGCGTGCAAACTGGCAAGCGGCGCCACATCCTGCCTGCGGTTTTGCACGGTACCATCAATCACATCGCCTGTTATAACGATGAGGTCGGCATTAAGCGCCATGGCCCTGTTGACCATCTGCGTGGCCCAGGCGGCATTAAAGAGCTTAGTGATATGCAGATCCGTCAGCTGAAGAAGCTGGTAGCCCTCAAACTCGCGCGGTAGATGATTAATTCTGATGGTGATCTCTTTCACCGGCGGCACGCGTATCGCCTGCTGTACGCCAACGGCCGCCAGCGCCATAGCCAGCAGCGCCGCCAGATAACGCACCATCGGCGCAATCTCCAGCGGGTGCCCGATCAGAAGCGACAACAGCGCCAACGCGTCAATCAGCATCTGCAGCAGTGCAAGAAACAGCACGGCGCCGAACGCCCAGTTGCACAGAATGATCAGCGCGCGGGGCATCTCCGGGGAAAAGATGCCGCCTGCGGTAAAGCGGCGGATCAACAGGTATTGCGAGGCCAGCAACACCAGTGCTGATAAGAGGATTTTTAACGCCAGCGGCATCGCTAACGGGAGAAGGAAACGCACGATGACATACCAGCTCGGTATACTGAAAATCAGATGAAACATGGATCGTCCCTGGGTTACAGGCGCTTGTTCAGCGCGAAAAGGAGTCTGACAGAATGGTGTAACGCGTGCTCAGGCGTTTAAGCGTAGCACGAATGCGGCTGGTCGCTTCGTGATGATCCCAGGCGTTGATGGCGTGAAAGGATTGCGCTGAAGGGGTTTTCAGCCACGTCTCGCGTGAGATCGCAGAGGCGCGGCTGAAGCGAAGAAAATTACATAATACCGGCGACGGATTTCGCCAGCTGGGCTTCCAGCACCGGCTTAGCCTCTTCAAATTTCAGGTTGACCTTATTGGCGTTGGAGACCACGCGCGTCTGATATTTCACGCGGTTGCCCTCTTCGCTGCTGGTCTGCAGCTTAATACCGGCGTTCCCCTGACGCAGCGCACCGATATTTTCGGTGGTGACGGTGGATTTGCTGCGCTCAGAGATTTGCAGATCGGTCACCATCGTGAAGTTTACGTCCTCGATCAGCGCATCTGCCGCCATGCCTGCCAGCCCGGCCGCGAGGCCAATTCCCAGGACAGCACCGCCCGAGTTGCTGTTATAAGCGGTAATGCCAGCACCCAGCGCCGCGCCGGTAGCAGCGCCCTCATAGCCCGTCGACAGGAAACCCTGCGACTGACGCAGATCCATTTTTTCTGCCTTGAGCACGTTGGCCTGAATCCAGTAATAGGCTGTGTCGGGTGAGGATGTCACGGTGTAGCCTTTAGCGCGCAGATCCTGTGCCAGTAATGTCTGAAGATCGCTCATATCTTTGTCTGACGTGTTGCGCACCTGCAGATAAACCGTTTTTTCGTTTGACGGCTCAAGCCACACTGTCTGGCTCATCTGCGTTTTGACGTCGAGATTACGTTTCTTGATGGCCGTTCCCATTGCGCTACAACCTGAGAGAACCAGACATGATGCGACGACAGCCGCCACAACGGTATTGCGGTGTTTCATTTACTGCTCCTTGTTAAATTAAAAAACGGGGCAGTCTCGCCCCGACGCGCACTCCGGTGAGGGATATAATTGAAAACGCATCCTCTACCGTCAGAGTGGCGGGATGATTATCGGCCGAAGGGTGAGAAACTTAAATCTATTTCATCGGTATGGCCGGATCGCAGAGGGATTTTTGGCGGGCTAAGCCCGCCAGGCGGGCGCTCAGGGTCACTGGCAACAGGAGAATTGATAAAGGAAACGCCACGATAGAGGCCTGGCCGGCGAACACAGCGCGGCCTGGTGACGATTAACCGCGATATCCGTCAGCCAGCAGCCCAAACAGCCGGTCGTACCGCCACGCGTTATTTAAATTGTTCAGACAAGATTCTGCCTTTTCAAATAGGCCGCCAGCCGATGTTTGAATCGACGCGTCTGAAAACCTATTTCACTCCAGACATAGAGCGGCGACTTAATGAAAATCTCCCGCTCTTCAGCACGAATTTGCGCGCATTTTTCACAGCGGAGACAGCGGTCGTAAAACCAGAAATATTCGTCCCGACTTAAAAGCGCGCGGCAGTGCCTGCAGTAAGCTCCCATACATTCCTTATTATTTGATGCGTTCGCCAGCGGTCAAAGCCGCGTTTAACGCCTGATGTTAACTGCGACGCTTTTGCTGGCGGCGAAGCATCCAATAAATAACTGGCACTTCCCACCTCCGGCAAATTCCGCAGTCTGACCTGTTGCCTCAACCTACGGGCTCAGCGGCACTGGTAGCAATGAGAGTTATTCTCAAATATAGCGCTCTGCGAGCGCAGGCAGGATTTTTTCGCCAGATAGTGGTTAAGGAGACGACAATGGCGCACGGGCGTCACGCTGGCGGCGCGGTGGCCGCCAGCAGCGCGAGTGCGTAATCGGGCCAGCAGGAAGCAGGCCTGACACTCGGTTTCCGTGCAGTACACATAAAAAAACCCGGCCTTTTGGCCGGGTCGCAGATTGCAGGCAAACGGTGGTGGTTTATCTGTCAGGTCGCTTTAAAAGCCTTCCAGTACAATTTTGCCACACGCGCGGTTGCTCTCAATCAGCGCATGGGCGCGACGCAGGTTTTCCGCGTTGATGACACCGTAATGCTCGCCTTTAGTGGTACGCAGCGTGCCATCGTCGATCAGGCGGCGCACGTTTTCCAGAATCTCATTCTGGCGCGCCATATCCGGCGTCTGGAACAGCGAGCGGGTAAACATCAGCTCCCAGTGTAGCGAGATCGCTTTACGCTTCAGCGGCATCGCGTCGAGGGTGTCTGGATCGTCAATCACCGCCAGACGGCCCTGCGGCGCCAGCACTTCGACGATCTGCTGATAGTGCTTGTCAGTATGGGTCAGGCTGGCGACATAGCGTACCTGCTCGACGCCGATTTCGTGCAGCCCTTCCAGCAGCGGACGGGAGTGATCGATCACGTCGTGTGCGCCCAGTTCGCGCACCCACTCGGCAGTTTCAGGACGCGACGCGGTGGCGATAACGCGCAGCCCGGTCAGCTTGCTGGCGAGCTGGGTCAGAATCGAACCGACCCCGCCGCCCGCGCCGATAATCAGCAGCGCTTCGTTCTCCTGCTCTTTCACCTCAAGGCGGTCGAACAGCAGCTCCCAGGCGGTTAGCGAAGTCAGCGGCAGCGCGGCGGCATCGGCGTTGCTTAGCGAAGCGGGCTTGTGACCGGCGATGCGCTCATCCACCAGGCCATACTCCGCATAGGAGCCGGGGCGATCGATGGCGCCCGCATAAAACACCTCGTCGCCGGGCTTGAACCGCGTCACGCTCTCGCCAACCGCTTCTACCGTGCCGACGGCGTCCCAGCCTAGAATGCGCGGCTGCTGTGTCGGCGCGTTGTTGCGCACTTTGGTATCGACCGGATTGACGGCGATCGCGGCGATTTTTACCAGCAGATCGTGCGCGCCCGGCTGGGGCTGCGCCAGCGTGGTGTCGTAGAGCGATTGCGGATCGGCGATCGGCAATCCATTCTGGCTGTAGACGATAGCTTTCATCTCTGTTCCTTTTTGCAGTAATAAGTTTGCTGATGCTGGATAACAGCATAGGCGGGCTGCGCCGGAAGAAACACCTGCTGGCAACAGCAGCACTTTCACTGCGGGAGTGAAAATAGCCGTCCCGGCGGAAAACGGTGTCAAATGAAGCGGATAAAAAATCGGCAGTCGCACCGCCATAGATGTACAGACGTCTAGATGTAGATTATAGTCCTTTCCCTACGACAAAAGGGATCTGGCTTATGAACAAAAAAGTGCTTTCTATTCTGCTGGCCGCGTCAGTTACGCTGCTTAGCGCCTGTAATAAAGATGACGACAGCAAAATCAAAGTGGCTATCAACACCGGTCCTGACCAGACATTATGGGAGACCGTTAAACAGGTGGCGCATGACAAATATCATCTGGATGTCGATGTCGTGGCGTTCAACGACTACGTGCAGCCCAATGAAGCGCTGTTTAATAAAGATGTCGATGCCAACGCCTTCCAGAGCCTGCCCTATCTGGAGATGCAGTCTAAAGAGCGCGGCTACCATTTCGCCGTGGTCACCAATACCTTCGTCTTCCCGATTGCTGGCTATTCGCGCAAAATCAAATCGCTGAATGCCCTGCCGGACGGCGCAACGATCACCATCTCTAACGAAGCGACCACGCTGGGCCGCAGTCTGCTGCTGCTGCAGGCACAGGGTCTCATCAAGGTGAAGCCGGAAGCGGGCCTGCTGCCAACCACGCTGGACGTGACCGACAACCCGAAAAAACTGAAGTTCGTCGAGGTCGATACGCCGCAGCTGGCGCGCACGCTTGACGATCCGCAGGTTTACGTTTCTATTATCAATAACAACTTCGCCGCGCTGGCGAATCTCTCCGCCTCGCGCGACGGCATGTTTATGGAAGGCAAAGCCTCGCCGTACGTGAATGCCATCGTGGCGCGCGAAGATAATAAAGACAGCCCGAATATCCAGAAGCTAAAAGAGGCGTTCCGCTCGCAGGAAGTGCTGGATAAAGCCAATGAGCTTTATAAAGGCGATATTATCAAAGGCTGGTAACTCCGCCTCGCCTCCGCCTGCCATACAGGTTGCGGAGGCGGTTCGCTCGCCTGTTCCGACATGTCAAAACCCGCCAGAATGTAATCAAATGAAAATATCTTCGCTAAACCTTCGTTAAGTTATCAGCCGCTGTTTCCATAACATCTCATTAGCAATTAAAGCTAAAACGCATAACAAATTCTGGCGTTTATTACTTTCGTTACGACCGAAAACAGAGATAACCGTGCGTTAATGTCATAAGGAGTCGTCTGATGAAAGAGTTAGTGCAGGATGTTTTATCCATTTTCTCTCCGCAGAGCGTGAATCCCGTATTGATTCGTTCGGGCCTCACTCAGCGTGAAATCGCTTCCGTGCAGCCCTTCGCCGTAATGTCGGTGAGCTGGGCGACCTCTATGGAAGAGCTTAACGCCGCGTTTGTCCATAAAGCGCGTGAAGCGGGCGCGGTCGGCTATCACATTACCGATGTGGAATCGCATAAAGCGGGCAGCGACGTCCAGCCGCTACTGGCGGCGAAAGCGACGCTCTACACCATCCCCGACGAAAGCGACCATACGCCAGCGGCGGCGGGATTTATTCTGTAACCGGTCTGAATCGACGCAGACCTTAAATGCCCGCTTCTGTCTGTTATAAAACACCCTTTCCTTTCAGGCTCAGGCGGCCCAGGCCGCCGCGGCCTTCACCCGGCTTTTTGCCTTCCACGCCTCCGTCAGCGTCTATCCCTGCTACCCTTTGACGACTTACCGGCTAGCCGTGCAGGCGGCGAGCCGACAGAACAGCACGTTATGGAAACCTTTTGGGTAGGAGCGTTATGACGTCTAAAGGAAAGGAAAACGGCGGCAACCAGCCGCCTTGCAGCAATTACAGCGGCGTCAGCGTTCAGGGTGCGAGAACGCATAATCTTAAGGATCTCTCCTTCACCTTTCCCCGCAACGCCATGGTCGTTTTTACCGGCGTGTCGGGATCGGGCAAGTCGTCGCTGGCGTTCGACACGCTCTACGCAGAGGCGCAGCGGCGCTTTATGGAGTCGATTGCGCCCCATGCGCGTCGCCTGATAGATCAGGCGTCGGCCCCCGACGTAGACAGCGTTGATGGCCTGCCCCCGGCGGTTGCGCTACAGCAGAGTCGGGCGGGCGTACAGGAGCGCTCCACCGTCGGCAGCCTGACGCGCGTTTCTGCGACCCTCAGACTGCTCTATTCCCGCGCCGGAAAGCGGCCTGACGGCGTGCCTTTTCTGGCGGCCGAATCCTTTTCGCCTAACAACCCACAGGGCGCCTGTCCGGCGTGCCAGGGCATGGGCAGGGTGCATCAGGTGAAGCGAGAAGCGCTGGTGCCGGACGCCTCCCTGAGCATTCGAGAAGGCGCTATCGCTGCCTGGCCGCACGGCTGGCAGGCGAAAAACCTGCGCTCCATCCTGGAGGCGCTGGATTACGATATCGATGCGCCATGGGAAGCGCTCTCTGAACGGGACAGAGAGTGGATCCTGATGACCGATGAGCAGCCCTCGGTGCCTGTCTTCATGGGGCTGAGCGCCGAACAGCGTAAAGCGGCGATAGCGGCAGAGGTCGAACCCGCCTATACCGGCACCTATACCAGCGCCAGAAAATATGTGCTCCAAAGCTATGCAGGAGGCAAAGAGAGCGTCAAAAAGCGCCTTTCCCGCTTTGTCGCGGTAGCGCCCTGCACGCTTTGCCAGGGGAAAGGACTTAACCAGGATGCGCTCTCCGTGACCTTCGCAGGCTACGACATCGCTGAAATGGGCGAGCTGACCATCGCTGAACTCAAAGCGCTGTTTTCCCCGCTGGCGAAGGGTGCCTCTTCTCTCCTTCCTGAAGAGGCGGCGCTAAGGGAAGCCGCGATCCGCATGGCGGCGGATATGGGTGGACGGCTGGACCAGCTGGAAAATCTTGGCCTCGGCCATCTCTCCCTCGGCCGCAGGACAACGATGCTCTCCTCTGGCGAGCTACAGCGCATCCGGCTGGCGACGCAGCTGATCTCACAGCTTTTTGGCGTCATGTATGTGCTGGACGAACCGGCGGCCGGTCTCCATCCGGAAGATGTGCGCGCGCTGATCCACTCGCTGCGCGCGCTGCTGGCGGCGGGCAACTCCCTGGTGATTGTGGAGCACAATCTTGACGTTATTGCCGAAGCGGACTGGCTGACGGAAATTGGACCCGGGCCGGGCCGGCTGGGCGGCGAAATCGTCTATAACGGCGCGCCTTCAGGCCTGACGCGCAACGGCCAGTCAGCGACGGCAGACTACCTGCACGGCGACCGCTATCCCGGCCTGCGTCAGCGCAGACTACCTGAGCAGTGGCTGCAGTTTGAACAGGTAACCTGCAATAACCTTCACGCGCTCGATTTTTCGCTGCCGCTCGACAGAATGACCGTGATTACCGGCGTTTCCGGCTCAGGCAAATCGACGCTGCTGATTCGCGTCCTGCCCGCATTGCTCCAGCGGCTGGACAACACGCCCGCCGACGAAGAGGAGGATGAGGAGGAGGATGCCACTACGGCGGTTCAGGGCAAAGTGGTTGCCGGCGGTGCTTCTCTGAAGCGGCTGGTACGTATCGATCAGCGCCCTATCGGCCGCACACCGCGTTCTAATCTTGCGACCTATACCGGCTTTTTTGATACCGTCAGGCGGCTGTTTGCCGAGACCGATGAGGCGAAGAGGCGCGGCTTCGATGCCAGCCGTTTTTCGTTCAATCTGCCCGCTGGCCGCTGCCCCGCCTGCGAAGGACAGGGGCTCATCACCATTGAGCTGCTGTTTATGCCGCAGGCGAGCGCGCCCTGCTCCACCTGCGGCGGCGGTCGCTATAACGCCGAGACGCTTGAAGTGCGCTGGAACGGCAAAACCATCGCCGACGTGCTGGCGCTGACGGTAGACGAAGCCGCTGAGTTTTTCAGCGACAACAGCACTATTCAGCGTTCGCTCACCGCGCTTAAGGCACTGGGTCTGGGCTACCTGACGTTAGGCCAGCCAGCGACGGAACTGTCAGGCGGGGAGTGCCAGCGCATCAAGCTCGCCTGGGAGCTGCAGCGCGCGCAGCGCGGCAAAACGCTCTATCTGCTCGACGAACCCTCAACCGGCCTGCATCCCTCAGACATGGATAAGCTGATGCGGGTGCTGGATCAGCTGGTGAAACGGGGCGATAGCGTGGTGATGGCGGAACACGATATGAGAATTGCCTCTGAGGCTGACTGGATAATCGATCTTGGCCCGGGCTCGGGGGAAAACGGTGGTCATATCGTGGCCGCCGGGACGCCGGAAGCGGTCAGCCGTGCAGAGAACAGCGTGACCGCACCCTATTTAGCCCGGTGGCTTAAAAACAGGCGCGGCGATCCGCAGACGTAGCGCGAGAGATGATTTCGCGACTCGCGAAAATCCAGCCCTTTAACAGACAAACCAGCAGGCAGCCGGAGGCGTGTTATCTCCGGCTGCCTGATATGCGAGACAGGAATACGCGAGCCCTGAAAAGATCCTGTTCGGACGCAAAAGCGCCACCCTTTTCGCTGCCTGAAAAAAAACCGCACAGCAGCAAATAGAGTGTTACTGTTATTTAGGTATGTTGTAACTATAGGCAGACTGGATGTTATTCTGGTTTTATCTGACCTGAACCCACCTGCTTACGCAACACAATAAACCTTGTGATAAATCAATATTGGAACTTGCTGCTATTGAAACAGCATCAGGCAGATGCTATAACTGCGCCGTGTCTGTTACTGGAGTACAATCCGTCCACCGATGAGAAGCAACAGCGTGGATGTCTTGTTTATTTTATGCGCGTAGCGTTTATCAATCTTTCTCATTTCCTCTGCTCTCTTTCCGTCTGCAATATCGCCGATCGGCACTGGCGTAGCGCCCTGTAGCCTCCTCTCCTCGTTTCCCTATGCCAAAAGGAACTTGCGCCCGTGCGGTGCAGGTCGATTGAATTATTACGACAGGAGTGAGCCATGTTTGCATGGGTTTTATTATTACTTGCTATTTTTAGCGAAATTATCGGCACGCTGGCGATGAAATGGTCCAGCGTCGACGAAAGCGGTTCAGGTTATTTAATCATGCTGGTGATGATCGCCTGCTCCTATATTTTCCTGAGTTTCGCTGTCAAAAAAATTGCGCTCGGCGTCGCCTACGCTTTATGGGAAGGCATTGGCATCATATTAATTACGATATTTAGCGTCCAGCTGTTCGGAGAGCCGCTGTCGCCGATGAAAGTCGCCGGCCTGGCGGTGCTGATCGCCGGTATTATGCTGATCAAAACCGGTACCACGCAGAAAAAGGAGCTGCAGCATGTCATCCGCTGATATTACGCATATGCTCTGGCTGGCGCTGGCGATCCTGCTGGAGATCGCCGCCAATATCTTCCTGAAATATTCCGACGGCTTTAAAAAGCCGCTGCTGGGCATCGCGTCATTGCTCTCGGTGCTGCTGGCGTTCAGCGCGCTCTCCCAGGCGGTAAAAGGGATTGAGCTGTCGGTCGCCTACGCGCTGTGGGGCGGTTTCGGCATTGCGGCTACCGTCGCAGCGGGCTGGGTGCTGTTTGGCCAGCGACTCAACGCGCGAGGCTGGGCGGGGCTCACCCTGCTGCTGGCGGGCATGATCTTAATTAAGCTCGCCTGATAGCGCGTAACGTCCTGCTGCTGCCGGACGTTACGGCTCCAGCCGCGCAGGAAATGTTTCCTGCAGCCAGCTAATAAAGACCCGCAGTCGATGCGTCACATAGCGATTTTGCGGGTAAACCACATGGAAGGGATAGCGCGCTGGCCGCCACGGCGCCAGAATCTCCACCAGCCGCCCCGCCTGGATATGCGCCGCGGTAGCATAGGTGAAGGTCTGTACGATACCCATGCCTGCCAGCGCCGCCGCCAGATGCGCGTTGCTTTCGTTTACCCCGACGCGATACTCCGCCTTAATCTCCGTTTTCTCTCCGTCGCGCGCAAAGCGGAAGGGAAAGGCGCGTCCGCTCTGCGGCGAAAGGTAGCTGATCAGCCGGTGGCCATTTTTCAGCTCCTCAGGATACGCCGGAACGCCATAGAGCTTAAGATAGGCGGGCGTGGCGCAGGTGATAAGGGTGGCAAAGCCGATCTGGCGCGCGATCAGCGAGGAGTCGTTTAACGGCCCGCCGCGGATCACGCAGTCGACATTATCGCTAATCAGATCGACCGCGCGGTCAGCGACGCCGAGATCGATATGAATATCGGGATAGCGCGCCATAAAATCGGGCAGCGCCGGGATCAGCACCTCGCTGGCGGTCGAGCCGCCAACGTCAATGCGCAGGAGACCGCGCGGCGAGCAGCGCGCCACGTTAAAAGAGGCGTCGATATCCTCAAGATCGTGCAGAACGCGCAGCGTTTTCTCATAATATTCCTGCCCTTCCGGCGTCACCGTAACGCGGCGCGTGGTACGCTGCAGCAGACGGATGCCGAGATGCGCCTCCAGCTCCTGCACCAGCTTGCTGAGCGTGGCGTTCGGCATATTTAACGAGTCCGCCGCGCGGGTAAAATTGCCCGCTTCCACCACGCGGGCGAACGCCCGAATCGCCATTAGCTGATCCATCATCCCTCCTGATCTACGATTATCCACCCACAGAAATAGTGCTTTTCATTTTACAGGATTTTTCAATAAAGCCGGAAGGGATAGATTGCTCCTCAGCGCTGCAGTGACCTGGCGCTGCGACCCTAACCTATATGCTTAAAGAGGAAACGATCATGACTCACGCACTTAGCGGCAAAATCGCCTTAGTCACCGGCGGCACCAGCGGTATCGGCCTGGCGTCAGCACAGCAACTCGCCGCACAGGGCGCGCGCGTTTTTATTACCGGACGCCGTCAGGAAGCGCTGGATGATGCGGTCGCGCTTATTGGTTCCGCCGCGACTGGCATTCGCGCCGACGCCTCGCTTCTCACCGATCTGGATGCGGTCTACGCCGAGATAGCGCGCAGCGCCGGCCACCTGGATATTCTGTTCGCCAATGCAGGCGGGGGCGACATGCTGCCGCTGGGCGCGATTACGGAAGCACATTTCGACCGTATCTTCGCCACCAACGTGCGCGGCGTGCTCTTTACCGTACAAAAGGCCCTGCCGCTGCTGGTAGACGGCGCCTCGGTAATTCTGACCTCATCCACGACCTCGGTGCAGGGCACCGCCGGATTCAGCGTTTACAGCGCCAGCAAGGCGGCAGTGCGTAACTTCGCCCGCTCATGGGCGCTGGACCTTAAAGAACGCGCTATCCGCGTTAACGTCGTCAGCCCAGGGCCGGTGCGTACGCCAGGCCTGGGTGAGCTGGTGGATGAAGCCAGCCGCCAGGGCTTGTTCGACGCGCTGGCAGCGCAGGTGCCGCTAGGTCGCCTGGGCGAACCCGAAGAGATTGGCAAGGTGGTCGCCTTCCTCGCCTCTGATGCAGCCAGCTTTATCAATGCGGCTGAACTCTTTGTCGACGGCGGTATGGCGCAGGTCTAAGGCTGATGCCCTGCAGGAAATTGTCTGCAGGGCCTTGCTGTAAACAGAAGTTGTACAGCCTAAGAAGCGTCCTGAAAGCACTTGACGTTTTGCTCGCTTTAACGACAATACAAAGAGTTAACTAAGTTCATGCTCATTTGAGAGCATTTTTTGCAAAAAAGTTATCGCAATTTTTTTGCATATTCTTGTACACTTTTCCAATCGATGTACAGCTTGTCAGTTTTCTTAACTGATCATCGTTTAACTCATTTTGGGGTAAAATTATGCGTCAGAGCAGCAGCCTTCTCTCTTCATCCGAAGATATCGCACGTTATTTTCGTGAAGCCAGCCTGCCTTCCCAACAGGAAACGCTGGGCCAGATCGTTGTTGAGCTTCTCCGTGCGGGAAAAAACGTCAATCGTAAAGGGATTTGCACTAAGCTGGTTAGACGACTGGAAGTAGCCTCGACGGCGGAAGAAGAGCAACACTATCAGCGCCTTATCGGCTTATTATTGGGTCGTTAATACCCGATTATCGTTACGATTTCCGTTTTAACTGGCACGACCTTAGATATAAGCAGGCATTCGCTGGCTTCGGCCAGCACCAGCCGGGTGCGCTGGTTCTTTCTGTAGTCAACCGCACCTCAATCCTGCCCCAATTGCTGGGGCGTGCAGCGGGACACAGAGCAAATGTTATGTATAAAAGTAATGAAGAAAGACTGACCGATATCGTTATTGGCGAGGCGACGCTGGAGCTGCTGTTGTCTGACAAAGCGGTCTCCAGCCGTGCTTTGATGGACGTGCTGCAGCGCATGGCGGCCGAAGAGACGGATGAAGAGCGTCAGCAGGTTATCGCTCGCGCCATTAACGAGGTGCAGCAGAACCTCACCACACAATCTACTCAGTCTCGCGTGACATTACGCGATCGCAACAACAATGAGCATCACTTTAAGGGCGATGCGATACCTGGCGATAAACGCAGGCATTGATCCTCTCTTTTCCGGTTTTCCTTTCAGGAGCACTCGATGAATATTGCCTGTTTAGGTTGGGGCTCGCTGATCTGGAAACCGGGTGATCTTCCCGTTGAAGGCGCGTGGCATCAGGATGGCCCGCGCTTTCCCATCGAGTTCTCCCGCACCAGCGACGGCGGCGAGCTGGCGACCGCGATCTGCATGAACGCGCCGCCGGTGCCGGTGCTCTGGGCCAGGCTGGCGACACAGGATTTAGGTCAGGCCTGCCTGCAACTTCGCGAGCGCGAAGGGATCCCTGATGAACGCGTCGACGGCATCGGTATTTTTTCCCTAACGGCGCATACGCCCGGCGTGCTGGCCGAGTGGGCGCGCGCGCGCGAGCTGGATGCGATTATCTGGACCGGGCTGCCGCCGAAGCTGGGCAGCGTTGAAGGGTTCGTTCCCACGCTGTCGCAGGCGATAGACTATCTGCAGCAGCTGGAAGGCAGAGAGGCAGACCACGCGCGCGCCTATATTTTGCAGGTGCCCGCGCAGATAGATACCCCTTATCGCCGCGCGATTACCGCTCACTTCGGCTGGGATCGATAACCCCTCTGGTCAGCGCATAGTCATAAAGGCGCTGACTGGCGAGATTCTTCATTTTCACCTCGCACATGATATCGAAGGCGCTAAACGATAGCGCCCAGTCGTTAAGCGTCGCATTGAAATAGTAGTCGGAGTGCGCGCGCAGTTTGGTTTTCGCTACGCCCAGGCTGCTCTGATCGGGATAGCCCTGTTCCGGTATCAATCCTTCCTGCGAGATCGAATAGTGCAGCACCGGCTGAACGTCGCGCCATGACGCCAGAATCTGGTCGATACGGCTATCGTCTGGCTGAATAAAGGCGTTCTCTTTCACCCAGTGGTGGTGAATATCCAGCACAATGGGACAGAGCGCCCTCGCCTGCAGCACCTCATCCAGCGAACAGGAAATCTCATCATTTTCCACCGTCAGCATATTGCGCGCTTCAGGCGTAAGCTGACCAAAGGCCTGCTTAAACCCCTCGAAGCCTTTCTTGCCGTTCATATGGATGTTGATTTTAAAATCCTGAAACGTTTTGCCGTAGCCCATTAGTACGGCGCAGAGCGCATGGTACTCCACATCTTCGATCGCCCGCTGCACCACGTCGGGGTTATCCGACGCCAGCACCGAATATTGCCCGGGATGGAAAGAGAGACGGATGCCATGCTGACGCGCCAGCGCGCCACAGCGCTCAAACAGCGGGTAGAGATCGGGCAAAAATTCGCGGTAGAGCGGCATCGCTTCCGGCACGGTAAAGAGCGGCAGCAGATCGCTGCCGATACGCATCATGCGCAGGGTTTCAGGCTGGGTCGCCAGCGTTTCAAGCAGGCCAGCAAGATTCGTCAGGTTCAGGCGGGCAAGGCTGGCGATCAGCGCCATCTGCTCATCGCGCGGCAATCTGAGAAAGCGGGTACGGGTTGTGCTCTTGAACGGGAAATGTTGTTTGCCATCTGCATCCAGATATTTACACGCGAAGCCTAATTTCATATTTCCCCCTGTTAAACACAAACAGTAAGTTTAACAGTTATTTGAAAACCGGCTGGATGCAAGACGCGACAATCAGGAATGCCTGCGCAGAGGGCGCAGGCATCGCGGTCAGGCACTCGCTTTTTTCGGCCTGTTGCTGCTGTAGATAAAGAAGAGCGCAATCGCCAGGCAGACCACCGCCGCCAGCCGACCTGGCGAGAAGGCGATCGCCGGATTGCCTAACCAGCCAAAATTATCGATCAGCATGCTCATGGCGAGCTGGCCGAAGATCACCGCGACGGTGGCGACGGCCGTTCCGATACGCTGCACCGCCAGCACCATAATCACGATATAGGGAACGCCGCACAGCGCGCCCAGCAGCTGCCACTTGGGCACCTCCATCAGGCTCTGCGCCTGCGGCGGCTCAAAAAAGAAGATCAGCAGCGCCGTCACCACCGCGCCCAGCGCGAAGGTAAGAAAGGCGCAGCGGAAGACGCCGACTTTGGCGCCGAGCTGGCCGTTAATCGCCGCCTGAACACTCAGCAGCGCGCCGCCCAGTACCGCTAAACAGATCATAAAAATCGTCATATTAACCTCGGGCGACCAGCGCCAGTGCGATAACAATAAACAGCAGCGCAATGATGCGCTTGCCATCGATTCTGCGATGCGGCGTGCCCAGCAGGCCGAAGTGGTCAATCACCAGGCTTTTGAATACCTGACCGGCAAGAATGCCGATCATCGTCATGGCGATGCCGATCACCGGCGTCGCCAGCGTCAGGACCACCACGTAGCCAGGGCCTAAAATCCCGCCGAGCAGCTGCCAGCCCGGCTGGGCGAAAAACGACGGGCTGTTGCGCGGGCTGAAAAAGAGCATCAGCAAAAAGGTGAGCGCCGCGCCGACGCCAAAAATGCTGAACGTCGCCCAGAGATCGCCAACCTGCTGACCCAGCGGCCCGAGCAGCCCCGCCTCTACCGACAGTCCCATCCCGCCGGCGATAACCAGTAATAGAAAAATGAGTTGCATAATCGCTTCCTTTAAATCGAAGCGGAACAGCATAATGGCGTCGATTAAATTAAAAAACGCTATAGTGTGGCAAACACCTTTGCAGGAAATGCATTAATGGACGGCACCGGCTCGATTGATCTGCGCGCGCTGCGCTTTTTTCTTGGCGTCTACGACGCGCAAAATTTTTCCGTGGTGGCGCGGCGCGAAGGGGTCTCCGCCTCGGTGGTGTCGCGGACGATTCTCCAGCTGGAGGATGCGCTGGGGCAGCAGCTCTTCTACCGCAATACGCGCGCGGTGATCCCGACCGAAGCGGGTCGGCTCTTTATCGACTATGCGCGCGCCATCGACAGCCAGTTTAGCGACGCGCGACAGGCCTTGCAGGCGCGCTCGCTTCAACCGTCAGGCCTGGTGCGGCTCAATGCGCCCGTCTTTTTCGGCCAGCGGCATATCGCGCCCTGGCTGGCGGGCCTGTCGGCACGCTATCCGCTGCTGGAGATTGAGCTGACGTTGACCGACGACTATGTCGACCCCCACCGCACCGCGACCGACCTTATCTTTCGCATCGGCACGCTCACTGACTCCTCGTTTCACGCGCGGGTGCTGGGCAGTCAGCGCTACTATCTGGCCGCCGCGCCAGACTACCTCGCCAGGCATGGCGCGATCGCCAGCCCGGATGCACTGAGCGAGCATCACTGTCTGGTCTACCGCGGCTCCGTGGGGACTAACCGCTGGCTGTTCCGACGCGACGACGCGCCCTGGGTGCACTATCCGGTTAGGCCGCTGCTGTCGTCGAACAACGCCGAGACCTTGCTGACTGCCGCGCTGGGCGGTATGGGAATGGTGCTTTTTCCTGACTGGCTGACGGGCGATCATCTGCGCACGGGCAAACTGGTCAGACTGCTGGAGGAGTATGAAGCGGGGATCTCTCCTGTGCCGCAGCACATTGCCGCCATTTATCCCAATACGCGTCATCCACCGCTCAGCGTGCGTGCGGTGATCGATTATTTTGTCGAGGTGTATGGTTCGCCGCTCTACTGGCAACGCGAGGCGTCAAACGAGGCTCAGAAGGCGTAGATCATTACCCGGGTCAGCGCGAGAAAACAGGAACGGCGGCAGATAACGCGTTTTCCATCCTGTCTGGCTTTCTGGCATAAAACATTCTGACTGAGACGCAATAAAAAGCCGGGTCATAGCGTAACGGCCATTTTAAGCGAAGCGGTTAAGGCTGAAAAAAAGTGTTTCAGCGCGCCGCCAGATTTATGGATAAAATTAAAGCGAACCGGCAGCAGGTTATGACTTTTTTTTAGAAAACAGCCTCCGGCATACTTTTTTTTATTTCTGAAAAAAACCGCTAGACAATTCCTGCGCGACCTCTGTTAATGTGTGCCTCACAAAAGCCAAGACTGGAATTATCCATGCTGACAACAATAATTTATCGCAGCCATCTGGCAGACGACGTGCCTGTAAGAACGCTGGATAATTTAGCTACACGCGCCAACAGCAAGAATGAAACCTATGACGTTACCGGCATTCTGCTGTTTGACGGCACCCATTTTTTCCAGCTTCTGGAGGGTTCCGATGCAGCGGTATGCGCCATATATGAACGCATCTGCGCAGACAAGCGTCATCATAACTTAGTGGAGTTAATGTATGACTACTCGCCGTCGCGCCGCTTCGGCAATGTCGGCATGGAGCTGTTTGACCTGCGCAAATATGACAAAGAGACGGTGCTGCAGGCGGTGCTTGATAAAGGCACCTCAAAATATCAGCTTACCTATGATGACCGCGCCCTGCAGTTTTTGCGTACTTTCGTCGAGGCGAGAGAAAAAGCCAACTATTTTGAAATCCCTTCTACTGACACGCTGCAGTTTGTCGTGGAAGAGAGGCTGGAAAAAGCCATCGCCCCGCCGGACGCCGCCGACTGCAGCTTCGCCTTTCAGCCGATTATCGATCCGCTGAAGCAGCAAATCGTCTCGCTGGAGGCGCTGATCCGCACGCCAGACGGCAGCGCGCCGACTGACTATTTTGCCCAGTACTCCGGCGACGATATTTACGCTGCGGATATTAAAGCGAAAGGCGTCGCCTTCGCGCTGGCGAAAAAGCTCGACATTCAGGGCCAGACGCTATCGGTCAATTTGCTGCCAATGTCACTGGTGGTGGTGCCTAACGCGGTAGAGATTCTGCTGGAGCAGATCAAGCAGAACGGGCTGGTGCCGGAGCAGGTGGTAGTGGAGGTGACGGAAAACGAGGTGATTTCACGTCTTGATGAGTTTACCGTCGCCGTTAAGCAACTGCGTGCGGCAGGCATCAGCATTGCGCTGGATGATTTCGGCGCCGGTTTCGCCGGGCTGTCGCTGCTGTCGCGCTTCCAGCCGGACAAAATTAAAATCGACCGCAACCTCATTATCGACGTGCATAAAAGCGGGCCGAAACAGGCGATTGTGCATGCGATTCTTAAATGCTGCTCCTCGCTGGAGATCAGCGTGATCGCCGAAGGGGTTGAGAAGCCGGAAGAGTGGATGTGGCTGGAAGCCGCTGGCATCAGCAATTTCCAGGGTTATCTGTTTGCCCGCCCGCAGCTGAACGGTATTCCGGCGGTCGCCTGGCCAGATATTCAGTAAGCTGACCAGATGGGCCGCCTTTCGCGCGGCCCATCTGTTTTCACTCAGCCAGCGGCTAAATTTCGTCGTTCGGCGGAATGGCGTTTTTTCCCAGCTTCACCAGAAAACTGCCGTCGACGCGTTTAATTTTCGCGCCCCGATCGCCCCAGTACATCGCGATACCAAAAAACTCATCGGCAGAAAGCTCATAGCCGATAACTACTGATTTATGCTCCCCGCTGCTGAGCAGTTCATTCAGCTCATCCAGATTGCTGGCGATAGCGTAATCCATGTTTCCCCCCTGATGATTCACTTTAAATAGTGCGGCCAAAGTTTAACCATACGCCATCCCGGCAAATCCGCCATCTAAACCGCTTCGCCGCCGATCACCTGCCTGATGCGCTGCGCGATATAGCCCGCATGGGTTTCCAGCGCAAAATGGCCCGTATCGAGCAGCTCAACCTGCGCCTGTGGGTTATCCCGCAGATAAGCCTGCGCGCCTGGCGGAATAAAGAAGGGATCGTGTTTGCCCCAGATAACCAGCGTCGGCAGCTGTTTCTCACGGAAGAACTGCTGAAAAGCCGGGTAGCGCGTCAGGTTATTCGCGTAGTCCAGGAAGAGATCCAGCTGAATATCTTTGTTGCCGGGCCGCTCCATCAGCAGCGCATCAAGCATATAGCCTTCTGGCGCCACCAGCGTTTCGTCGCTGACGCCATGCAGGTATTGCCAGCGGGTGCCTGCCAGATTGAGCACGTTGTCATGCACGACCTGGCGATTTTCCGGCGTCGGCTGCGCCCAGTAGCGACGAATCGGCTCCCATGCGTCGCCCAGGCCTTCCAGATAAGCATTGCCGTTTTGAGACACCAGGCCGGTTACCCTGTCGGGATAAGCGAGCGCCAGCCGCAGTCCGCTCGGCGCGCCATAATCGAACACGTAAAGCGCGTAGCGTTCGAGCCGTAGTGCATCGACAAACGCGGCGAGCGTGTCGCCCAGGGCGTCGAAGCTATAGACGTAACGGCGCGCGTCCGGCACTTCGGTAAAACCAAAACCGGGCAGATCGGGCGCCACCAGATGAAAGCTGTCGCTCAATAAGGGAATCAGATCGCGAAACTGATGCGAGGAGCTGGGATAGCCGTGCAGCAGCAGCAGCGTGGGGCGTTCAGGATTGCCTGCCTCGCGGTAGAAGACGCGTACGCCGTCGGCGTCGACATAGCGGTAGTGCACTGGACAGAGCGGATTGCTGATCATTTTGACCTCTCATGTAACCGTTAAAGTAGTTTTTTACAGGTTGGTTTATACCCTGGCACAGAACACAAACCTTTAAAAGTTATTTTTAGCGGTTACTTGAGTGCGCCACCGTTGCAGCAAGCAACCCTTTAACCTAATCTTTAATGGTTATCAGGAGAGCAGAATTAGATGAAAGAGAGAAACAGCGAACCCTTTCCCGCCGCGCCGCTGCAGATTGGCGATCATCTGGCGCTCGATTTTCTGAACACCGTGGCGCAGGTTGATGGCGAACCGCATGATTTTTTTCAGCGCGACGAGGATGTGGTGCGCTGGCTTGAGGCGGCGGGATGCGGGTCAGCCGGGAGGGCGCGTGAAGCGCACGCTGGCGGATTGCTCAAGGCGGCGCGTGAACTGCGCACTGTTATTCTGCAGGCGGTAAAGCAAAGAAAAAGAGAGGAAGCCTGGCAGCCGGATGCGCTCAATCGCTTCCTTCGCAGCGCCTCCAGCCACTTTGAGCTGACGCTAAACCAGGATGGCCAGCCTGAGTCTCGCCGCGTCTACGCGACGGCGACGCCAGAGCAGCAGCTTGCCCAGGTGGCGGAGCAGGCTGCCGATTTGCTGGTAAACGGCGATTTCTCGCTGGTGCGCGAGTGCGAGCATCCCGACTGCACGCTCTGGTTTTACGACCGCACCAAAGCGCATCGCCGCCGCTGGTGCAGCATGGCGCTGTGCGGCAACCGCGCCAAGGCGGCGCGCTTTCGCCGGATGACTCAGAGCTAAGACGGCTGCGCGCCAGTCGTGATTCAGGATGAGGGCGTATTCGCTTTATGCAGCGTGCTCATTGCCCGATCCAGCGCCTGCACCTCAAGCTGGCCCGGCGCAGACGCCTCGTCCAGCGTGCCGAAGGTCAGATTGCTGCCGAACACCTCGCCCGACAGGCGCGTCACCGCGCCCAGGCCGCCCATCGCCATGGTCAGCAGCGGCCTGTCGCTGCGCTGGCGCATCTGCCAGGTCACGTCGCTCAGGCGGCTGACGTCGTGCGGCGTTTTCGGCATCACCGCTATCTTCAGAATGTCCGCGCCGTGCGCCTCCTGCCACGTCAGCCGCTGCAGCATGTCAGCGCTATCCGGCGTCGCCTGGAAGTCATGATAAGAGAGGATCACCGCGATGTGTCGGCGGTGCGCCTGCGCCACCAGCCGATCCACCGCCTGCGCGCCGATGCGCATCTCAATATCGATAACATCGGCGAAGTCTGCCTCGATCCACTGCTGATAAAGGGCGATATAGCTGGCGTCATCCGGCGACAGGCTGCCGCCTTCGTTTTTAGTGCGCAGCGTCAGCAGCAGCGGCTTGCCCTGAAGTTCACGGCGCATCTCTCGCCCGAGCTGCGCGACCCTGTCAACGTGAGTGGCGAAATCGAGCTTATCGACGCGCAGTTCGACCATTCGCACCTGCGGCGTTTGCGCCGCCTGGCGCGCCAGCTGCAGCGCACTCTCGGCATCGTCGCCCGTGGTCGAGACGATAATGGCCGGTTTGCCCTGCTGAATGGTGAGATTGCCCACTTGTAACGGCCGTACATGCGCAGATGGCGGTTCCGCAGCCGCTGCGGAAACCGACATCATCAGTAGCGCTAAAGGTGCTTTGAGCATAAAACCTCTCCCTGTCCTGAATAAAACCCAGGGTTTAAGATCTAGCTCACACTTTTATCACCATCAAGCCTCAACGCGCCGGTCACTGCATTACTGGGCACGCTGCTGCTGGGGCGCCGTCAGAGACGCGCCTTTTTTATGGAACAGCAGATAGGCGGCGCTGGTCACCACCAGGCTGATCACCCAGGAGATATCGGCGCCAGGGATCAGATGCGCGTAGGGTCCGGTAAAGAAAGCGTTCTCAACGAACGGAATCTGCACCACCACGCCACCAAAATAGATCAGCAGCGCGTTCGCATTCACCAGCCCATAGCGACCGCCGTCGGCGCGGAAAATCGAGGGGATGTCATAGCGCTGCTGCTTCACCACATAAAAGTCGAGCAGGTTGATGACGCTCCAGGGGATCAGCACGCCGATCAGCGCCCAGATCAGGTTCAGGAAGAAAGAGACGAAGTTGGCCGATGCCGCCAGCGACACCAGCACGCCGCCCACCAGCACCACCGCCGAAAACAGCACGCGCACGCGCGCAGCCGGCAGCCAGGTCGGGCGGAAGGTCTGCACGGCGGTAATCAGCGAGAGCACCGAACCATAAAGGTTCATCGAGTTATGGCAGATGATATTCAGCAGGAACAGCACCATCAGCACCGGCCCGAGCCAGCCGGTCGCCTGCCGCACCGCCGCCATCGCATCCCCTTCGCCGCCGACTACATTCACCGCCACCACGCCGAACAAAAAGGCCAGTATCGTGCCGCAGCACGCGCCAAACCAGGTGCAGATAAAGGGTTTGAACACCCCAATATTGGCGGGCAGATAGCGGGAATAGTCAGAGGTATAGGGTGAAAAGCTAATCTGCCACACCGCGCAGATGCAGAACGTGGCGAACCAGCCGTTCAGGCTGAAGCTGCCGCGCTGCCAGAAATCCACCGGCAGCGGACGGCCAAGCATCACAATCAGCCCCACCACCAGCGCAATGCCCATCACCCAGGCGCCAACCTTGTTGATATGGTGGATAAAGCGATAGCCGACGATACCGATCAGCGTTGCCGCGACCGCGCCGAGGATGGTGGCGCTGTGGACCGATAGCGCCGGGATCACGTTATTGATCACCTTGCCGGAGAGCGTCACATTGGAGATAAAAAAGCCGAGGTAGATCGCCGTGGTAAAGCAGATCACCAGCAGCGAGCCGTAGCGGCCGAACTGCGCGCGGCTCTGCACCATTTGCGGAATGCCGACGCGCGGCCCCTGCGCCGAGGTGAGCGCCAGAAACAGCCCGCCGAACAGATGCCCGGCGATAATCGCCGAGATCGCCGAGAGGATATTAAGGTGGTAAGTCTGGGTCGAGATGGCACCGGTCACCACCGCCAGCGGCGCGATATTGGTGCAAAACCACAGCGTGAACAGGCTGCGCGCCTGGCCGTGCCGCTCGTTTTCCGGCACGTAGTCTATCGATTTATTTTCTATCACGTTGTTTTGAGACATTTTATCCTCCGCACTGGGGATTTTTATTTTGTGATGTGTAGGGTTACGTAGCTGAACGGCGGCAAAGCCTGGCCGGAGGCCGTCGTGGCCCCGACAACAATCGGGCTTCTGAATTCATCCTTTACATCAGACGCAGCGCCGGTATCCGTGCGGCGCGCGCCTGCGGGTCACTTCGTCCGTGAGGTCTTTTCCTGGTGTGGTCACGCAGTTAACGCATGACGAAGGGATCGCCGATGGGCTCGTCGCTGGTGCGCAGCCACACCGTTTTGGTGGTGGTGAACTCCAGCGCCGCCTCCATGCCGCCTTCGCGGCCGTGGCCGGAGAGGCCGTAGCCGCCAAAGGGCGCCAGCGGCGACACCATGCGGTAGGTATTGATCCAGACCACGCCGCTGCGCAGCGCCTTCGTCACGCGATGGGCGCGCGCCAGGTTCTGCGTAAAGACGCCCGCGGCCAGCCCGTAGGCGGTGTCGTTAGCGAGGCGAATAGCCTCCGCCTCATCGCGAAAGCTCACCACCGACAGCACCGGACCGAACAGTTCGTTCACCACGGTTTCGGCCCGCGGCGCGGCAGAGCAGTCGAGAATGGTCGGCGGATAGTAGAAGCCGGGCCGGTCGATAGCGTAGTGGCCGGTCAGCAGTCTCGCCCCCTGCTCCAGCGAGCGGGCGACCAGCGACTGAATGCGGGTTTTCTGCTGTTGCGTGCAGAGAGGGCCGAACTGCGTCGCCATCTCCTGCGGCGCGCCGATGATGATGCGCTCGACGCGCGCCACCAGCGTCGCCAGAAAACGTTCTTTGATGCTTTCCGCCACCAGCAGGCGCGAACCGGCGACGCAGCTCTGCCCCGACGCGGCAAAGATCGCCGCCACCTGCGCATTGGCCGCGCTCTCCAGGTCGGCGTCGTCAAAAACGATAAACGGCGACTTGCCGCCCAGCTCCAGCGTGGTTTTGCTGAGGTTCTCCGCGCTGTTGCGCACGATGTGGCGCGCAGTCTCCGGACCGCCGGTGAAGGCGATATGCGCCACGTCGGGATGAGTGGTCAACACCGTGCCGCAGCGCTCGCCGAAGCCGGTAATAACGTTGCAGACGCCCGCCGGGAAACCCGCCTCGGCAATCAGGCGAGCGAAGGCCAGCAGCGGCGTCGGCGCGCTTTCGGCCGCCTTCACCACCAGCGTACAGCCCGCCGCCAGCGCCGGGCCGATCTTCACCGCAGAGAGAAACAGCTGGCTGTTCCAGGGAACGATCGCCGCCACAACGCCTACCGGCTCACGCCGCGTCCAGGTTTCGGTATCGGCCTTGTCGATGCTGAGCACGCGCCCTTCCATCTTGTCGGCCAGCCCGGCGTAATAGCGGTAATAGTCGGCGACGTAAGCGATCTGCGCGCGGGTTTCGCGGATGATTTTGCCGGTGTCGAGCGTCTCCAGCCGCGCCAGCTCGTCAGCGTTCTGTTCGACCAGATCCGCCAGCCGCATCAGCAGCTTGCCACGCATTGATGCGGTCAGGTCGCGCCATGCCGGTGCGTTAAAGGCCTGATGCGCCGCTGCGACGGCACGGTTGACCTCTTCCGCGCGCGCTTCGGCGATGGTCGCCCACGGCTGACCGGTGGCGGGATTCAGCGAGTCGAACGTTGCGGCGCCCGACTCAAACTGGCCGTTAATAAAGAGTTTGAACGATTCCATCTCGCCACCTGTTAATGAAATTCGGGCATCACCTGGTTGATAAAGCGGGTCAGAGACGCTTTTTTACGTTCGAACGTCATGCCGCTGTCGATCCAGAGCGCAAATTCGTCATAGCCCAGCGCTTCGTAGTGCTTGAGGCGCGTAATCACCTCGTTGGCGCTGCCGATAGCCAGGTTCTTGCGCATCGCTGCCGCGGAGTAGTAGGTATTGGCGGCGATGTCGGCGTCGCTCAGTGGCTGGATCAGTCCCTGAGTGACCGGTCGTTCGTTTTTGAACCAGGCGCCAAAGTAGTTGTAGAAGCGGTTAAGCTCCTCCGCCGCCTGCTGCGCGTCCGCTTCGTCCTCCGCCACGTAGCCATGCTGCAGCAGCATGATCTTCAGCGGCTTCTCCGGCGCGAGGCGCTGACGCGTTTCGTGGAAGCACTGCGCCAGACGCACGATCTCCTCATCGCCCTGATGCAGCGGCGTAACCTGGACGTTGCAGCCGTTGGTCACGGCGAACTCGTGGCTGTTGGGATCGCGCGCGGCGATCCAGATGGGTGGATGGGGCTGCTGTTTCGGCTTCGGCGACGAGGTAGAGAGCGGAAACTGCCAGAACTCACCGTTATGGGCATAGTCCCCTTCCCACAGCTTTTTCACCGCGGGCACCAGCTCGCGCATGCGCTGGCCGGCATCCCAGGCGGTCAGGCCCGGCATCATGCGCTCATACTCGTAGCTGTAGGCGCCGCGCGCGATGCCCAGCTCCAGACGCCCGCCGGTAATGATATCGGTCATCGCCGCTTCGCCCGCCAGCCGCAGCGGATGGTTAAAGGGCGCGATCACCGTGCCGGTGCCGAGCCGCACGTTTTTGGTCCGGTTCGCCAGATCGGCCAGATTGATTAACGGGTTAGGCGCGATGGTGAAGTTCATGCCGTGATGCTCGCCGGTCCAGATGGCGTGCATATTGGCCTGATCCGCCATCTCGCACAGCGCCATCATTTCCTGGTAGAGCCTGTCCTGCGGCTCGTCGGGCGAGATGCGTTCCATATGGATAAAGAGTGACAGTTTCATAGGGTACCCCGGTACGAGTTTCAGCTGGCGAATTGTTTTATTGAACCGTTGATTTCATCGCCGTAATAGATGCTGTAATTGCCGACGCTATTCTCTCTGACGAAGCGATTCATCAGCGATTTCAGCGCCGAATCTTTGATGGAAAGCGCAGAAATTTTTTCCAGATCGAGCCATTCGCCCTGGCTGAGCACTCCAGGCGTGCTGTCGGTCGGCAGCGCGCAGAGAAAGACGATATGCTGCTTGTTGCTCTGGCGATCTTCGTAAATCGAATAGACAAAGCCGGGACTGGCGTTGACGCCCAGGTCGGCCATCAGCGCAGTCAGGGTTTCGCTGACGCTGCCGTCAGCGACAGGGCGCGAAGGCAGGCTGGCTGCGCCCGCTTTCTCCACCATGATGGCGTGGCCGTTGCATTCGATCAGCGCGCTGACTTCGACGCGCAGGCGATTGATCAGGGTTTGCGCATTCTGGTACGGCGTGAAATAGGCACCGCGGTAGTAGCCCAGGCCAGCGGTCGCCTGAGAGTCGAAGCCCTCGACCCTGCCAATCAGGAGCGCATGGTCGCCCGCGTCCACCACCTGATGCAGCGCACAGTCGAACCAGGCGGAGCTGTGCTCCAGCAAGGGCGTGCCGTTGTCGCTGGCGCGCCACTCCACCAGCGCGAAGCGATCTTCTACCTTCGAGGCGAAGATATTCGACGTCTCTTTTTGCTGCTCCGCCAGGATATTCACCGCAAAGTGCGCGCACTCGGTAAAGTTGGCGAAGTTGGCCGAACGCTTGTCGATGCTGACCAGCAGCAGCGCCGGATCGAGCGACACCGAGGTAAAAGAGTTGGCGGTAAAGCCTATCGGCTGGCCCGCTTTGTCGCGGCTGGTCACCACGGTGACGCCTGTCATAAAGGCGCCGAACGCGTCGCGCAGCTGTCTGCGTTTATCTGTCTGCATGAGAAACTCCTGCCAGTGCGTTGATCTCTTTTTCCGCCGCGAGGGGTGCGGTCAGGAAGGTCATCATCTCCTGACTGACGCGTTCCGCGTCCGTCAGGCTCACCATATGCCGCGCGTTGGCGATCACCACCGCCTGTCCCTGCGGCGCTGCAGCGGCCATGGCGCGCGCCATCTGCGGATTCGAATTGGCGTCCAGCTCGCCGGTCAGCACTAACACCGGGCACCGCATCTCGTCCCAGCGGTCGGCGTAGACCGCGTCGCCGCTGGCGAATGCCTGATAGGCGGCAGCATAGCCCTGAAGATTGACCTGCTGCAGCCAGCCGCCGACGCGATCGCGCAGCGCGGTTTCACGTTCGTCGTCGCCGAACCAGCGCGCCAGCGGCGAATCCAGCTGGGCATCCCCGGCCGCCAGCTCTTTGGCACGCTGCAATACCGCCTGACGCGCCGCGTCGCTGCGGCGGTAGACGCCGCTCATCACGATGGCGTGGCTGACGCGGTCCGGATAGTCGATCGCCAGCCCGGCAGCGATCAGCGCGCCCATTGAGTGCCCTGCCACGGCGAAGCGTGACTCCGGCCGCTGGTCGAGAAACGCTGCCAGCCAGGCGACATAGTCGGGCAGCGAGACCGGTCGACGAAAGGCATCGCTCTCGCCGTGGCCCGGCATATCGACTGCAATCACGCGGAATCGCGCGCTCAGCGCCTCAATCTGCGGGAACCAGGCCTCGGCATTCATCCCGACGCCGTGGATCAGCACCAGCGGCGCGCCTTGCCCGGCTTCGAGATAGCTGACGCGCATCCCGCCGTCAGAGAGCCGCTGGGTTTTTCGCATCATGGCCTAACTCTTTCAGGTCGGAGTAACGGTTGCCGATACGGTGATGCGGACGGCCGCCCAGCGCCGCGCCCAGCGCGATAACGATCTCGTCGTAGCGCGGCGCATCGCCGATATTAAATTGCATGGTCAGGTAGTGTTCGCGGCTGCCTTCGTCGTTTTTATGCATCATCGGGATCAGCACTGGCGTGTTGGCCGGGCCGCGCGTGTTGTTAAATGCCAGATAGCTTTTGCTCTGCACCGCGCTGCGGTAGTGGTTGCCGAAGTGCAGCGTGTGGATCAGTGCGGAGGCGTGTTCCAGTTCGCCATCAAGCCCGACAACCGCGCTTTTGCCGAAGGCTTCGACGTTTTCGCCGCTGCCCGCCTCTTTCAGAATCAGCCGGGTAAGCAGTTCGCCCAGCACCGGCGCGAGCTCGCGGATCTGCGGCGCCAGATCCTCAACGTAGCCCCGATCGGCCCAGGGGTTTTTCACTACGGCGGCAGCGGCGATCATCACCAGGGGTTTAGCAGCAGCCTTGCCGCCGTCGACGTACAGCGTTTCGGTGGTCACCAGCGTTTTACGAATGGCGGGATGCATAGTCCTCTCCTGAAAGTTATCAAAATGCTAAATGAATGTTTCGTGAGTGGTATAGCACTGGGAAAATTGCCATGTCAAAATATGGTATACCATCATACGAAATGGCATTCTGAGGGCTGCCGACACCGCTTTCAGCGTGTTAATCAGCTGATTTTAAACAGGATTTTAGACAGGAGCCCTGCTGCGTTATTAAACAGATCGTTACTGACACGTTCAAAATGCCAGAGCGAAAAAGCCGCGTGCATCAAGGCATTGCGCGTCGCCGACTGGCGTAACGCACTATTTTTAAGCAGAGTGCAAAAGTGTGAGGCGGGCCAGATTTAACCTGTTTATGCGCACCCGCCGCCGTAGCCTGGGCATTGCGCGCGCCGATCGTTCGGTGTTAATAGTAAGTTACCATCCGGCGCAGTCGGACCCGCGTCAGGTTAATTTATCTACTTGAATACAGAGGGATTTGATGGTTGATAACCATTCTCTGAGAATTGAAAACGCGCCAGTGACCCTGCGCGAACTGGCGCTGAAGAAAGTGCGCCAGGCGATTATCGCTGGCTATTTTAAGGCGGGCGACCGGCTGGTAGAGCGTCAGCTTACCGAGCAGCTCGGCGTCAGCCGCAGCGTGGTGCGGGAGGTGATCCGCTATCTGGAAGCGGAGGGCTTAATTGAGATCCTGCCGAAAAAAGGGCCGATCGTCGCCCTGCTGACGTGGGAGATTGCCGAGCAGATTTACAATATTCGCCTGCTGCTGGAGCAGGAGGCCGCCTGGGACTGCGCGCAGCGCGCCGGCGAGGCCGATAAGGTACGGCTGCGCCAGCAGCTGCAGCAGATTGCGCAGGCATCGCGTGAGCACGACGATATCAGGCGCGTCGAGGCGTCGCAGGCGTTTTACGAAACCCTGTTCAGCGTGGCGCATCACACCATCGCCTGGGAGATTGTGCAGCGTATGAACAGCCGCATCAGCCGCCTGCGCGCGCTGACGCTCGCCTGGCCGGAGCGCGAAGTCGCGGGCTTTGAACGCATGTCGCGTATCTGTCAGGCGATTGAGCAGAACGATGCGCCGCGCGCGAAACAGGCGGTTTATGAGCATCTCACCGAAGCCGCCAGCCTGGCAAAGCAGATCCTTTCTCAACCGGAGTAAACCATGGCCGCATACTGGATTGCGCACGTCACTATTCACGATCCGACGCAGTATCAGCACTATATGGCGCTGGCCCCGGCCGCCTTTCAGGCCTACCACGCGCGCTTCCTCGCGCGCGGCGGCGAAGCGACATCGCTGGAGGGCGCCGCTTTTCAGAAGCATGTATTGATTGAGTTCGACGACTATCAGAGCGCGCTCGACTGCTATCACTCCGAGGCCTATCAGCGCGCCCGCGCCGAACGCGCCGACGTGGCGGAAGCGATGATCATCATTGTGGATGGGCTATAGCGCGCGGCAAGAGATTGCAGGCATAAAAAAACCGGTCAGCGACCGGTTTTAACCTGCATGCGGCACGAGTCAGGCGGCGACGCCTTTGGGCTGCGTAGCGACATGCCCCGCCCACAGGCTGGCGACCCACTTCACCCCTTTGGCGGTAAAGCGCGCCTGCGAAAACGCATGCTGATTTTCGCCCACGCCCGAGCGCAGCGTAAAGTAGCCCGCCTGCAAATGGTGATGCTGCGGGGTCAGCGTACCTTTATCGCGGTACATGATATTACGCTCCAGCAGGAACTGACGAAACTCTGGCTCTTTCACTTTCAGCATTTTGCACAGCTGGCGAAAACCGAGCGAGTCTGTCACCTCAACAAAGCGGTCAAAAAATTCCGCCTTTGGGGCGGAGAGCGCCAGCTGTTCTTCGGCAGCGCGGCGCTGCTCAAACTGCTCTGCCCAGGCGCGCGCCGCTTCGGCGGGGTTGGTAAAGTCGGGCAGATGCGCCACTTTTTCACGCTCCTGCCATTTGTCGAGCAGATCGGCGGTAAAGCCCGGCGACAGGCGCGCAACGGCCAGCAGCGAGTCGCGCTTGTTCAGGCAGAACTCCTGACGCATCTCTCCTTCATGCTCGTAAAGGTTGATCGTCAACGGCTGCGAAAGCCGCTGCGCGGTTTCCAGGCTTTTGATCAAACGTTTTACTTCGCCGTGGGTAATGCCGGTCAGTCGGGCGATTTCACGGCTGCTCATCAGGACAGAAGCGTTGAGAGCAGAAAGATTTTCAGTAGAGAACATCATCAGCGTCACCTCATGCAAACGTACGCAGCCGTCTGGGCTGTTGAATAAGTATACAGGATACTGTTGTTATATCCAGTATTTTTTTTAAGCGTTTTACTAAGCGTTCGCCGTCTCGCCTGATTGCGCAACAGCCGCCGCGCTTGCTTTACCTGTATCTGCGGCCAGGCTTAAACCATCTCCGTCTTCCACGCCCGCCATCCCTGAAACGTCCGGGAAGTGCGCCTCCGGCGTGGAATTTCCGTGTTGCGTCATGGCGACCGGCACACTCATCAAGAAAGGATGTTGATATGAGAGCTCTGACCTATCATGGCCCGCACCGGGTTCGCGTTGAGACCGTTCCCGATCCTGTTCTGCAGGAGCCGGACGATATTATTTTGCGCGTGACGGCCACGGCGATTTGCGGCTCTGACCTGCACCTCTATCGCGGCAAGATCCCCGGTACCGAGCATGGCGAAATCTTTGGCCATGAATTTATGGGCGAAGTGGTCGAAGCGGGCTCGGCGGTGACCAGCGTCGCCGTCGGCGATCGCGTGGTGGTGCCCTTTGTCATCGCCTGCGGCGACTGCTTTTACTGCCATCTGCATCAGTATGCCGCCTGCGAAACCACCAACAGCGGCCGCGGCGCCATCCTGAACAAGAAGAACATTACGCCGCCGGCGGCGCTCTTCGGCTTCAGTAATCTTTACGGCGGCGTGCCCGGCGGTCAGGCAGAGTATGTGCGGGTGCCGAAAGCGAATGTCGGCCCGTTTAAAGTGCCGCTGACGCTGCCGGACGATAAGGTGCTGTTCCTGTCCGATATCCTGCCGACCGCCTGGCAGGCGGTGCAGAACGCCGGTCTGGATAAAGGCTCCAGCGTGGCGATTTTCGGTGCGGGTCCGGTAGGTCTGCTTAGCGCCGCCTGCGCCCGCCTGGTCGGCGCAGAAGAGATTTTTATGATCGACCATAACAATTATCGTCTGGAATTTGCCCGTCAGCGTTACGGCGTCACGCCAATTAACTTTGACGATATCGACGACCCGGCGGCATGGATTATCGAGCATACGAAAAATAACCGGGGCGTTGACGCGGTGATCGACGCAGTGGGCTTTGAAGCGAAAGGGAGCCTGACCGAGACGGTGTTAAGCAATCTTAAGCTGGAAGGCAGCAGCGGCAAGGCGCTGCGCCAGTGTATCGCCGCCGTCAGGCGCGGCGGCGTGGTCAGCGTGCCGGGCGTCTATGCCGGCTTTATTCACGGCTTCATGTTCGGCGATGCCTTTGATAAAGGGCTGACGTTCAGGATGGGACAGACCCACGTGCAGGCCTATCTGCCGCGCCTGCTGTCGCTAATTGAGCAAGGACTGCTGACGCCGGAAGAGATCGTTACCCACCATATGCCGCTTGAAGACGCCGCGCACGGCTATGAGATCTTTGAGAAGCGCAAAGATGACTGCCGCAAGGTCATTCTGGTGCCCGGCATGGCGTCGCAGCGCGCCGCCAGATAACCCGGTTGTCCAGGCTGCCGACGGCAGCCTGGCAGCGGTTAACGCACGATACCTTCATCGCTGTCGTTAAGCTCCGACAGTGAAATTTCGCGCGACGGCGCGTTATCAAGACGGTCCCCATATTCGCCGCGCACGTCCGGCAGGCTGGTGAACTGCCCGTCGACAAATAAAAAGCTCAGGTGCCGGGCGACATCATTCAGCATCTCTTCAGGCTCATTTTCCGTGGTACCTTCCACCTCTTTGCCGTCGAGCTGCCAGCGCAGCTTACCGCCCACCAGCTCGGCCCCGCCGATATCGACCACATGGCCGTCGATATTTTCCACCAGCAGGCGAGACTGGCAGTAATAAAGCAGGTATGGCATCAGGTCACGTTTATTTTCAGACATCTTTTCTCCTGCGGCAGACAATTTCTGCTGTTAAAAATGGAAATAATAACGTAGCGCATAGATCGCCCAGTAAATGGCGTTTGCGGCCAGGTAAATCCAGCATCCCCAATAGGCGACGGGCTCACGTTTGGTTCGGAGTTTGGGCAGGAAAGCCAGCAGATAACCGGCAGCGGCGATAAGCGAAACGAAATAGAAAAACTTCATCTTCCCTCCTGAAAGTCATTTATTTAATAGAAGGATAGTCAGTTTTTTGGGTAGAAGCGGAGATGGGGAGTAAATAGGTTTCAGGCTCGGTTTAAGCGCTGCGCTTAATAGCGGAATAATTTTTTCGCACCATCACTCTAAATAGGGGCTCTTACGCGCCCGTCACAGCATTGCCTGGTTTATGCATCAACTAAAACAGATCGCCAGATATAGCTATGCTTACAGCGGAGGTAACAACTATGTGTGGACGCTTTGCGCAGTATCGCAGCCGGAACGACTATTTTGACGCGCTCGGCATCGCCGACGACGAGCTGATTTACGATCCCGAGCCGATTGCACGCTACAACGTCGCGCCCGGCACCCGCGTGCTGTTGCTTAACATGCGCGACGCGCATCTGCATCTCGATCCGGTATTCTGGGGTTACGGCCCCGAGTGGTGGCATAAGCAGCCGCTGATTAACGCGCGCAGCGAGACCGCGCCTACCGGGCGCATGTTCAAGCCGCTGTGGCAGCACGGCCGTGCCGTCGTGCCTGCCGACGGCTGGTTCGAATGGAAAAAAGAGGGGAGCCGCAAGCAGCCCTTTTTTATCTACCACCCGCAGCGCGAGCCGCTCTTTTTCGCCGCCATCGGCAAGGCGCCCTACGATAAGGCGCACGGGCATGAGGGTTTCGTTATCGTCACCGCGGCCAGCAACAAAGGCATGGTAGATATTCACGACCGTCGTCCGCTGGTGCTGCGCGCCGACGCGGTCGGGGAGTGGCTTAGTGAGGAAACCTCGCCCGAACGGGCGCAAGAGATCGCCGGGCAGGCGGCGCTGCCGGAGACGGCATTTCGCTGGCACCCCGTCACGAAGAAGGTCGGTAATATCCGCAATCAGGGCGAAGAGATGATTGAGGAGAGCAGCGAAGCGGAGTAGCTGCCCCGCGTCCGCCATCAAACGATCGCAATGCAGGACGGAAAATGGCGATTGCAGTACACTTCACCTCTCCTTTTCTGCAGCAGTGAATGACAGTGAATAACGAAACGCACTCCTCAGTAAATGTTCCTCAGTCAATCCCGGCACGCAACCGCATGTTCCGGGCGTTGCTTAACCGCGACAAAACCCCTGTCGCGGTGCTTATCTCCGCCGCGCTGGTCGGCGTTATCGTTGGGCTGGTTGGCAGTACATTCGCCAGCGCGGTCCATTGGGTGCAGCAGTGGCGTCTGTCGCTGGCCGATCCGACGCTGCTCAGCGGCTGGAGGCTCTACGCACTGGTGTTTATCCTCTCCGCGCTGCTGGCGATGGTGGGTTATTTTCTCGTGCGGCGTTTTGCGCCGGAGGCCGCAGGCTCCGGCATCCCGGAAATTGAAGGCGCACTGGAAGAGTTGCGTCCCGTACGCTGGTGGCGCGTTATCCCGGTGAAGTTTTTCGGCGGGATGGGCACGCTGGGCGCGGGCATGGTGCTGGGTCGCGAAGGGCCAACGGTGCAGCTTGGCGGCAACATTGGCCGCATGGTGCTTGATCTGCTGCGTATCCGCAGCGACGAAGCGCGCCACTCGCTGCTGGCGACCGGCGCGGCGGCCGGGCTGGCGGCCGCCTTTAACGCGCCGCTGGCGGGCATACTTTTCATTATCGAAGAGATGCGGCCGCAGTTTCGCTACAACCTGATCTCTATCAAGGCGGTCTTTACCGGCGTCATTATGGCGAGCATTGTCTTTCGCCTGCTCAACGGCGCGCATCCGGTCATCTCCGTCGGCAAACTGGCGGATGCGCCGGTAGAAACGCTATGGCTCTACCTGGTGCTGGGAATGCTGTTCGGCATGGTGGGCGTGCTGCTCAACCGCCTCATTTTTCTCTTTCAGGACGCCTTCGCGCGCCTCTATGCCGGGCGGATCTGGCGCGCGGTGGCCATCGGCGGCGCGCTCGGGGGCGGCTGCGGTCTGCTGGCGCTGTGGTTCGCACCGGGCGCAGGCGGCGGGTTTGAGCTGATCCCGCAGGCGACCGGCGGCCACTATACTTTTGGCGTGCTGCTGGTGATCTTTGCGGTGCGGATGTTCACCACGCTGCTCTGCTTCAGCTCTGGCGCGCCAGGCGGTATTTTCGCGCCCATGCTGGCGCTGGGGACGGTGCTGGGCACCGCCTTCGGCGTGCTGATGGCGGACCTTTTCCCGCTCTACCATCTGCAGCCCGCCACCTTCGCCATCGCCGGCATGGGCGCACTGCTGGCCGCGTCGGTACGTGCGCCGTTGACCGGCATCGTGCTGGTGCTGGAGATGACCGATAACTATCAGCTGATCCTGCCGATGATCGTTACCGGGCTGGGCGCGACGCTGCTGGCGCAGTTCCTTGGCGGCAAGCCGCTCTACTCTTCTATTCTGGCGCGCACCCTGGCGCGTCAGCAGCAAACGGAGAGCGGCCAAGCCTAACGCATTTTGCCGCGGAACACCCAGAACGCCCAGCTGTGATAGATCAGCGTCAGCGGCATCACGATGGCGGCGCCGATCAGCACAAAGCGTTGCGTCGCCGCCGGCGCCGCGCTGCGGTGCAGATCCTGCTGCCAGGGGATCAGCCAGGGGTAGAAACCGCAGGCGACGCCGGCAAACACCGCCGTAATCAGCCCCAGCGTCAGCGCCAGTTGCCAGGTCGCCCGGCCGCGCCACAGCGCCAGCAGCTGGGCCAGCCAGCAGAGGAAAATCAGCGCGGCGGCGATTTTGCCCGGCCAGCGCTGCCAGGCAGTCATCCAGATGTCTCGGTTGAGCAGCAGCACCGACAAAAACAGCACCAGTGAAAGCACCCAGCAGAGCCAGGCCAGCGCGCTGGCACGCTCCTCAACATCCTCGCCGATGCGCCAGCGGATCCAGCAGCAGCCAAGCAGGAGATAGATCACCACCAGCCCCAGCCCGCACAGCAGCGGCGTCAGAGAGAAGCCAATCTCCAGGCCTCGCTGCGGCTCTGCGCTGAAGACCACGCCTGCGCACCAGCCCTGCAGAAAGGCCGCCACTGCCGAACTGGCGCACATTAGCCTGTCCAGCCAGTGGCGAAACGCCTCCTGCGCCTGCGCGCGATATTCCAGCGCCAGGCCGCGCAGAAACAGCGCCAGCACCATGGCGAAAACCGGTCCGCAGAGTGCATTGAACAAAAGGCTGTAGACCGCCGGGAAGAGTGCGAACATGCCGCCCGCCAGCAGCACCAGCCAGGTTTCGTTGGCGTCCCAGATGGGCAGGATGCTGTTCACCATCCGCCTGCGCTGCGACTCCTCGCGGAAGCAGGGAAAGAGCATACCGACGCCGAGATCGGTGCCGTCAAGCAGCACATAGATCAGCATCGACAGCAGCAGCGCCAGCGCGGCAAAATCAGCGAGCGTCATGGCGATGTCCTGATCTCTTGAGTGACAACGTCACGCTTAGGCGGCAGCGGCGCTGAGACCAGCCGCAGCAGATAGCGCAGCCCTAACGCAAAGCTCGCGCCATAAACCACCACGATGGCGGCGAGTACCGCCACGGTAGTAGAGAGCGGCAGCGCGGAGATGCTGTCAGCAGTGCGGAGCATGCCGTAGACCGTCCAGGGCTGACGGCCGATTTCCGTTACCAGCCAGCCTGAGAGCATGGCAATAAAGCCTGCCGGTGAGAACCATACCAGCATGCGCAGCAGACGGCGCGAGGTTGTCAGCCGCCCGCGCCAGTGCTGCACGTTCGCCACCAGGCTGGCGAGCAGCATCACCACGCCCAGCCCCATCATCAGACGAAAAGCGAAAAAAACCGGCGCGACCGGCGGCAGGTTTTGCGCATCAAATTCGCTGAGACTTTTGATGTGGCCGGTCAGATTATGGCGTAAATAGAGCGAGGCGATATCGGGGATCGCCACCTCCAGCCGGTTGCGCTGCGCCTGCTGATCGGGCCAGGCGAACAGCCGCAGCGGTTCACCTCGGTTTGCCGCTGGCGGGTGCCAGCTGCCTTCTATCGCCGCCAGCTTGGCAGGCTGATGCGCCAGCGTATTCTCCCCGTGCAGATCGCCGACGACGATCTGCAGCGGCACCGCCACCAGCGTGAAGCTGAGCGCGGCCGTCAGCATGCGCCGCGCAGCCTGTTCCTGAACGTTGTGCAGCAGACGGCGCGCCGCTACGCCCGCGATCATAAAGGCCACGGCGATCAGCGAGGCCAGCAGCATATGGCTAAAGCGGTAGGGAAAGCTGGGTGCCGACAGCACCATCGCCCAGCTTTCCGGCAGAAAGCGCCCGCTCTCGTCGCGGGTAAAGCCGGTGGGTGTCTGTAGCCAGGAGTTGGCGGCGAGGATCCAGAAAGCGCTCAGCAGCGCGCCGAGCGTCACGAAACAGGTGACGATAAAGTGCAGGCCCGGTTTAATTTTGCCCATACCGAACAGCATGACGCCGGTCAGACCCGACTCAAGAAAAAAGGCCACCAGCACTTCATAGAACAGCAGCGGACCAATGACCCCGCCGACCTTTTGCGACAGCCCGGACCAGTGCGTGCCAAACTGGACCTCCATTATGATGCCGGATACCGCACCGATCGCCACCGTCAGCGCAAAGACCTTGAGCCAGAAGTGCAGCGCCTCGCGCGCGCCCGGCTGCTTTCCCCACAGCCAGCGCGCTTCGAACCAGAGCAAAAAAGGCGCCAGACCAAGCGTCAGCGCGGCCAGCGTAATGTGCATCCCCATGGTGAGTGCGAACTGGCCGCGCGACAGCAGCAGCACCCATTCCGCGTCACTCATTGCTCGGCTTTCCGCTGTAGCGGGTGATCGGCTTCTCCTCCTCGCGCTGCATGCCGGCGGAAAAGGCCTCCAGTGCGGCGAACAGCGGCCGCAGTCCCTGCCACAGTTTTTCGTCACTCAGCAGATGCAGCACGCCGCGCAAGCCTGGCGCGGCATGGCCCTCCTGCTGCGTAGCGTCGCTGGCGGGCTTCATTGCCATCGCCGCGTCGCGCAGCGCCAGCAGAATATGGTTGAGCCGCTCGGGCGGAATAGTGCTCAGCGTCATCAGGATTAGCGATATATTCTGCAGGGCGCTCTGCGTGCCTGGCCGGTTCAGGCCAGCCACCAGAATTTTGCCAATATCGTTATTGGCCTTGATGGCGTCATTGGCCAGCCGCAGAAAACCGTGCTCATGCAGGTTTTCCACCAGTTCATCCATCGCTTCCTGCGCGGTTTTCTCGGTGCGCGTTGGCGGCACGGTATAGGAAAGGCGTTCAGCCATTAGAATTTCTCCGGATGTTCAACGTGTTCAGGCGGCTCAACATAGCCCGCCTGCTGCCATTTCTGCTCAATGGGCAGATGATCCAGCGGCGTGCGCTGGCCGTGGCGGAAATTATGGCGTGGGATAGGGCTCGGCTGCGGCGTGCGCGCCAGTTTGGTCATGCTGACGGCAATCTCTTTATAGGCCGGGGTATTGACGTCAGGATCGTGATGCTCGCCCGTGAGGCCGTTGACGCCCGGCTTACCGTGATGAATAGGGATAAAGAGTACGTTGCCCGCTACGCGATCGGTCACCACGACCGGCACCTCTACCGTGCCGCGCCGCGAGGTCAGCGTGACCCAGTCGCCCTCCTGCAGGCCGCGCGCCTGCGCCAGCTGCGGCGAGATCTCCACAAACCAGTTTGGCGAGAGCGACATCATGCGGCCGCCCTGGCCGGTCTGGTTCGTGGACTGGAAATGCTCCAGCATGCGGCCGTTATCCAGCATCAGATCGTACTGTTCATCCGCCTCTTCCAGGGGCGGCTGCCATGTCAGCGGATAGAGCCGCGCCTTGCCGTCCGGAAACTTGAATTTCTCGGTATAGAGCAGCGGCGTGCTCTCGCCGTCCGGCGTCACCGGCCAGATCTGCGACTGCCAGCCCATCAGCCGCTCGTAGCTGACGCCGGCGAAGATCTCCGCGATGCCAGCCGCTTCCGCCATAATCGCGCCCGGGTTGGGGTAGTTCCAGTGGTGGCCCAGCCGTGCAGCCAGCTCGGTAAAAATCCACCAGTCGGGACGGCTGTCGCCCAGCGGCGCCATTGCGGGTGAGAAGTGCTGGATGCGCCGCTCGGTATTGACGAAGGTGCCCTCTTTTTCCACGCTCGGCGCGCCGGGCAGCACCACATCGGCAAACTCGGCGGTGCGGCTCATAAAGATATCCTGCACGACCATGAAGTCGAGACGGCTGAAGGCTTCATGTACTTTGGTGGAATCCGCGTCGGAGAAAGCGGTCTCTTCGCCGGTGATATACATGGCGCGCAGTTTCCCTTCGTGCGCTTGCTGCACCATCATAAAGTTATCTGCGCCGGGCTGGTCAGAGAGCGCCTCCGGCGTCACGCCCCAGGCGCGCGCCCATTTTTCGCGTATCGCTGAATCGGAGACTTTTTCATAACCAGGATAAACGTTGCTGAGGCAGCCGAAATCACTCGCGCCCTGCACGTTGTTATGGCCGCGCATCGGATAGCCGCCGGTGCCTGGGCGCCCGTAGTTGCCGGTCACCAGCAGCAGGTTCGAAAGCGCCGTGCTGGTGTCTGCGCCGTGGCTGTGCTGGGTAATGCCCATCGCCCACAGCAGGCACACGCTGCCCGCCTGGCCGATCATCTCCGCCGCCGAGGTGAGCGCTTCCACGCTCAGGCCGGTGACCTTGCTGGCGAACGTCAGGGTAAAAGGCGCCAGCGACGCGCGATACTCCTCGACCTGATTGACGCGCTCCGCCAGGAATGCCTCGTCGGCATAACCGTGATCGAACATATACTTCGCCATCGCCGAGGCCCACACCATATCGGTGCCTGGCTTGATGCGCAGGAACTGGTCGGCGCGCTCGGCCATCTCATGTTTGCGCGGATCCACCACCAGCAGCTTCTGCCCGCGATGCTTGTGGCTCTGCTTGATGTGCGAAGCAATGACCGGATGGTTCTCCGCCAGGTTGCTGCCGACGGTGATGATCAGCTCGGTTTTTTGCAGGTCGCGGATGGTGCCCGCGTCGCCGCCGTAGCCAACGGTGCGAAACAGCCCTTCGGTCGCCGGGTTCTGGCAGTAGCGCGACGAGTTATCGACGTTATTGGTGCCGAAAATCAGGCGGGCGATTTTCTGCGTCAGGTAGGCCTCTTCATTGCTGGCCTTGCTGGAGCCGATAAAGCCGATAGCGTCGCCGCCGTGCTGACGCGCCACGTCGCGCAGCCCCTGCGCCACGCGATCCAGCGCCTCGTCCCAGCTGGCGGGGCGGAAGCGGCCGTTTTCGCGGATCAGCGGCGTGGTCAACCGCTGCGGGCTGTTGACAAAGTCCCAGCCGAACTTGCCTTTTACGCAGGTGGAAATGCCGTTGGCGGGCGCATCCGCGACCGGCTGCACCTTGAGGATATGACGATCGCGCGTCCAGATTTCGAAGCTGCAGCCTACGCCGCAGTAGGTGCAGACCGTTTTGGTGCGCTTAATTTCCGCCTGACGCAGCGCATCATCGATCAGCGAGATGCCGGTGATCGGCTCCATGCCAATGCTGTTCTCCAGCGATTTGACGAAGTCAATCATCGGACGTTTCAACCCTTCATCCATCGCCGTGAATGGCCCGGCGTCGGGCTGCATGGTCTTCTCCAGCAGCGCGTTACAGGGGCAGACCGTAACGCAGTGGCCGCAGCTGACGCAGCTCGAACCGGCGATCTGCGTGCCGCCGTCCCACAGGACGCGCGGATGCTCCTGGGTGTAGTCGATGCTCAGCGTCTCATTCACTTCGACGTTCTGACACGCCTCGACGCAGCGCCCGCAGAGAATGCACTGGTCAGGATCGTAGGTGTAAAAGGGGTTGGAATGATCTTTGCTGGTGGGCTTGCGCTGGTAGGGGTAATACTTAATCGGGATATGCATATCCGCGACGGTGTTATGCAGCGTACAGTCGCCGGTGTTGTGCTCGCAAACCGTGCAGTAAAGCTCGTGGCGATTCAGGATGCGGTCCATGCCTTCCTGCTGCGCGGCGCGCGGCCACTCCCCTTCGCTGTTGATTTCCAGACCCTGGAAGGTGCGCAGCGTGCAGCCGCGCACCTTTTCGCCATTGGCTTCCACCCAGCAGACATCGCAGCTCTCCAGCGGCTGCAGCGCCGGGTGGTAACAGACATGAGGAAGTTTTTTTCCCTGCTCGGTGAGAAAGTCGATCAAGGGCTGATTAACGGCGCCGACCAGGGGCTCGCCATTATAAATAATGGTACAGGTTTTTTCTGACATTTAACGCCTCGTTCTCGACATTGCAATTGGCCTTTGCCAGCGTGCTTCTGTTTGTTATGTAAAGTTATGTTCTCAGCTTAGCGACTATTAAATTGCCTGCCATTTAGCGGCTTCACTTATTAATGTCATCCTGACTAAAATTGCAGCAATACGCCTGCCCGGATAATGTGAAACGCATTACTTTTCAACTAAATAAAATTTTTTCCTACCGCGATCCCAAAAAGTGTTAAATATTACTAACCGGTGCGTTTATTTTTCTTTCGGCAAGTTTTCTGACGCTTTCTATACTTTTTAGTCCGGCTGGTTTCCAGCAGTGGGTAATTAAGCGGCAGAGGTAAAAAATGAAAGCATTAGTCTGGCACGGGGTGGGCAATATTCAGCTGGATAACGTTCCCGATCCGCAAATCGAACAACCCAGCGATGCGGTCATTCGCATTACCGCCTCGGCGATCTGCGGGACGGATTTGCACTTTATTCGCGGCACCTTTAGCGATATGCAGCCCGGTACTATTCTGGGTCACGAGGCGGTCGGCATCGTTGAACAGGTTGGGGACGAGGTGCGCAACTTCAGTCCGGGCGACCGCGTGGTGGTCTGCTCCACCGTCTCCTGCGGCGTCTGTCCGCCCTGTCGCGCCGGGCATACCGCGCAGTGCGACAACGCCAACCCCAACGGCCCGGAAGCGGGCACCTGCTTTTTCGGCGGTCCGAAGGCCACCGGGCCGGTGAACGGCTTGCAGGCAGAGAAAGCTCGTATTCCTTACGCCGCCAATACGCTGGTAAAAATTCCTGACGGCGTGACCGACGATCAGGCCATTTTAATCAGCGATATTTTTCCGACCGCCTGGTTCGGCGCCGAGCTGGCCGATATCACCCGCGGCGATATCGTGGTGGTGTTCGGCTGCGGGCCGGTCGGGCAGTTCGCCATCGCCAGCGCCCTGCTGATGGGCGCGGCGCGGGTCATTGCGGTAGACTGCCATGCGGATCGGCTGGCGATGGCGCGCCAGCAGGGGGCGTTCCCGGTTAACTTCGAACGCGAAGATCCGGTGGAGGCGATCAAAAATCTGACCGGCGGCACCGGCGCGGACTGCGCCATCGACGCAGTAGGCGTTGACAGCCAGCACGCTCATCACGGCCCGGCCAGCGAGGAAGCCGAAGAGAAAGCGGAGAAATTTGCTCAGGAAGTAGAGCAGGTAGCGCCGGAAACCCATCCGCAGGATGGCAACTGGGTGCCGGGCGATGCGCCGACCCAGGCGCTGGAGTGGGCGATCGCGGGCGTGAAAAAGGCGGGCCGCATCAGCATCATCGGCGTGTATCCTCCCACGGCGGAGATCTTCCCCATCGGCAAAGCGATGAACAAGAACCTGACGCTCAAAATGGGCAACTGCAACCACCATACCCATATCCCCTCTCTGCTGGAGCTGACGCGCAGCGGCGTTATCGATCCAACCAAAGTGCTGACCAAAGCCGAGCCGATTGAAGAGGTCATTAAGGCTTATGAGGCGTTTGATAAGCGTGAGCCGGGCTGGATTAAAGTAGAGCTGGAGACCTGAGCAGCTGATAGCTCGTGTTTTGCAGTCAATCTCTGACAACGCCCCGTTCGGGGCGTTTTTCGTTTAACGGGCAGAGCTTATACGCGGCGCGGCGGATATCTGTGTGAACAGGCATCGATACACCGCAGACGTTAGAACGGACGTGCCGGGTATCGGCTACGACGAGTTTAGCGTCGAGGCGCGCGAGGCGTTGGTAAGCCAGCATCCGCGCCGCGCCGCTTTTAACGTCAACCAGCCCAGGGACAATTTCGCTGTTTACATATTAACCATAAAAACCTTATATTTAGCATGGCTTTCTGGGTACCTGTCCTTGTTTTGCCATGAAGCCCAGAGCTAAGAGAGAGTAAACCCAGTGGTTCTACAGCCAAAAGGAGAGGGCTATGTATTATAAAGAGGAAATTATCCGTTATTTGCAATCCAATAACATACTGGCCTTAAAACTCGACCATGCTTTAGCAGGCGTAGGCGATTTTGTTTCGAATCAGATAGACTCGATTGGTGCAGGCGCAAAGCGCGCGCTTTATTACAGTTCATGTTTTACTGAAGAATATCAGGAGGTTTGTAAGCAGCAAAAGAATGAAGATGTCAGATTTATTAAAGGCCTCAACCATCTTTTTCAAAACAGAGATGTCATACATGAAATCTTGATGATATATTTTGATGAAGTGCTCAGAAATAAAGAAAAAGAGCAATTAGAGCACATCAAAAATATTCTAATGGCCGCTAATATTCATATTGCTGTAAACTCTCTAACCAAATCTGGATTCGTTTTAGCTACGGCTACCTGTGTTTCTATAGGGATGAATCTTAACCTTGACATGAGAGCAATAGCTGGGCGTACAGTAGGGGTCGCAGTAACTGTATCTGGATTATATGGCATTGTTCAAAAGGCGGCTGATAGCGCTGAGCATCTTCGCATTTGCTATCCTGCATTCTATTCAACTCTCTATGCTAATGAACTTGAAATGCTTTATTTCCTGGTGGAGCCATTATTTGTTCGTGCACACGCGCTTAATGCTGAAAGAACATCAGATACAGACATTGCCAACATCATCAAAAGAATGATTGGGTAGCAAAAATGTTATTTATTAAGAAGGCTTTTTTATGGCTGTTTCAACAGCTATTATCGCTTTATGGGCCACCACTTTGCATTATCATTTTTGCGGTTATTTTTTTTCAAGTCTTTCCAGAGGGGCCTTTATGGCCTGTTGGTGTATTCACTATATTAATTATTTTTATATTTGGCCGATATATAAAATGGTAATAGTTTTGTAAGATCACATCTTTATAAGGAAATACTATGTCTACTCCCGCACACCTGTGGCTTGAAGATGAAAACGGATCACCTGTTATTGGTGGTTGTACAATGCCACAGCGCTTAGGCTCTATCGAGTTAAAGTCTTTCTCTCACGGCTTAACTATTCCAGTAGATCCGAACTGGGGAAAGTTAACGAGCACCCGTATTCATAGACCAGTCACAATAGTAAAAGAGTTTGACAGAACTACCCCGATTCTTTATCGCGCCGTATGTGAAGGGCGCCCGATGAAGAAAGCGACGATGAAAATGTATCGTATTCTGGAAGCGGGTATAGAAGTCGAATATTTCAATATCATTCTGGAAAACCTAAAAATCACTACCGTTTCGCCCTACCTTGCACCTAACGCCATAAGCAGCACCCATCTGGAAACGCTGGAGATGCGCTATGAAGCTATTACATGGAAATATGTCGACGGGAATGTTATCTACCGCGACACATGGAATGAGCGCGCGATGGCCTGAAGATGCTTTCTAAACCGCGCCTGCCCTCCTGGCGTGCTGCGGCGGTTGAACGCCATCCTCCTGCTGAAGTTGTCGCTTTCAGCAAAGGCCTGAGCCGGTTGAGGTACCAATACAAAAAAGCAGCCCTCAGGCTGCTTCTTTGCAGGGTGTTACGCAGGCTGCCCCTCCAGCCTGAACTGTTCGACCGACTGCGCCAGCAGCGAGGAGTGATCCTCCATCGCGCTGGCGGCGGCGGAAATCTCCTGCACCAGCGCGGCGTTCTGCTGCGTCACGCTGTCCATCTCGTTAACCGCCACGGAGACCTGGCTGATGCCGCGGCTCTGCTCGTCGGATGCGGTGGCGATCTCGTCGATAATCGCCTGCACCGAGGTGACCGCCTGGGTAATCTCCAGCATGGTGTCGCCCGCATGGCGCACCAGGCTAACGCCGCTGTCAACGCGCTGCGTCGACTCTTCAATCAGCGAAGCGATATCTTTTACCGCTGCGGCGCTGCGCTGCGCCAGGTTGCGCACCTCAGACGCGACGACAGCGAAACCGCGGCCCTGCTCGCCGGCGCGCGCCGCTTCCACCGCCGCGTTAAGCGCCAGGATATTGGTCTGAAACGCGATGCTGTTGATGATGGCGGTGATATCGCCAATCTTGCGCGCGCTGTCGTTGATTTGCGCCATGGTCTGGACCACCTCGCCCACCAGCGCCTCGCCTTTGCGCGCGGTCTGCGAGGCGTTTTCCGTCAGCGACGTCGCCTGATGCGCATTGGCGGCGTTATGTTTCACCGTTGCCGTCAGCTGCTCCATGCTGGCGGCGGTCTCCTCCAGCGCGGCAGCCTGCTGCTCGGTACGCGACGCCAGGTTGATATTGCCTCTGGCGATCTCCTCCGCGCCGTCACGCACCGAGGCGCTGGTCTCTTTAATATGGCCGACCATCGCGATCAGCCGCGCCTGCATGGTATGCAGCGCATAGAACAGGCTGCTCTGGTCGCCCGCCTTTAGCGGAATGCGCGTATTGAGCTGCCCATCCGCCACCGCCAGCGCAAAGGCAGCCGCGTCGGCAGGTTCACCGCCCAGCGGACGCAGCACGATGCGGCTGAAGACCACCCCCAGCAGCAGGCTCACCAGCACAATACTTGCCAGCATCATCCACAGGGCATTGTGCAGCTGCTGACGCGCGCCGCTCATCACTAAGTCCAGCGGCGCAGCAACGCCCAGATACCAGACGTTGCTGCTGTTGCCGATAGCAATCGGTTGCCAGGTCATCAGCGATTTTTCGCCGAGCAGCGCATCCTCCTGCTCTGTCACCGCAGTGGTCAGGTGGCTTTTGTCGCCCTTCCACTGCTGGTTATTTTGCGCTTTATCGGGCGAAGAAACGATCTTACCGCCGCTGGAGAGCAGCATGGCGTAGCCCGCACCCTGCCAGGGTTTGATCTCATTGACCCGCTGCTGCAGCTTCGCCAGCGAAATATCGGAGGTGACCACGCCCCAGAGTTTGCCACGATCGATAATCGGCGTGGTAATTGAGGTCAGCAGCGTCGGCACGCCGTTATAGGCATAGCTGTAGGGTTCAGTCGGAAAATCTTTGCGGGTACGCTGCGGCACCAGATAGTAATCTCCCTGGCCGGGCGTCAGATAGGACGTCAGGGGATGCATTTTATAATTGCCTGCCTGATCGACATCGACAAACCAGGCGTAGCGCCCTTCCGGCGGCTGGCCGCTCTGGGCGGCGAACTCGGCGTCGCGTCCGTCGAAAACGTCTTTTTCCAGGATGACCGAAATGGACAGGTAATCGGGGTTGTTGCGCAGCGCATACTCAGTCAGCTTGTCGGCGACGTGGCGATCCTGCACGCCGGCATTCGGCAGCGCGATGATACTTTGTCCCAGACTCTGCGCCACATCGCGCGCGTGGTTAAGGCTTTGCGCGACTTCCAGCGCCTTGCTGCGCGCAATCTGTTGCAGGTACTCTTCCGCCAGCGTGCGCTGCGCCTGGCCCGACTGCCAGCTCAGCACGCCGATGGTGACGGCGAAGCCGGTGGCGATGGTCAACGCGCCGGTCAGCAGCATCATGGCGCGGGTACTTAATCTCTTTTTCGGAACGCGATCCGCTTTCATTATTGGTTTCCCCACTGTTCGGATACAGGCGAATAAAACAGCAGCGCTGTTAAAAACCTTATCGGCGTGGGCGATTGAAACTTAAGCAGCTGAACGCGGAAATGTGGGATGAGCGGGCAAACCCACAGGGGTTCGCCCCGGATAACAAAAGAATCAGGCGAGCTTGTTCAGGGCGTTAACCGCCAGTTGCGCCAGATACTGTGCGGTCGGGAAAAGCGCCTTATCGTCAACGCGGAATTTCGGGTGATGCAGCGCCCAGGGCCCGCCGGAGCCGACCATCATAAAGGTGCCGGGGATCTTCTGCTGATAGAAGGCGAAGTCCTCGCCAATCGGGCTGGCCTCGATGCGGCGCGCCTCGAACCCGACCTCACTCGCCTGCTCCAGCGCAAAATCGACCCACTCCCCGGTATTCACCACCGAAGGCGGGCCGGCGTGCCATAATAACTCGATTTGCGCGCCGAACGCGGCGGCGAGACCGTCCAGCAGCGCCCGGAAGCGCTGCTCGATCAGCGCGCGCGCCTCGCTGCTGAAGGTACGCACCGTACCTTCCAGGTAAGCGGTATCGGGGATGACGTTCCAGGTGCTGCCGCTGTGGATCTGGGTAATCGAGACCACGGCGTTCTGATCGGACGGCACGTTGCGGCTGATCAGCGTCTGCACCGCGCTGATAATTTGTCCCACGATAATAATGGGATCGTTGCCCTCATGCGGTTTCGCCGCGTGCGCGCCCTTGGCCGCCACCTTGATTTCAAAGCGATCGACCCCCGCCGTCAGCGCGCCCTCTTTGCCGCCCACGACGCCCACCGGCAAGGTCGGATCGTTATGGATGCCGAAAATCACCGCCGCGTCGTCCAGCGCGCCGGTGGCGATCAGGTCGGGCGCGCCCAGGCCGGTCTCTTCGGCTGCCTGGAACAGGATGCGCACGCGTCCTTTCAGCGACGCCGCCTGCTGCTGCAGCAGAATGGCAGCGCCCAGCGCGGCAGAGGTGTGGAAGTCGTGACCACAGGCGTGCATCACGCCCGCGTTCTCGGAGGTGAAGTCGACGCCCGACTCCTCTTCGATCGGCAGCGCGTCGATATCGGATCGCACCACCACCAGCGGCCCCGCTCCTTCGCCAACCTCCGCCACCAGACCGGTTTTAAGCGGCAGATCAAGGATGCGGATGCCCGCCGCGGTCAGGGCCGCGCGGATTTTTTTAGTGGTTTCGAACTCCTGGTTCGACAGCTCGGGAAAACGGTGCATGTCGTGGCGAAACGCCTGGATCTGGCTGGCAAGCGCCCGATCCTGCTCGCGGATCTCTTTCATATTATCTCCTTCCAGTGCGGCGGCCTGCGGCAACGTATGCGGCGGCACGCTTAAATATTGAAATCATCATTCGTTTCGATGTTAGTCATCTGGCGCAAAAAGCGGCGCGTCACCGGGTTGTCGGAGAAACTGATCACCTGCTCCGCCGGGCCCTGCTCAACGATATGGCCATCCGCCATAAAAATGACGCGGTCGGCCACCTCTTTGGCGAACTGCATCTCGTGCGTGACGATGACCATGGTGGTTTTCTGCTGCGCCAGGCTCTTCATCACCTGCAGCACTTCGTGCACGCGCTCGGGATCGAGCGCGGAGGTCGGCTCGTCGAACAGAATGGCGCGCGGCTTCACCGCCAGCGCGCGCGCGATGCTGACGCGCTGCTGCTGACCGCCAGAAAGGGTGATCGGATACTGATGCGCCTGCGGCGCCATGCCGACCAGCTCCAGCAGCTGCATGCCGGTCTCGCTGGCCTGCGCTTTCGGCATCTTCTTCACCATGATCAACCCTTCGGTGATGTTCTCCAGCGCGGTTTTATTGCGGAACAGGCTGTAGTTCTGGAACACCATGGCGGTCTGTCCGCGCAGCGCATGCTCCTCTTTCGCGCTGTAGTTCGCGGTATCAAGCGCCACATCGCCAATCTGGATCACGCCGGACTCCGGCTTTTCCAGTAGGTTGAGGCAGCGCAGCAGGGTCGACTTGCCGGAGCCGGACGGGCCGATAATCGCCACCACTTCGCCTTCGCCGATGGTCAGGCTGATATCGTCCAGCACCACTTTGTCGCCGAAACGTTTATTGAGCTGTTTTACACTGATCATAAGAGCCTTAGCGTTGCAGTGAGTGACTGAGTTTTTTCTCCAGCAGCGCCTGCAGGCGGGCGTAACCGATAATCACCAGCCAGTAAATCAGACCTACTACGAGGAAGGTTTCAAAGTAGCGCAGCGACTCCGCCGCGATCATTTTGCCTTCGGCGAACATCTCCGAAACGCCCAGCGCAAAGGCGACCGAGGTATCTTTGATCAGCGAGATAAAGGTGTTGCCGGTAGCGGGCAGCGCGTTGAGCAGCGCCTGCGGCAGAATGATGCGGCGATAGATCTGCGTCCGACGCATGCCAATAGAGAGCCCCGCTTCCATCTGCGTGGGATCCACCGACGCCAGACCCGCGCGGTAGATCTCCGCCATATAGGCTGAGGTCTTCAGGCTAAAGCCGATAATCGCGGCGGTGGTGGCGGACATGCCGGTCAGCGCCGGGAAGAGCTGCGGCAGGCCAAAGTAGATAATAAACAGCTGCACCAGCGACGGCATGCCGCGAAACAGCGAGATATAGAGCTCGACCAGCTTGCTCACCAGCGTGGATTTGCTGTTGCGCAGCAGCGACAGCCCCAGGCCGATCACCATAGCGCACGCCATCGACACCACCGCCAGCATCAGGGTGACCGGCAGATAGCTGAGGATTTGCGGCGAGATTTTCAGCAGGTAATTAAAATCGAAATTCATAAAAAGCCCTTAACGACGTTTGCCACCCGGCGGTGGCAAACGTTGACAAGTAAACGCCAGATTTAGTGAGACGGCTGCGCGGTGATATCTTCGCCGAAGTATTTTTCCGAGATCGCTTTCAGGCGGCCATCTTTACGCATCGCATCGACCTCTTTGTCGAACGCGGCGCGCAGCTTGTCGCCCTTCTCATCTTTGTGGAACGGGAAGCCGACCGACTCGACCACCAGCGGCTGGCCGACAAACTTCAGCGGCAGCCCTTTCTGGTTGATCTCCGCCAGCAGAATCGGCCCGGAGTTAACGTAGCCCTGTACGCGGTTGTTGATGACATCGCTCATCGCGCCGTCGCGGCTCTCGTAAGTGCGGATGGTGACGCCGTTATCGCCGAACGCTTTTTTCAGGTTGACCAGGTGGTTAGAGCCCAGCACGCCGGCGATGGTTTTGCCGCGCAGGTCGTCCAGCGTATTGATACTGGCGTTGCTTTTATTGGTGACGATCTGGCTGCCGTAATAGCTGTAAGGGGTAGAGAAGTTATATTTCGCCTGGCGTGCCGGGGTGATCGCCACCACGTTGGCCACCGTATCGAGCTTGCCGCCCTCCAGCTGGCCCATCAGGCCGCTAAAGTCAGAGGTGACCCACTCGATTTTGTAGTTGAGATCTTTGGCGATCGCTTCGGTGACCTCAACGTCAAATCCGGTCAGCTTGCCATCTTTTTTAAACGCGCCGGGAAAGCTCAGGCCGGTCGCGCCGACGCGGATAGTGGAGGCATCGGACCCGCCCTGGGCCGCTTTGTCGCTGTTGTCGCAGGCGCTAAGCAGTGAGGCCGCCATAACGACGGACAGTGCGATTAACCCTTTTTTCATGGTGATCTCCCTGGTTTTTTGTCTGCAGCCGCGCTTAGCGGGCGTGCGGTAAATGAAGGTTTTTTTGCATGTACACGGTGATATGGCCTTTGCCGAGGTCTTTTTTGCTGACCTTCTCAAACCCCATCGCCTCATATAGCTGAATCAGCCACGGATGGCTCTCGGCAGTGCCGAGGGAATAGGCCGGTGCGCGCAGCTGATCGCGCAGCACCGCCTGCTCCAGCCAGTCGAGCATCTTCACGCCCAGCCGCTGACCGCGATAGTGCGGCGCGGTGGCGAACCAGCCGATATGCGGCAGCCCGAACGGGCCAGGCAGCGGCCCCCAGGGATAGCGCAGCGTGACCGACGCGACCAGTTCATCGTCACGGAACATGCCGTAGACGCCGTGGGTAGCGATATGGCGCTGCATCTGCGCCGCATCGGCCGTGGCGGCATCGAATTTAATGCCCAGGTCGCGCGCGGACGCGTAGGCCGCGTGCACCAGCGCGTAATAGGCCGCGGTATCGGCCTCGGTCAGCTGGCGAAAGCTGTCGCTCATGCCCGCATCTCCAGCAAACCTGATGCCTGCGCGGCAGCGAGCACCTCATCCACTTTGCGCGGCGCCGAACCGAGATAGTTCACCGGATCGAGCCAGCGGTTCAGTTCGTCATCGCTGATGCTGTTGTCCATCTGCGGATGGGCGCGCAGCGTCTCTTTGAAGTCGCGCTGCTGTTCCCAGGCGTGCATGGCGCACTCGTACACCAGGTGGTGCGCGGTCTGCTTGCCCATCTTTTTACCCAGTTCGAACATCACTTTTTCCGACAGCAGCAGACCGCCCTGCATATCGAGGTTGCGACGCATGCGCGCTTCGTTCACCGTCATGCCGCGCAGAATGGCGATGGCGTTTTGCAGCTGCGCCGAGAGGTAAATGCAGATTTCCGGCAGCGCGATCCACTCGGCGCGCCAGCTCATGGCGTCGCGCTCGTGCTCGACATGCATCGATTCATAAATCAGCGCGGCGCTTTTCAGCACCGGCGCGGTCAGGCTGGCCAGCCCTTCCAGCGCGGCGGGGTTGCGCTTGTGCGGCATGGTGGTCGAGCCGATCTTGCCGGCGGAGAAGGGTTCCTCAATCTCGTTGATCTCGGTGCGCATCAGGTTGTAAAGCTCGTTGCCGATTTTGCCCAGCGTGCCGCTGATCAGCACTGCCACGGAGGCGAACTCCGAGAAGCGGTCGCGCGCCGATTGCCAGCCGATAGTCGGCGTCGCCAGCCCGAGAATATCAAGGGTGCGCTTTTCTACTTCCGGGCCTGACGGGCCGAAGGAGGCGTAGGTAGAGATGGCGCCGTTGATGTTGCCGGTCAGCGCGCGCGGTTTGATCTCGCTAAGGCGGGTCAGATGGCGCAGGAACTCATCCAGCCAGACGGCCACTTTAAAGCCAAAGGTCGTCGGGAGCGCCTGCATGCCGTGGGTGCGGCCCACCATCGGCGTATGCTGATAGCGCCTGGCAACGACCGCGAGCTCGTTCGCCAGCTGAGTCGCGTCGCGCTGAATAATGGCGAACGCGTCGCGCAGCTGCAGTACCGTTGCGGTGTCGACGATATCCTGGGTAGTGGCGCCGTAGTGGATAAACTCGCCCGCCTCGCCGCACTGTTTTTGCAGCGCAATCAGCGTCGGCATCAGAGAGTGTTTCATCTGCGCGCCCTGCTGCGCGATGTCGTCAATGTTCAGTTTCGACGGGTCGGCACGCTCGACAATGGTTTTTGCCGCCTGCGCCGGAATGACGTCAAGCTCGCCTTCTGCCTGCGCCAGCGCAACCTCTACCCGTACCTGCTGCCTGAGTCGGTTTTGCTCCGACCAGACGTCGCGCATTTCTGGTGTACCAAAATTGTTGCCAATTAAAAGAAAATCAATAATATGTGACGCCATCGCTTTGTCACTTATGTTGTATTTACAGAGCTTTAAAATAACACCTCTAAACGGGCCTGACCGATAATGGAAAGGCATATGTTATAGCGCGAAGTTATAATGCTCTGGCAAAAGCTTTCCTCCTTACTGTGTTGTTCATCGGTCTAAAAGCGCGTCGCAACCCTTGCCAGGCAAGGAAAGTCAGTTGTGCCAGTCGCGATGATGTAAAAATTTCTCAAGGCCCTTATTGCAAATTTGTTATAAAGCGCCACGCGTGCCCGATTTTTTCAGAAAAGTTGCACCACTTTCCATAACCATCTGAAAATAAAGGTTAATGCTTTTTTTACCAAGAGTTACCTGGTATTACAGGAACGCTAATCACTCCTTGCTTATGCCCCAAAGCATGTTCCATGTTTGAAAGCTATGCCCCCCGCTATGCCCCATTTTAACTTATTGTTATATCAATCAAAGTGAGCAGTAATCCCGTTAGACGATCACGATCTTGTAATTGACTTTTGCCAGTACGGTCAATTTCTCAAACACATTGCAAGCAATGCGCAAAGCATTGTCGATACTCATCGAGAAAACTTCTCTTAACGCGGTTGTCCGCTTTGTGCCAGAAGCGAACGTTGCTAACACCAGCCTGTATTAAGCGACGGAGAGCAAGCCACGAACTGAATTCAGGTTTAACGTGAAGGTTCTGATAACTGATTTTGGTCCGCTAGCAATTAGAGGTAATTAAAACTTTGGGTTTTTAACGTAGCAGTTTGAGCTAGCATTGGCTCACCCTGATATAGCAGAGCGACTTTATCGCCGGCAGCAACGCGTGCGCTTCGGTCATTCACCTCAAGCCATCGTCGCGCTCAACGATTAGCGTTGACGCAGGATTATGTACTACGAGATCACTAACAGTGAGCCGACGCTCGATATAGTCCTGCGCTAGAGACTGGAAGCCCATGATCAGATTGCTCCGTTCCGGTTGAATACCTGGAATGTTCTCTCTTCACCCTCTTTTGTTGAGACATCTCGAAAGGTTGATGTGTAAATCTCAACCTGGCGGTTCGCCTCCTTAAGCGTGAAGTGCCAGTTCAGCTTCGCCAGTTCTTTGACGAAATTCACCGTAGTCACGATATAGCGGCCCTGCTGGTTTCGTTTGATCGCGTTTCTAAGCGCAGTTTCTTTTTCGTATTCACGTAGCATGTTTCCCCCCAAAGAAAATACTGCATATAAACACAGTAAAAACTGACCAGGATTTTTTCATGTTACATCAGTTATCGAATGGGGCTTAAAGCGTAGACGTCAACTGTTTACTTGATAAGCAGTTAGCATGATATTGAAAATCGGTTAGCTGGCCGCTATCTGTCAAGGACATATCATCACTATCCGTCCTGCTGCCAGCTAACCACTCCCTTCTCCTTCTAATTGCTTAAGGATCAAGCATGGCACTACATGGGAAATTTCTTCTCAACGGCGCTGATTACGCACCGTTTAATCTATACGGTGTTGGCGTCTTTATGGCGTTTTCAGGTAATGGTATTTACCGTAATCATGGTGGATGTAGGGCAGTCCCGTTTAATGGGCCAATTCCTCCAGGTAAATACTGGATTGTTGAGCGTGGCGAAGGCGGTTTTATTTCTCGCAAAATTGCTGGCGCTAAAGATTTACTTAATAAAATTAAAGACGGCGCCCAATTCGGCCATTCGGACTGGTTTGCTTTATATCGTGACGACTTAGGAATCGACGACGGAACTTGGGTTGATGGCGTTCATCGGGGATTATTTCGACTCCATCCCGGTACCATCTCAAAAGGATGTATAACTATTGCGCATGATTCTGACTATGCAATGATAAGGAATGCGTTATTAAGAACCGCTCCAATACAAGTTCCCTGTATGCGTTCTTTAATGGCAAGAGGCTGGATTGAGGTAGTGGCCGATGCATCTACTACGTGTCCGTAATATTATTAGCCGGATTGCAATGTGCATTTTAAAGTGCATCCTGTTTTTATTATTATTCTGTATATCCGCAATAGCTATTAACTCTTCCAACTTCATAAGCTATGAAACTTCCTCAAGGTTTTCTGAGTGGCTTTACGGCTATTCAAGTCAGGATAATTTTGATGACTTAATTTTCTTCTGTGATATCGGCCTGTCGATATTATCCGCAATTATAATGTTTATTATCATATTGAAATTAATTAAAAAAATCAGGAGTAACTAAAATGCCAATTCCTCCATACATGTGGCTTAAAGATGACGGCGGCGCAGACATTAAAGGCTCTGTAGACGTGCAGGATCGGGACGGTAGCATAGAGATTATCGGGCTAAGTCATGGGATAAATCTGCCCGTTAATAATGCTACTGGTAAAATCACTGCCACGCGGCAGCATTCGGCAATGATGATTGAAAAAGAGGTTGATAGTTCAACGCCCTATTTATATAAGGCCGCCGCGACGGGCCAGACGTTAAAAAGCGCAGAGATAAAATTCTATCACGTAAATCATGCAGGACAGGAGGTTTGTTACTACAGCGTGCTAATGGAAAACGTTAAAGTCACTGGCGTTAATTGTAGTGTACCTAACGTTAAACTGGCGGGAAATGACAAACTGAACCATATAGAAAGCGTCAGTTTGCAATATGAAAAAATCACATGGAAAATTGTTGATGGCAACATCCAATACACTGACGCATGGAATGAAAGGCCGACTGCCTGAGAAATGAAAAAGCCCGGCATAAGCCGGGCGCCCTGGTATTAGCCAATTAAATAAACAAAGTCCTCAATGGAGATATTTCGTTATTTCTTTATAAAGGAGGAGGAGCGCTATCGCCCAGAAAATTAGACATGCCATGAATATAAATATCCAAACATTCCTTCGATTCATAATCATCTCCTTGATTACGGATAAAATATACCTTATCCAATACTGGCTCTAATCGTTTCTATCGATCAATTACACCTCATTGATCAGTATCATCGATCAATTGAGATAACATAATGATAATAAAAGATAAATTCCGCTATTCGCCATTATTGCCGTTTGTGGCCGTGCAATGCATCCAGTCCAGATAGGTCTTTAAAGCCGCTTCTGCGGCCTCCGGGGTAGCATTGCTGCCGTTATAGGCACAGGAGTATTGAAGCGATAATTAAGTATTACATCTCCTAACTGCAACGTATAACTACATACAACTTGCTGAGGCTCCTTCTCAAGTATTTCCTGTACAGAAGAAAACGAGAATAAAATATCGTAATATCCGAGGCCATCTGAAGCACCCATATCATCGGTTATCATCATCGGATCCGGAATAAACTTAGCAATAAAGGACATCCTTTATGTCTCCCTTGTACTGGTCGCCATGAGTCAGTAGGATTATGAACGGGATACCATAATCCATTGTTACTGGCATAAAGCAGTTGCATAGCCGGTTTGCGAGTAGTGTCTGTACAAAATACAAGGCTATATGCATCAGTAGAAGGCGCTGGAAGTCCCGCGTATTTAAACTGGAGTATGCGCACCGCTTCAGCAAAGTCCTGATACTGAATGAACTTTAGTTCACCGTTAACACAGATTGGTATCCGGGTTGATGCGGAAACTGAGCGTATATTATTAATCATCAGTAGAAGATTGCCGGAATCGAGATCCATGCCGAATCCGTTACCTTGGTATGAACAAGAATTTATCGCCCATTTCTTCGGCATAACAACGTTACCAGTTATGCCCTCGATATTTGACAATTGTGATTTAGCCTGAGTGAAATAAAATGGCGAACCTGAATAGATTCGCGGCGTACTCTTCGTCTCAAGTAAAACCGCAGTATGGCGCGCATATTTCCCCACTTTCACATAAATAAAATTTGCTGCCAACTGTGGACTATTCGAATCTCTTTAACAGGCGTTCCGCCTTCACCATACCAGTTTGCCTCTATCGTCGCGGTGGCCGCAGCAGCCAGCTGCTTCATTTCGACAAAGAGTTTCGCTTCTCCACCGCCAAAATTCATTGCGCCAGGACGCGTAATAGCCCCGGCTGGGTTATCCCATCCAGCAGCACCTGTAAAACGCATTATCGCCGTATGGCCTAATATAGGCAGAACGAGACGCCCGACATAGAACCATTTATCCAGGTTGTTCGAATTCTATAGTAAAATTGCACGCTATTTTCTGCTGGCTTAAACCGCCGTTAGTCAAACGCTCAGACTCTATTGCCCGCTCTTTTTAGCAGCGGTGTTATTAACAGCGTTAACCGCCTTCCTTAACGCCTTTTGCCACGCCTGAGCCACCAGCACGAAGGCAGCTACCTCACAGGCAATGGATGAAATTAATTTAGCGATTGGACGCGCGGTTTCGTCTTTGATTTCTTCAGGAAAAGAGATTCGAAAAGAGAGCATCCTGGAGCAACTGCGAAAATCGGAAAAAGAAGCCCTTGATGGTATGAAAGCGGTCTATGCCAGCGCTATTGATCTGATTATGGGATGAGCGGCCGTTCGCATTGACTTACCTGCTCTCAGTCATTTCATGAAATTGTGTCGAGCGGGTCAATCAGAGGCTGTCGCCTGACCCGTAACAAGCGCCCCTGCTGCAGGTAAACAGGCCGCGCTTTGCCCTGCGCCCTCCCTCCATTACACTGTGCCCTTCGCGTCACACCTGTAGGGATAAAAGCAATGATAATTGAAAAAGCGGATGAGCCGTTTCTGCACACGTTTTTTGGCGAGCCGGTAGAGACGATCGCGCCCGGCTCCGCGCAGGCGGAATCAATACGCCAGGCGCTGCAAAGCGCGCGGGCGCAGCGAACCGTTGAAGTGGAGAGCGACTGGAAGCGCAACGCGCTGTTCCTGGCGCTGTTCGTCTTTCTCTATGCCGCGCTCGGCGCGTCGCTGACGCTGGATCTCTCGCGCACCACCGGTCATAAGAGCCTCAACTACGCACTGCAGGCGGTGCCGGTGCTGGTCGCCTTCTCCGGCTTTTTTCTGTCGCTGCTGTTTCTGTTCGTTACCCGCAGCAGCGCCCGTCGGCAGCAAAACTGGGAGCGTTCCATCGTGCTGCTGGAGAAGTATGCTGGCGGCAATCTCTATAAGCAGATCATGGATCTCGGCCCGCGCACCACGCACTACTCCTTTTCCGCGATTAACGTTGCGCTGGCGCTGTTTATCTGCGTGACCTGGGTGGTGATGTACAACTTCTTTACCTTCACCACCAGCGGCGTGATCGGCAGCGTGATCTCGCTGTTTATTACCACCATGACCTATGTGATTCTGGATATTCAGCTGCTGAAGCCGCACAGGCTGGATCATGAGGTGCCGCTTGGGCTGGAGAAAGAGGAAGAGCGGGACGATAAATAGGTGAAAGCAGCACGTCGCCCGTGCGACGTGCTGCTTTGATTGACAGGATACTCGCTTTTAACCGTCATCAGCGGCTCGGATGATTCACCTCGATGGGACGCAGATCGAACAGCAGCACTTCAGCCTTATCGCCTTCGCTAAAGGTCAGGCTCGCCTCGTAACGCACGCGCGCCCCGTCGCCCGCATTAAACCGCACGCCGTTCACCGTCACGCTGCCGCGCGCCACATGGATATAGGCGTAGCGCGTCTCATCCAGCAGGAAGGTCTGCTGCTCATCGCCATCGAACAGACCGGCGTAAAGGCGCATATCCTGACGCACCGACAGCGCATCCTCCTCACCTTCAGGCGAAACAATCAGGCGCAGCTGACCCCGCTTTTCGCTTTCCGGTACCGAAATCTGCTGATAACCGGGCGGCGTGCCTTTCTCCGCCGGCACAATCCAGATCTGCAGAAAGTGCACGCCTTCGCTTTTCGAATGGTTGAACTCGCTGTGGGTGACGCCGCTGCCCGCACTCATCAGCTGCACGTCGCCGGGGACGATAACCGAACCGGTGCCCATGGAATCTTTGTGCTCCAGCGCCCCTTCCAGCACGTAGGAGAGGATCTCCATGTTGGAGTGCGGATGCGCGCCGAAACCGCGCGAAGCCGCCACCCGGTCGTCGTTGATGACCAGCAGATCGGAGAAGCCGCTCTGTTTCGGATCCCAGTAGTTCGCAAACGAAAAGGTGTGGCGTGAATTCAGCCAGCCGTGGTCGCCATGGCCGCGTTGCTCTGACAGTCGTTGCTCAATCATGGTCTGCTCCTGTGTTGTTAAGGGGGAAGCGCCTGTGCCCTTCCGATGGAACAGACAATACCGTAAACTAAAATCCTCAAAAACTGGCTGAAACAGCAATCACTGTCACAAATAAGTGGACAATATGCAGACGGAAGATCTCCGTATTTACGTTGCCGTGATCCATGCAGGCAATTTCACCGCCGCTGCGGAACAGCTGATGCTCTCCAAGCAGTACGTCAGCCGCCGTATGGCCGCGCTGGAGGCATCGCTTGATGCGCAGCTGCTGATCCGCAACACGCGCAAGCTTTCGGTGACCGAAGCGGGCATGCTGTTCCTGACCCATGCGCAGCGCATTCTCGACGACATCCATGAAGCAGAGCAGGCGATGTCGACCCGACGCCAGGCGCTGCACGGCACCTTCCGCATCAGCATGCCGATGTCGTTCGGCATGAGCCACCTCTCGCCGCTTATCGCCCAGTTTCTGGCGCAGCATCCCGCCCTGCAGTTTCACATTGAGCTGGCGGATCGCTACGTCGATATGATCGGCGAAGGATTCGATATGGCGATTCGCATCGGCGCGCTGGCGGATTCGACCCTGATTGCGCGCCGCCTCGGCGAGCAGCGTCGTCTGATCTGCGCCAGCCCCGCTTACCTCGCGCGCGCGGGCACGCCCGCTACGCCGGACGACCTCGCTCAGCACGCCTGCCTGCGCTACGGCCGGGAAGCCCTGAGCGGCTGGGAGCTCCAGCAGGCGGGCAAAAGCAAGAGCGTGACGGTGCAGGGCCCAATGCTGAGCAATAACGGCGAGGTGCTGCGCGATGCGGCGATCGCCGGGCTGGGGCTGGTGCTGCTGCCGGGATTTATCGTCGAGCCAGCGCTAAAGCGCGGCGAACTGGTGAGCGTGCTGGAGGCGTATCAGCCCGCGCCGCTCTGCCTGAATGCGGTCTATCCGCAGCATCGTCAGCGCAGCGAGGTGAACCGCGTGCTGCTGAACTTTTTGCAGGCGCAGCTGGGAAATAAGGCGGGCTGAGCAGCCCGCCGGAGATTACAGCGCGACGTAAAGGTGCAGCACGCGCACCAGCTGGGTCACGAAGCCATATTCGTTGTCGTACCAGGAGACGGTTTTCACCAGCTGCAGGTCGCCCGCTTCGCTGATCTCCGTCTGGGTCGCATCGAAAATGGAGCCGTAAGGCACGCCGATCACGTCGGTAGAGACAATCTGATCTTCCGTATATTTAAAAGATTCGTTGTTCTCGCAGGCGCGCTTCAGCGCCGCGTTGATCTCATCGACCGTGACCTTCTTGTCCAGAATCGACACCAGCTCGGTGACCGAACCGGTTTTGGTCGGCACGCGCTGCGCATGCCCTTTCAGCTTGCCGGTCAACGCTGGGATCACCAGCCCAATCGCCTTCGCCGCGCCGGTGGTGTGCGGGATAATATTTTCCGCTGCGGCGCGCGAGGCGCGGAAATCTTTGCCGCGCGGCCCATCCACCAGCGCCTGAGTGCCGGTGTAGGCGTGGATAGTGGTCATGGTGCCGACCTTGATGCCGAAATTGTCGTGCAGGGCTTTCGCCATCGGCGCCAGGCAGTTGGTGGTGCAGGAGGCGACGGAGATGATGTTGTCTTCCGCGCTGATGGTGTCGTGGTTGACGTTATAGACGATGGTTTTCATCTCGCCGGCCGGCGCAGAGATCAGCACCTTGCCCGCCCCCGCGTCCAGGTGCGCCCGCGCTTTTTCCGCCGAGGTATAGAAACCGGTGCATTCGATAACCACATCAACGCCCAGCGATCCCCACGGAATGTTCTTCGCCTCTTTCTCGGCGAAAACGGTGATGCTCTTGCCGTTGACCCGCAGCGCGTTGCCATCCACGCTGACATCGCCGTGGAATGCGCCGTAGTTGGAGTCATACTTCAGCAGGTAGGCGAGCATCTCGGGCGAGGTGAGATCGTTGATCGCCACCACCTCCACCGCTTCCTGCTGCTCAAGAATACGTCTTAAAACCAGACGGCCAATCCGTCCAAAACCGTTGATGCCAATCTTCTTCATAATGATCTCCCGATGCCGGTAACACGGCGTGTTGAGGGTAAATAGCGGGTGAATCTGCGCATCAAACCATTACTGCATAACAACATTGCACTGCGGTGAAGCAGGAGAGTATAGCCCGAGCAAGATTGCGGAATTTGTCAGCAAGAGGCGCGAAGAGAAACGCGGCAGGCAGAAAAAAACCGCCGCAGGCGGTTTAATCCTTGAAGCGTTTACGTCTGAACATGGCGTTCTGTTTACTGCGGTTCACCTTTCGTCTGGCGTAGGCCATGATGGTCGTCCAGTTGGGATCGGCGGTGTTTTTCATATAGTAGCTCAAGGCATCCGCCAGCTCGCTCCAGGCTTGCACCTGCTGCTGCGCGTCGCTGGTCAGCGCGGTTTTAAGCGTATCGATCAGCCCGTCAACCTTCTTTTTCACATCCGGCAATTTTTCGCCTGTCTGGTACCCTGCTGCAATGCGTCTTAATTCAAGCGCATAACGATCGACATCGACCTCTGTTATATACAAACCTACCTCTGCTCTTTCTGGCATGGTCCATAAGCATAGCGGTTACAGCCGGTTGCGTTACGCAAAAACGGCAGAAATCTTTCTGCCGTTTTGCTGACGCGCTGCTGCAGCTTCAGATCGTACGGAATACCGCGACCATGTGACGCAGTTGCCCAGCGCGTTCAGCCAAATCGTCCGCCGAAACCGCCGACTGCTCCACCAGCACCGCATTCTGCTGAGTCACCTGATCCATCTGATTAACCGCGATATTCACCTGCGAAACGCCGCTGCTCTGCTCTGCCGACGACGCGGAGATATCACGGATCAGCTGCGAGGTCTGTTCGATGGCGCTCAGGCTCTGCTTCACTTTTTCGCCCGCGCTTTGCGCCATGTTCATCCCTTCCTGCGCCTGGCCGACCGACTGCTCAATCAGGCTTTTGATCTCCTTCGCCGCGCTGGCCGAACGCTGCGCCAGCGCGCGCACCTCCGTGGCGACCACCGCGAAGCCCTTGCCCGACTCGCCGGCGCGGGCGGCTTCTACCGCGGCGTTGAGCGCCAGGATATTGGTCTGAAAGGCGATGCTGTCGATAACTGAGGTAATCTCTTCAATCTGACCGGAGCTGCCGCGGATTTTGCGCATCGACTCCATAACCGAATCCATCGCCTCGCCGCTCATCAGGGCCGCCTGGGTGGCGGAAACCGCTTTATCCGACGCGTAGCGGGTATTGTCAGCGTTCTGCTGAATAATTGAAGCCAGCTGTTCCATGCTGGCTGCCGTTTGCGCCAGCGACGCGGCCTGCTCTTCAGTGCGGGAAGAGAGATCGCCATTGCCCTGAGCTATCTCTTCGGAAGAGGTCGCGATGGTGGCCGCATGGCTTTTGATATCGGAAACCAGACGGGCAAGGTGCTGCTGCATCTTCATCAGAGCGTGCAGCAGCTCAGCCATTTCGTTGCTGCCGCCAATGTGCAGCGTCGAGGTCAGATCGCCAGCCGCCACCTGGCTGGCGAGGCGAACGGCCGCCTGCAGAGGACGCGTCACCGAACGGCTGATCAGCAGCGCCATGAGAATCGCCACCAGCGCAACCGCCAGCAGACCAGCCAGCAGCATAAATTGCGCATGGCGACGCGTATCGATCTGCTTTTGCAGCATCTGCGTCAGGCGGTCGCTGTTCTGCTCGCCGAGCGCGCTGAACTGGTTGATGGCGTGAGTAAAGGTCTGGACATATTCGACCGGCGCGACGCTAGCGCTTCTGCTGACAAAAATGCGCTCGGCCAGCTGCAGGGCGTCGAGCGCCTGGCGCTCCGCCTCCTGCGCGACGGCGCTGAAATCTGCAGTCAGCGCCGGTTCAATAGCGTAGGCCTTTTGCAGGTTGCCATTAAACTGTTCCAGCGCCGTTTTCCCCGTCTCTACCTGAAAAGACATGCGGCTGTAATCGCTTTCAGAGAGGGTGCCAGAACCCAGCAGGGAGGCGCCGGCCGCCCGGATCTGCCCCAGCGTCTCAGTGAGCTGCGGCAGTCGGTTAAAAATGCTGGTGATCAGCTGATAGGTATTCAAATCGCTATCAAGCGACATGCCGTAATAGTCCAGCACGTCAAGATTGGCGCTCAGCATGATCTGGATAAGTTGCGCATGCGCGGTCAGGCTGTCGGCGAACGAGAGCGAGCCGCTGTTGATGCTGCTCTGCAGCTGCGTCCACGCCTGTGTCATCTTATCAAGACGCTGCAGCGGCTGCGCGCTGGCATCCTGCTGGCGTAGCGCCGACTGAATTGTCTCAGACAGGCTGTTGATCTCGGCTACCAGCGCCATGCGCGGCGGGTTATCGGGCTTTTTCTGCGCAATAGCGATGGCGGTTTCCGCGCGATGCCGCTGGAGCAGATTCAGCAGCTTTAGCATCTGTTTTTCCACCGGGACGCCGATCAGCTCACGCTGCTTGGCGTCGATAAGCTGATTTCCGCTCTGAATAAAGAGCGTTGTCGGTAAAACAAACAAAATCAGGGCGAATAAGCCGAGGATAAGAAATTTAACGGGCAGGTTAATTTTATCGAGCAGGTTTTTCATCATTTCCATCCGGGTAAGTCTGACTGTGGACACGGGTAATAAGTAAAAAATAGCCGGGCTAATTTTTTAATCGGCAATCAGGCTGAACTGCTAATACTTTGCGACGCCTTCTTTTAGAAACGCACGGCAAAACAAGTGGCGAAAAGGGAGTATAGATTGCTAACGGTGATTTACCACTGAATATACAGACGATATTTATTGCATGATGCAACTAAGCCAAACCAGTTATTTGACATAAAAAACAATGACTTATGATTTTTTGCCTGCCCGCAACTTGTGCCTCATTAAGCCAGGCTGGAGGATAAGGTTTTATTAGTGTTTAAAACTAAAGTTTAACGCGCGCATGCCGATACTCCGGCGCCAGCGTTTATTTTCAGCCAAAAATGATAAAAAGAAACATCACAAAATTGTGCCCGCCGGGCTCAATTAATAAAAATTTACTTTGCCATAATATTGTTTTTTTGCAGGGCGGCGTTTATGTTTTAAACATACTGCTTAACAGAGCGCCGTTTTTACAGAAATAAAAAGGGTGAAAACAGGTGGCGCTTTCGGCTGAAAACCTGTTTAACCTGCCGGTGCCGCTTCGCGGCAAGAAATTACGGGCTCAGTTTGCTGCGCGCGAGCCACGCCTTCCAGCGATTTTCCACAAGGTGGTAGCGATAGCCTCTGAAGCTGTCTCGTCTGAGCCAGCGCTCCTCAAAAAACGCATCGCTGCGGATCCAGCGCTCAAACAGCTGGCGTTCGGCCTCTTCGTTCATTGTCACCTCATCTTGCTTGCTGTTTCTCGCTTCGGTTATATCAAGTATAGACGACTGGCACCTCCCGCTGCGCTTATTGCACACCTGCCGCCATCGTTGTGTAGAGCACCCTGCTTTTCTCAGCGGTTTGTCTGCCAGACGCACCAGGGGTTAACGCCAACTCAGGCGCAACCCCCCGGAAAAGCGGTAATTATTCTGTGATTACCTTCACGAAGTAACGTTTCAGAAATCCTGTACAGCCGATTGATAAGCGTACAGAAGTGCCATTTAATCTAATTATTATGAACAGATTAGACACGCCATATTTAACCCGACTATTAATCCTTTCCATGAATTAAATCCCGCCTCCGCTGCGCATTATTGAAATATTGCGCTACTGATTTCATAATTTATTCGTCTCTGAAGAGTTTTCACTGGGCGGGGTGCAATATGTTTCAACGACGCGGTGGTCCAGGCAACGTTACGGAAACCCCGGAAAGAGCGCGCGGGGCGGGGCGAAAAGGCGCTCAGCCGGGCAGTGGCAACGTGACAAGCTGCCGTGAACGTGTGGTTGAAGCGGGTCGAACAGGCGGCAAAATTAGTCGTCGGCCCTCATCAGAAAAAACTGCGCAATAAATGATTGAGATCTGTTTAACCTTAGTAAAAGCGATTTTTTACTTTGCCCTCAACATTAAGAAAATTACTGATTGATGATCGACTATTAAGGATGATTTTTTGACGCTTATTCAACGGAATCTTTTTTCCTCACCATGGAACCTTTCATGTAAGCCTCCCAAATATTATCGGCGACCGAAAATAAGCGAATAAACACATCTTTGTTATCAGTTATCTTTTTTTAAACTCCTGCCTCTCCTGGTACGGGCTTTTCTTTGTCCTTTTGTCGTATCGTCTCGCACCGCCCTATCCAGTCGCTGCCTGCACTTTCGTGAGCGCCCTCGCAAAACACACTTTTGTTCCGCCGCCCCTCTTGTATAAAAAAATCGCAGGCGTATAAAAATACCACTTCACGAAATTTTGTAAAAAAAGAAAGTACTTCACAAATGGTTAAGGACCTCACATGTCGGAATTAAAATTCGCAACACGCCTGAACTCCTTTGCCTCTGGCGCACATCGCTACTGGCCGAATTTACAGGGCAAGCCCTCGGTGCTGCAGATGATTGCTCGTGCCGGAACCGTTAATGGCCTGACGCACCTTGACCTGAACTACCCGCAGCATATTACACAGGACATCCCGTCGATGCGTCGGGCAATCGCTGACGCCGGGTTAGCGGTCAACGGCATGCAAATGCGCTGGGATGCGCCGCAGTTCAAAATCGGCGCCTTTACCCACCCTGACGCCGCAGTGCGCCGCGAGGCGATTGAATTAACCAAGCGCGGCATCGACGCTGGGCGCGAATTCGGCGCCAGCCTGATGACGCTGTGGATGGGGCAGGATGGTTTCGACTACTGCTTCCAGGCCGATTACAAAAAAATATGGGAAGACGCGGTAAGCGCGGTGCGCGAAGTCGCCGACTATGCGCCGGACATCGACGTCAGCATTGAATATAAGCCTAACGAGCCGCGCGCCTTCAGCATCTTTCCTAACGTCACGACCTGCCTGCTGGCGGTAGAGGAAGCCGGAAGCCCTAATCTCGGCATTACGCTGGATTTCGCTCACGTGCTGTTCGCCAACGAGATTCCTGCCTATGCGGCAGCGATGGTCGCGCGTCGCTCTCGCCTTTTGGGACTGGATCTCAATGACGGCTGGGGCAAGCGTGACGACGGTCTGATGGCGGGCTCGGTGAATCCGCGCGCCACGCTGGAATTTCTCTGGCAGATGCAGCGTGACGGCTATCAGGGCGCCTACTATTTCGACACCTTCCCGGACGCCAGCGGACTCGATCCAGTGCGTGAAGCCGAAACCAATATCACCACGGTCACCCGTCTGCTGAAACTGTGTGAGCAGCTCAACGACAACGCCGCGCTGTTCGACGCTATCGGCCGTCAGGATGCGGTCACCTCTCAGCAGATCGTCAACGACATTATGCTCGCCAGATAACCGCTGACGCACGCTTGCACCAGGACCTCCCTACTACGAGAACGCAGGATAATAACATGAAAAAACTCTTACTCTCTGTACTCGCCTCTTCGCTGTTCTGCAGCAGCCTGTATGCCGCCGAACTGGCGCCGCTGCAGTCCGACACCGAACCCGATCGCACCGACTGGACCCAGCTCGACAGCAAATATGGCGCGCTGCCTAAAGTGGACAGTAAGCTGAAAATTGGCGGCGTGTCGAAAACCCTGACCAATGAGTACTGGCGTTCTCTCGGCGAGGGCTACCAGAACGCGGCAAAAAAATATGGCTTTACCGTCGCCTATCAGGCCGCCGCTAACGAAGACGATCAGCTTGGCCAGCTCTCTATTGCAGAAACGCTAATCTCGCAGGGGTTTAACGGTCTGCTGGTGTCGCCGCAGACCGATATCAACCTTGAGCCAGCGCTGGAAAGCGCCAACGGCAAGAATATTCCGGTAGTTAACGTTAACGACGCGGTGATGCCGAACGCGCGCTATTACGTTGGCAACGTGCAGAAAGATAACGGCGTACGCGTCGCCAAATGGTTCATTCAACACTATCCGCAGGGCGGCAAAGTGGCGGTGATCGAAGGTCAGCCTGGCGTTTATGCCGCAGGCCAGCGCACGCGCGGTTTTAAAGAGACGCTGCAGGCGAACGGTAAATTTAATATCGTCGCCAGCGTGCCTGCCAACTGGAGCCGCGAACAGGCGTTTAACGCCGCATCGACCATTTTGCAGCAGCATCCCGATCTCATCGGTTTCTATGCCAACAACGACACCATGGCGCTCGGCGTGGTAGAGGCGGTGCGCTCACTGAACAAGGCCGATCAGACCAAAATCTTTGGTACCGATGGTATCTCCGACGCCTACGCCTCAATTAAGCGCGGCGAGCTGACCGGCACGGTTGACAGCTTCCCGGTGCTGACCGGCGAGGTGGCGATGGACGTAATGCTGCGGCTTGTCAACGGGCAGAAGCTATCGCGCGTAATTTCAACGCCGCAGGCGCTGATCACCAAAGAAAACGTCGAGGCATTTTCCACCAAAGACAACGACAAGTTGCGTCAGCTGTTAACCCAGCAGTAATGCAGGCGGAGGGGATATGGAAGAGTATCGCTTAACGATGCGTGGCATCAGCAAAACCTATGGCAGCGCTGCCGCTTTACAAAATGTCGACTTTTCCGTGAAGCCGGGTGAAGTGCATGCGCTGATTGGTGAGAACGGCGCGGGCAAGTCGACGCTGCTGAATATCCTCTCCGGCGTGCGGCCGGCGGACAGTGGCGAGATCAGCGTCAATGGCGCGGCGGTGCAGATGAAAAATCCGCTCAGCGCGCGTCAGGCCGGTATCGCCATGATTCATCAGGAGCTACAGCACGTGCCGGAGCTCTCCGTGGCGCAGAATATGTTCCTCGGGCGGCCGCTAACCCGGGCGGGTGGCCTGTGGGTCGATAAGAAGTCGCAGCTGGCGCGCGCGGCGCTGCTGCTTAAACAGCTCGATCCCACTATCGATCCCGCCGCGCCGATCAAAAGCCTTAAGGTGTCTCAGCAGCAGATTGTTGAAATCGCGCGCGCGCTGCTGGATGACGCGAAAATCATCGCGATGGATGAGCCGACTTCAAGCCTGACGCCGCGTGAGTTCGATCGCCTCGCCGAGCTGATCGCCGACCTGAAAGCCATGGGCGTCTCGCTGATTTACGTCTCTCACAAGATGAATGAGATTTTTCGCGTCTGCGATCGCGCCACTATTATGCGGGACGGTCGCCAGGTTGGCGTAGTGAATATCTGCGACGAGAACGAAGAGAGCATCGTTGCGCGCATGGTTGGACGCAAAATCGAAAAGCTCGCCCACAACGCCTGGGTAACTGAGCGAGAAGTATTAAGGGTAGAGAATCTGGCGCGCGGCAGCGAAATATCGCCTGCCAGCTTTAGCGTTCGGGCTGGCGAAGTGCTGGGCATCGCCGGGCTGGTCGGCGCGGGACGCACCGAGCTGCTGAAGCTAATTGCCGGCCTCGACAAACGCAGCAGCGGTAGCGTGTTTGTCAACGGACAGCCGGTGCGCAACCACAACGTCAGCGCGGCGATCCGCGCCGGGATCGGCCTGGTGCCAGAAGATCGCAAAAAAGAGGGCATCATTAAAGCGCGTGCGGTGAAGATGAATATGGCGCTGCCTTCACTGCGCCAGTTCACCCGCGCCTGGATTGTCAGTAGGCAGAAACTGAACCAGGCGGCGCAAGAGGTAATGAGCGATCTGAAACTGCGTCCGCTTGATATAGAAAAAACCATCGGCACCCTGAGTGGCGGCAATCAGCAAAAAGTCATTATCGGTCGCTGGGTCGCGGCAGACGCCAACGTCTTTTTATTTGATGAGCCGACGCGCGGCATCGATATCGGCGCCAAATCGGAAATTTATAACCTGATTGAAAAACTGGCACAGGCTGGTAAAGCGATCGTCGTGGTGTCCTCGGAAATGACGGAAATTATCCGTATCTCAGACCGTGTGCTGGTGATGCGCGAAGGTAAAATTACGAAGGAATTGACCGACGACGCTATCACAGAAGAGAACATCGCCCGCTACGCCATTAACGATTTGGAATCCGTTTAACCTTTTCACCTGCTGAGTTAAAAAAAGGCCCTGACTATGATGACGCAAACCACCCAACGCGCGACGACGCCCGTGTCGTCGCTGTTAAAGTTTAATCTGCGCGACGCAGGCACCTTAATTGGACTGCTGATAATAATTATCACCTTCTCCTTTTTGTCCCCGGTATTTTTTACCCTGCCGAACCTGCTGAATATTCTGCAGCAGTCTTCAATTAATGCCTTAATTGCACTGGGCATGACGCTGGTGATTATTTCCGGCGGTATTGATCTCTCGGTCGGGCCAACGGCGGCGCTCTCAGCGGTGCTGGGTGCCACCCTCATGATCTCAGGCGTGCCGGTGCCAATGGCGATTCTCGCTACGCTGGGCATCGGCGCGCTGTGCGGCCTGTTCAGCGGATCGCTTATCGCTTACGCGGGTCTTCAGCCTTTTATCGTCACGCTCGGCGGCCTGTCGCTGTTCCGCGCCATCGCACTGATTTACACCGGCGGCAGCCCGGTATTCGGTATCCCGCTGTCGTTTCGCAGCCTGATTAACAGCACGCTGTTCGGCATTCCTGTACCTATTGTCATCGTCGCGCTTCTCGCGCTCACGCTGTGGATAGTCATGAATAAAACGCCGCTGGGTGAATATATTCTCGCTATCGGCGGTAATGAAGAGGCAGCACGCGTTGCGGGCGTGCCGGTCAAGCGCACCAAGGTCACGGTCTACGTGATTTCCGGCGTGCTGGCATCGCTGGCCGCGCTGATTCTGATTGGGCGTCTGGGCGCAGCAGAGCCTACCATCGGCAACCTGTGGGAGCTGGACGCAATCGCGGCGGCGGCTATTGGCGGCGCTTCACTGATGGGCGGAAAAGGCAGCATTTTTGGCACGCTCATCGGCGTCATAATTCTCGGCGCGCTACGTAACGGTCTGACGCTGCTTAATATTCAGGCTTTTTATCAATTGCTTGCCACCGGTCTGATTATTATCATAGCGATGTTGATCGACAGAGCGACCCGAGGCAATTAATGAAGCTAGATCCGCGAGCCATTGGCGCTCAAATCCGGATGCGCATTCCACAGCTGACGCCGCTTGAGCGGCGCGTGGTAGAGGCGATCCTTGCACGCACGGACATTAGCGAGCGCACCTCATTGAAAGAGATTGCGCTGGAGAATAATGTTTCCGAGGCGATGGTAGTCAAGATCGCTAAAAAGCTTAACTTCTCCGGATTCCGGGATTTCAGAAGCGGTTTAATTTATTACAACGAATCTGAAGTGGCCGGTCTGCACGCGGAAATCGAACCAGACGACTCGTCGGAACAATTACTCGCGAAGGTATTCAGAACCTCTATCCAGGCGATAGAAGAGACGATGTCGATTCTGGATATTTCTGAATTCAATCGCGCGGCGGATATTATTTTTAAGGCGCGCCATATCGATTTATATGCGGTGGGCGGATCGGCGACGGTGGCGCGCGATCTCTCGCACAAGATGCTGAAGATCGGCATCAAGTCCACCGCCTATGACGACGCCCATATCATGCTGATGTCCGCAGCGGTATTGTCCGACGACGACGTTGTTATCGCTATCAGCCATTCCGGCTCCACGCGCGCCGTGAACGACCCGGTAAAACTGGCAGCGCGCAACGGCGCTAAGGTCATTGCCATCACCAACTACGCCGAGTCGCCAGTGGCGCGCAACGCGCATGTGGTGCTTAATTCAACCTCTCAGGGATCGCATCTGCTTGGGGAAAACGCTGCTTCGCGTATTGCGCAGCTTAATATTCTTGATGCCTTGTTTGTGGCAATTGCCAAAAAAGACCTCAAGCGCGCGGAGCGGAATTTAATGAAGACTCAGCATGCGGTTCAGGATCTTCGGGAATTCTAACCATGAGTAAAATTGTCGTCGTCGGCAGTCTGCATTACGACATCATGCTGGACGCGCCCCATCGCCCGGAAAAGGGCGAGACGGTTATGGGCACCGCCTGTCGCTATAAGTTCGGTGGCAAAGGCGGTAATCAGGCGCTGGCGGCCTCACGCGCTGGCGCAGAGACGCATTTTGTCGGCGCGGTAGGCGCGGACGAGTCGGGCCGGTTTCTGCTCTCCGCTCTGCAGGCGGGCGGCGTCGACATCGCCTACGTGCAGGTGGCGGACGGCATCGCATCTGGTATGAGCGTGGCGATCAGCGATGCGGAAGGCGACTATGGCGCGGTGGTGGTGTCGGGTGCCAACCAGCATATCGCGCCGGACGCGTTGCGCAGCGAGCCGCTGTGGCGCAACGCCGCGATGCTGATCCTACAGAATGAAATCGCCGCCGAAACCAATCTTTTGGCGGCAGCGGCGGCGAAGGCGCGCGGCATTCCCGTTTGCATCAACGCGGCGCCCGCACGGCCGCTGGAACCCGCGCTGGAGGCCTGTATCGATCTGTTGGTGGTCAACGCAGTAGAGGCACGCGACATGTGCGGCGTCGTGGTAGGCGATCTCGCTTCAGCAATGGTAGCCGCCGAGACGCTTGCCCGACGTTTTCGTCAGGTGGTGGTGACCGCTGGCGAACACGGCGTCGCGTTTTGCCAGCAGGGCGCGTCGGCGCTCAGCCAGCCCGCAGAAAAGATTCGGCTGATCAGCACTCATGGCGCTGGCGACTGTTTTACCGGCGTGCTCTGTCGCGCGCTGGCGGCACAGCAGAGTCTCGCTGACGCCGTGCGCATGGCGAACATGGCGGCGGCAAAGCACGTCTCGGCCAGTTAATCCGCCCAAGCGACGCAGGCCGTTACCGGCCTGCGCCCTTCTCTTCTACTCTTGCGGATCGTTGCTGAACCTCCCCACCAGCGAGGCGGCGCCGAGCGCATGGCCTTTTAGCTGCTTCACCAGCTCTTCATGTGTCAGACCCGCCTTAAGCTGTTGAGTCGGCAAATCAGTCGCGATGAAAACAAAGTTATAGTGATGCATCCCGCTGCCAACCGGCGGGCATGGCCCATACCAGGCGTTGGTGCCAGGCGTATTTTTGCCGCCGGTATAACCTTTGCCTTTGGTGAGATCGCCCTGGGCGAAGGCGGTGGTGGCGGCAGGGATGTTGTAGGCCACCATGTGGGTGACGCCGAGGCCTTTGGCCCCGACGGGATCGGTGACCAGCAGCGCGAAGCTTTTCGTGCCCTGCGGCGCATTCGACCAGCTCAGCGCAGGCGAGACGTTCTCGCCGGTACAGGCGGGGCTGCTTTTGTTATTGCCAGCGAAGGATTTCGATAAAAAGGCGTTATCCGTAAAATCCTGCGATTGCAGCGCAAACAGCGGCGCGGCAGCGAAACTCGCCGCTGGCAGTGTTGCCAGCAGAAAAGCGCTTGCTAATCTCATGAACTCTCTCCGTTTAAGTGGCTGAACCCTCAGTATGGAAGCCACAGCGGGAACCGGCATAAAAATGAGAACAGAACATAGAGGAAAACCTGAGGGCTCTTTTCACCGCGCAGCGCTTAGCGCCAGGGTCTACGCTTAGGCATTCCCTGCTAACACGGTGATTTCAATCTGATATGTCTGCTAAGGCTGCTGCGCTTTCACGCTTTTCTCCCGCGACTCAAGGCTGGTTCCAGCACGCCTTCGCCGCGCCCACGCCGGTGCAGTCGGCGGCCTGGGAGGCCATCGCCAGCGGCCAGCATGCGCTGGTGATCGCGCCGACCGGCTCGGGTAAAACCCTCGCGGCGTTTTTGCACGCCATTGACGCGCTGTTCCGCGAGCGCGACGCGCAGGCGATGCCGGAGAAAGCCACGCGCACGCGCATTCTCTATATCTCGCCGGTTAAAGCGCTGGCGGCGGATGTGCAGCGCAATCTGCAGCTGCCGCTGGAGGGCGTTTACCAGCAGCGCCACGCGCGCGGCGAAAAGGCGATTACGCTAACGGTGGGCATGCGCTCAGGCGATACCCCCGCGAGTGAACGGGCAAAACTTCAGCGCACGCCGCCCGATATCCTGATCACCACGCCGGAATCGCTGTTTTTAATGCTGACGTCGCGCGCCCGCGAAGCGCTGCGCGGCGTGACGACGCTGATCCTGGATGAGGTGCACGCGGTGGCGGGCGGCAAACGCGGCGCGCAGCTGGCGCTGAGCCTGGAGCGGCTGGATGCGCTGCTGCCTGAGCCGGCGCAGCGCATCGGTCTCTCAGCCACGGTGCGTCCTGTCGAGCGCATCGCGCAGTTTCTCGGCGGCGTGCAGGAAACCCTGATCGTCAACCCGCCCGCTTCGCGCGCGCTGGAGATGCGCATTGCGGTACCGGTCGAGGATATGACCGATATACCAGGACGCCCCGATAGCAGCGGCGCGCCCGACGCCAGCAGCGCGTCAGGCTCCATCTGGCCCCACATCGAACAGCGCATCCTTGAGCTGGTGCTGGCGCGCCGCGCCACCATCGTATTCGCCAACTCTCGCGGCCTGGCGGAGAAGCTGACGGCGCGGCTAAATGAACGCTACGCCGCCAGCCTCAGCGATGCCGAGGCGCTGGCGCAGCCCGCCCACGCCTGGGACTCGTTTAACGGCGGCACCGGGCAACGCAGCGACGGCGCGTCAGCCACCCTCGCCCGCTCGCATCACGGCTCGGTCTCGAAAGAGCAGCGACGTGACATCGAAGACGCCCTTAAAGCTGGCGAGCTGCGCTGCGTCGTTGCCACCTCAAGTCTGGAGCTGGGTATCGATATGGGAACGGTCGACCTGGTGATCCAGGTCGGCGCGCCGCCGTCGGTCGCCAGCGCGCTACAGCGCGTCGGCCGCGCCAGCCATCAGGTTGGGGGCACCTCCAGCGGCATCGTCTTTCCGCGCACGCGGCGCGATCTGATCGACGCCGCCGTGATTGTGCAGTGTATGCTGAGCGGCGAACTGGAGCCGGTTGCGCCGCCGCAGAATCCGCTCGACGTGCTGGCGCAGCAGACGGTCGCCGCCGTAGCGATGGATACTCTCTCAGTGGATGCGTGGTTCGCCGTTGTGCGCCGCGCCGATCCGTTTCGCAACCTGCCGCGCAGCCTGTTTGACGCCACGCTGGATATGCTGGCGGGCAAATATCCCTCCGATGAATTCGCCCAGTTTCGTCCGCGCCTGATATGGGATCGCGACGCGAATCTGCTGACGCCTCGTCCCGGCGCGCAACACCTTGCCGTCACCAGCGGCGGCACCATTCCCGACCGAGGATCCTTCAGCGTCATGCTGCCTGAGGGCGAAGAGCAGGCGGGATCGCGCCGGGTCGGCGAGCTGGATGAAGAGATGGTATACGAATCGCGGGTAAACGACATTATCACGCTCGGCGCCACCTCCTGGCGCATTCAGCAGATCACCCACGATCAGGTGGTGGTGGTGCCCGCGCCCGGCCGCTCGGCGCGTCTTCCCTTCTGGCGCGGCGACGGGCTGGGGCGATCGGCGCTGCTGGGCGAAAGTATCGGCCGCTTTTTACGCAGGCTGGACAGGGAGCAGCAGTCTGGCGAGGTTAGCCAGATGCCGGGGCTCGACGCCAGCGCGCAGCACAATCTTCACGCGCTGATAGCGGAACAGCGCGAGGCGACAGGTCTGCTGCCGACCGACGCCACGCTGCTGATCGAGCGCTGCCGCGATGAGACCGGCGACTGGCGCGTTATTCTCCATTCGCCGTGGGGCCAGCGCGTGCACGCGGCCTGGGCGCTGGCGGTCGCGGCGCGCATACGCCGCAGGATGGGCCTGGATCCCTCTGTCGTGGCGAGCGATGACGGCATTGTGGCGCGCTTTCCCGATATGGAGGGGCGCGTGCCGGGCGCCGAGCTGTTTCAGTTCGACGCCGACGCCCTGCCGCGCGAGGTGGCCGACGCCATCGCGCATTCAGCGCTGTTTGCCGCGCGTTTCCGCGAATGCGCGGCCCGCGCCCTGCTGCTGCCGCGCCGAAATCCTGGCAAACGATCGCCGCTCTGGCAGCAGCGGCTGCGCGCCGGTGAGCTGCTGGCGGTAGCGCGCGACTACGCCGACTTTCCCATTCTGATCGAGACGGCGCGCGAGTGTCTGCAGGATGTGTACGACCTGCCCGCGCTGCATGCGCTGATGGCGCGCATTCAGAACGGCAGCGTACAGTTTGCCGAGGTGACCACCGAAGCGCCGTCGCCTTTTGCCGCGCCCTTGCTGTTCGGTTACGTGGCAGAGTTTATTTATGCCAGCGATGCACCGCTGGCGGAGCGGCGCGCCTCGCTGCTGGCGCTCGACAGCGGCCTGCTGAGCGAGCTGCTTGGCCAGGCGGACATGCGCGAACTGCTGGACGCCGGGGTCACGGCCCAGGTGGCGAAAGAGCTGCAGCGCCTCGCCGCGCGCTACAGGGTGAGCGACAAAGAGGGGGTCGCCGACCTGCTGCGCGAGCTGGGGCCGCTGAGCGCAGCGGCGCTGGCCGCCCGCTTCGACGGCGACGCACCCGAGCACGCCATCGCTGAGCTGGTGGCGGCGCATCGCGCCATCGCCGTCACCATTGCTGGCGAACAGCGCTGGGCGGCGATTGAAGACGCCGCGCGCCTGCGCGACGCGCTGGGCGTCACGCTACCGGCAGATATTCCCGCCGCCTTTTTACAGCCAGCCGCCGATCCGCTGCGCGATTTGTTCGGCCGATATGCCCGCACCCATCCCCCCTTTACCACCGACGCGCTGGCGCGTCATTTTGGGCTGGGCCCGGCGGTGGTCAGCGAAACGCTGGAGCGCCTGCGCGCGCAGGGCAAACTGCTGAAGGGCGATTTTGGCGATCCCGCAGAAGAGCGCGCGACCGGCTGGGGCGATGCGTGGGTGGCCGAAGAGGTTTTCAGACGCCTGCGCGTTCGCTCTTTGCAGGTCGCGCGCGAGGCGACGCGCCCGGTGCCGCCAGAAGCCTGGGTATCGCTGCTGCTGGAGCGACAGGGGTTAAGCGGCGAGGCAGCGCGTTCGCCTGTCGCGCAGGGGAGTTACGAAGGGGTGAACGGCGTGGCGCGCGTGGTGGAGCAGCTTGCCGGGCTGGCGCTACCTGCGTCGATCTGGCAGTCGCAAATCCTGCCGTCGCGCGTGCACGACTATCAGCCCGCGATGCTGGACGAGCTGCTGTCGGCGGGCGAGGTTATCTGGGCAGGCGAGCGCTCGCTGGGCCACAACGACGGCCTGGTGTCGCTGCACCTGCGCGAGTTTACGGCGGAAACGCTGCTGCCGCTGCCGCAGAACAGTGACGCGCTGCGTCTGACGCCGCTGCACGAGGCTATTCTGGGGCAGCTCGATGATGGCGGCGCATGGTTCGCGCACCAGATCGCCGCCGCGGTCGCCGCCGAACAGCCCGTCGATGAGGCGCAGATCCAGAGCGCGCTGTGGGATTTAGCGTGGGCTGGCTATGTCACATCGGATACCTGGGCGGCACTGCGCCAGCTGACCGGCATGGCGAACAGCGCGCGGTCAAAACCGACCCGTTCACTGCGCACGCGACGCGGCCGCCTCAGCCTGCCGCTGGGACGCCCCGCCACGCTCGCCCTGCCCGGCCGCTGGTCGCGCCTTTATCGTTCGGTCGCGCCGCCAGCCCAGCTGGCGCTGGCAATGGCCGAGAATATGCTGGACCGCTGGGGCGTGGTGACGCGCAGCGCGGCAATGGCGGAGCAGGTACCGGGCGGCTTTCCGACGCTGCAGCCGGTGATGCGCGGGCTGGAGGATGCCGGGCGCGTGCTGCGCGGCCGCTTCGTTGCCGGGCTGGGCGGCGCGCAGTTCGCGGAGAACGCCACCATTGAGCGCCTGCGCGTTATTGCTGAACGCGCCGCGCGCGATCCGCTGGCGGTGGCGCTCTCCGCTGTCGATCCCGCCTCTCCCTTCGGCGTAACGCTGCGCTGGCCCACGCATAGCGCCGCCACGCGTCCGGTTCGCCGCAGCGGCGCGCTGGTAGTGCTCTGTCACGGTCAGCTGGCGCTCTACCTGGCGCAGGGCGGCAAAGAGCTGCTGAGCTATGGCGAAGCGAGCTGGCACGCCGCCGCAATTGCCGCGCTGGCCGTCGCGCTGCGTCGGGAGAGAGCGTCTGGCTTTACGCTGGAAACGATCGACGGCAAACCCGCAGGGCAGTCGCCGCTGATCGACGCGCTGCGCCGCGCGGGCTTTTCACGCGAGCCGAAAGGGTATGGCTGGTATGGGTAAAGGGTGACAGTCGCCCCGTCTCGCGCTGAGCTTACCCGCCAATCCCGGTCTACACTCTTCTGTTGTCTTGTTGTCAAACCCCAGGGAGAAAAGCATGTCAAAGAAAGCACTTATCGCCGGGATCAGCGGCGTGATCGGCACCGCAACGGCGGAGCGCCTGCTGGCGGATGGCTGGGAAGTCTACGGACTGTCGCGCGGACGCACGCCGGTGCCGCAGGGCTGCCACGCACTGACCGCTGATTTAACGTCGGCGGACTCGGTAAAAGACGCGCTGAAAGATCTCCAGCCTGACGCGCTTTTCTTCAGCGTCTGGGCGCGCCAGGAAACGGAAAAAGAGAACATCCGCGTGAACGGCGGAATGGTGCGCAACGTAATCGAGGCGCTGGGTGAGCGTCTTAACGGCAGCCATGTTGCGCTGGTGACCGGCCTTAAGCACTATCTCGGCCCGTTCGACGCCTATGGCAAAGGCGCGGTGCCGATGACGCCGTTTCGTGAAGAGCAGGGACGCCAGCCGGTCGATAATTTCTATTACGCGCAGGAAGATGAACTGTTCGCCGGCGCGGAGAAATATGGCTATCGCTGGAGCGTGCATCGCCCGCACACCGTGATCGGGTTTGCGCTGGGCAACGCGATGAATATGGGACAGACGCTGGCGGTCTACGCCTCGCTGTGCAAATTCCATAACCTGCCGTTTATCTTCCCCGGCTCGGCGGCGCAGTGGCACGGCGTTACCGACATGAGCAGCGCGACGCTGGTGGCCGAGCAGCTGGAATGGGCGACCCAGGCGCCAGGCGCGCAAAACGAAGATTTCAACACCGTAAACGGCGATGTGTTCCGCTGGAAATGGATGTGGGGCGAGATTGCCCGTTACTTTGGCATTGAGGCGCAGCCGATGCCAGATGAAACCCAGCCGCTGGAACAGCGTATGACAGAGGCCGAGGCGCAGTGGAAAGCCGTGGCGCAGCACTACTCGCTACGCGAAGCGGATATCAACCGTCTGGTTTCCTGGTGGCATACCGATGCCGATCTGGGCCGTCCGATGGAGGTTTTCACCGATATGAGCAAGAGCCGCAAAGCGGGCTTTACCGGCTATCACTCTACGCGCGACGATCTCTTCGCGCTGTTTGATCGCCTGAAGCAGGAAAAACTGATCCCGGCATAAGAAAAGGTCCCGCCTGCGGGCGGGCCCTCTGTTTTACTCTTCGTCCTGCGCCACGCGCACCACGGTTTTGCCGAAGTTTTTCCCCTCCAGCATGTCAAAAAACGCCGTCGGCGCATTCTGCAATCCGTCGATGATATGCTCGCGATAGCGAATCTCACCCTGCTCTACCCAGGGCTCCATCGCCTCCAGGAACTCGCCGTAGCGATGGCCATAGTCGTCGAAAATGATAAAGCCCTGCACGCGCAGGCGTTTCTTGAGAATGTCGCCCATCAGCAGCGACAGGCGATCCGGGCCGTCCGGCAGCCCGGTCGCGCTGTAGCCGGAGACCAGCCCGCAGACCGGAATACGCGCTTTGGTATTCAGCAGCGGCAGCACCGCGTCGAACACCTTGCCGCCGACGTTTTCATAATAGATGTCGATGCCGTCCGGGCAGGCTTTTTCCAGCTGTGCCGCCAGATCGTCCTGATGATGATCCAGACAGAGATCGAACCCCAGCACCTCAACCGCATGGCGACACTTCTCTTCGCCGCCGGCGATGCCAACGACGCGACAGCCCTTCTTCTTGCCGATCTGCCCCACCGTTGCGCCCACCGGCCCGGTCGCCGCCGCCACCACCAGCGTTTCGCCAGGCTGCGGTTCGCCGATATCCAGCAGGCCCATATAGGCGGTAAAGCCCGGCATCCCCAGCACGCCCAGCGCCCAGGAAGGATTAGCGAGGTCGTTACCCAGCTTTTTCACCGCAGAGGCGGGAGCGACCGAATAGGCCTGCCAGCCGCCGCTCGACAATACCCAGTCGCCCGGCTGGAAATCGCCATGGCGCGATTCCACTACGCGGCTCACCGTGCCGCCGACCATCACGTCGCCCAGCTTCACCGGTTCGGCATAGGATTTAGCGTCGCTCATCCGGCCGCGCATATAGGGATCGAGCGACAGGTAGATGGTGCGCAGCAGCAGATCGCCCTCTTCCAGCGCGGGCAGGGGGATTTCGCCGAATTCGAAGTTCTCCTGAACCGGTTTACCGTGCGGGCGCGAGGCCAGTTTCCAGCCGTGATTTTGCGGTTTCGCCATCATTTCCTCCGTTGGTTAAAGCTTTAATGCTCCCATTGAGGCTAACAGAGGATGAGAAACTTGCCTGGCAGGAATGGCTCTGGCTGGGCTGGAAACTAATCAGCTGGCGGCAAACAACCGCTAATTTGTTGATTTTCATCAATTGTGCTTCACAGGGAATGTGACGAAGTTGGCAGAAACGAGGAGCGGTTAAGCGAGAAGGTAATGGGAATTTTGTTAAGCAAGGATGTGAAAATGACACAGCGAATGATTTTGAATGAGACCGCTTTTTTTGGCGCAGGCGCCATCCGTAACCTGCCGGATGAGGTTCGACGGCGCGGCCTGACAAAGGCGCTCATCGTCACCGATAAAGCGCTGGTCGCCGCTGGCGCCGTTAAGCGCGTTACCGACCTGATGGAGGCAAATCAGCTTCCCTGGGCGCTCTACGACGAGGTGGTGCCGAACCCCACCATCGCCGTGGTGCAGCGCGGCGTTGAGGTATTTAAGCGGGCTGAGGCGGACTATCTTATCGCCATCGGCGGCGGCTCGCCGCAGGATACCAGCAAAGCGATCGGCATTATCATCAACAACCCCGAGTTCGCGGACGTGCGCAGCCTGGAGGGCTTCGCACCGACGCGTCATCCCTGCGTGACGCTGATCGCCATCCCCACCACCTCAGGCACCGCGGCGGAAGTCACTATTAACTATGTGATTACCGACGAAGAGAAACGCCGTAAATTCGTCTGCATCGATCCGCACGATATTCCAAAGGTGGCGATCATCGACGCAGAGATGATGGCCAGCATGCCGCCGGCGCTGAAAGCCGCAACCGGGATCGATGCGCTGACGCACGCCATTGAAGGCTATATTACGCGCGGCGCCTGGCAGCTGACCGATATGCTGCATCTCAACGCCATTGAGATCATCAGCCAGTCGCTGCGCGGTTCCGTGAAAGGCGATATGCAGGCGGTCGAGCAGATGGCGCTGGGTCAATATGTGGCTGGTATGGGCTTCTCCAACGTCGGGCTTGGCCTGGTGCACGGTATGGCGCACCCGCTGGGCGCGTTTTATAACGTGCCGCACGGCGTCGCCAATGCGATCCTGCTGCCTGGGGTAATGGCGTGGAATGCGGACTACACCGGCGAGAAATATCGCCATATCGCGCGCGCGATGGGGGTAACAGGGGTGGATACGCTGCCGCTGGCGCAGGCGCGTCAGGCGGCCGTCGAAGCGGTCAAACAGCTCTGCCGCGACGTGGGCATCCCGGCTTCGCTGCGCGACGTCGGTCTGAATCCAGATGATGTGCCGGCGCTGGCCCAGGCCGCGCTGGACGATGTCTGCACCGGCGGCAATCCGCGCGAAGCCACGCTGGAAGATATCAAAACGCTCTATCTGCAAAGTTAAGCCTTTGTGCCGCCTTTCGGGGCGGCCTTCCCCTCTCTTTTTTCTGCTTCCAGCGCACCTCACAGTAATCCGCCAAATAACCCGCTTCAATTGTTTATTTAGTGACCTGTTTGCGTGGTGTTTATTCAGAGACTACAAGCGGAGCCGCGCGACTGCTATTCTAGCCGCCCTGGCATGATGATTGACGAGGGGAAAACATGAAACGTATCGCCATTGAGATGGATGAAGTCATTATCGACTTGAACCACAAATTTAGCCCTGACGCCGCCTCTTCTGAGGCTCAAACAGGTTCACTGGACGCAGCAAAACCACAACAGTCGCGCCCGGCGCTGTTTCAGGAGATTGAAGAGCTGATCGGCGAGGAGAGTTTTTACGCCGGACTGCCAGCTTTAGCGGATGCGCAGCGCGTCATTGAGCGCCTGGCACAGGAATATGAAATCTTTATCACTACGGCGGCGGTAGAGTTTCCACGCTCGCTGACGGCAAAACTGGAATGGCTGAAAGCCAATTTTCCGTTTATCAGCCCGATGAATATTATCTGCTGCAGCAGCAAGGGCATTCTCAATGCAGACTATTTGATCGACGCCAATCCACAGAACTTTGCGCAGTTTACTGGCGAAGGCATATTATTCAGCACGGCGCAAAACCAGCAGGAAACCGGTTACGATCGCGTCGAAAGCTGGCGCGACATTGAACAGCGCTTCCTCTGATTACAACAGGCTTCGCCACGCGTCTCTGCGCGTGCAGCCCTCGCGCCAGAAGGACCCGGCGCGTTTTCCCTGCCCAATTTCAGCCTGAAATCGCTGGCAACCACCCCATCGCCGCAGCCAAATCAATTTCTTTAATTTCCGCGGCTGCTTTTCACTTGATCTGGATCACGATTTTCCGCATAGTGCGCAGCAAAACCACTATAACGATGCGGAGTATTAATGAGCCTCTATCAACATATGCTGGTGTTCTATGCGGTGATGGCTTCAATCGCCACGTTAATCACCTTTTTTATCGCAAAGGATAAGCTGACGATTCGCGCGTTAAGCGCCTTTCTGGTCGGCGCCACCTGGCCAATGAGCTTTCCCGTCGCCCTGATGTTTGCCCTGTTCTGAGCCTGAATGCCCTGCAAGCCGCCTGGCGGCTTCAGCCTGATTTTTCGACCTTTTCCTGCCGCCCGCTACACTTAGCAGTACGCCTCTGGTCACGCTGCTGACCAACGACGTTTGTTTGCTTACTTCATCTCATCACAAGGAGCGGATATGCGTTTTGTTGCCTTTGCCCTGTTTATTACTCTGCTTAGCGCCTGTCAGTCAGGCCCCGTGGCGCCGGAAAAGCCCGTACCTTCCGCTGAAACGCGACAGCAAACCTGCCAGCCAGGCACCACCGCCAGCCAGAACGACTGCGGACATTTTCCTGAACCAGAATTTCATTAAGCAGAGAAAGCGGATGCAGCGCTGAGCCTGTACTGAAAGATTATCTGAGAAGAGGGATATCGCGTCAGTCAGCGCAGTGACTGACGCGAACGGAGCTTACGAGCGAGGTTTATCCGAGCTGAGCTGATTCGCTTCGCCCAGCGTTGAGCCAAGCTCTGCGCCGGTGGTCGGGTTCAGGCTGGGATCGGAGGCGGTGCGGCTGGCCATATTAGCGAGATCGGTCGCCTGATCGGACGGCAGGGTCACTGAAGCGCTACCGTCGCCGCCGTCAACGGCCGGCGCCGGATCGGCTACGAACTCGAAGTTCTCATCAGCATTCCAGCTACCGCGCATATCACCTTCGCCCGCTGACATGTTGTAGTAGACGTTGGCATACTGCTCAATCGGCGGCAGCTTACCCGGTGGGAAATTGTTGCGAATCGAGTAGAGCGCTTTTTCAAACGAGATCTGGTGCGCGACTTCACGCGTCATCAAAAAGCCCAGCGCATCTTTTACGCCGACGTCATCGGTCATATTGATCAGACGCTCATAGAGGATTTTTGCCCGCGCTTCGGCGGCGATGTTGGAACGCAGGTCAGCGGTTACTTCGCCGATGGTATCGACATAGGCCGCCGTCCAGGGTACGCCAGCAGAGTTAGTCAGCGGCGGCCCCCCGCCATAAAGCAGCGAGGTCAAATGGCTGTCGTTACCGGCACCGGTAATATTGCGATAAATCTCGCCCTCTTCCTCAGTGCCTTCCGCCAGCTGACCTTTCGCACCCTTGTTGAGCATGCCCACCAGCGAGCCGATGATTTCAAGGTGACTCAACTCTTCCGTAGCGATATCCATCAGCATATCTTTACGGCCCGGGTCATCATCGCCCAGACCCTGGGTGAAGTAGCGACATGCCGCAGCGAGTTCGCCCTGCGGACCGCCAAACTGCTCAAGCAACAGGTTAGCCAGTCCCGGATTGGGCTTTTCAACACGGACCGTATACTGCAGTTTCTTAACGTGTCTGAACATTGCTCATTCCTTTCCAGTGGGATGATTGGCCCTCTGAGAAGAGGGCCTGGCTGTGGCGTTATTATTTTTTTGCTTCAACGCCTTCAGCTGCGTCACGCGTCATGAACTGCTGGGTCACATCCGGCAGATGCGTCAGGCACCATTCCGCCATCGCGATCTCTTGCTCACGAATTTGTTCGAAAATACGCGCGCCTTCGTGGTCGCCCACCAGCTCTGCCGCCGCGATTAGCGAGGTGTAGTTGGCGATTTCAAACTGCTCAAAGACATAACCGCTGATCGCCCCTTTCACCACTTCGTCGTCGGCCAGCATGCCGCCCATTGCCTGCCCCATCGCGGAGAGTTTGCCCATCGCGTCTTTGAAGGCGGAGTTCGACGTATCGTTACGGTCGATAACGGACTGTAATAACGTCTGCTGCTGGCGCGTTTCTTCGATATGCTGCTGAATACGCGCTTTTAAATCAGGATAGTGTTCGAGACGAGACGCCATTTTTTCCAGCATGCTTTCCGCCTGCTTTTCCATAGCATGCGCATCTTTCAGCCAGGCCAGATAATTCTCTTCATGTGACATGATTCACCTCTTTAAAATGTGAGTACGGCAAATACAGATTTCATCGCATCGGATAATTAGCTGGTTTTCTCAGCAATCACATTTAGTTTTTCATCCGTGGCTTTTTCTTCCTGCAGGGTTTCGGCCAGTAATTTTGCCGCCTCGTCAAATCCCAGGCGTTTCGCCATTGCCGCCAGCGTGCCGTAGGTAGCAATTTCATAGTGTTCGACTTTCTGGGCAGCGCCAATCAGGCCTGCGTCGCGCACCGGACCCGCTTCAACAGAGTCGATAATCTCCTGGGCCTCTTCCACTAAGCCTTCCAGCGCATGGCATTTCATACGGCGGATGCGCAGTTCTTCTGTTTTTTCAACAATTTGGTCCAGACGTTCAATTTGTCCGCGCGTCTCTTCAAGGTGCGCTTCAAACGCCGCTTTTAGCGAGGCGTCTGTTGCGGCGCGCGCCATTTTCGGCAGTGCGCGCGTAATTTGCTTTTCTGCGCTGTAGACATCAGAAAGGTCATGAATAAAGAGATCCACCAGTGTTTTAATCGCCATTACAGGTTCCTCTTATCAAATCAGATGATTGCTTTCCTGGCCAGGACGCTACAGAAATTAATAATAGTTGCTAAGCACAATTGCGCAAATTTAATAAAAGCGAAGCGCTGGAGGGAATTAGGTTGTTTATTAAGGAATAATCTTATTTCTGCTGACCCTGCCGCTTCAGTTAAATAGCGCAGAAAAGCGCAATGCTATTTAAATAGCACATCTGGATTATCGTCTCGCTTATTTACCACGCCTGTCATCTTTCCGACAAAAATAAGCTTGCGCTTTTATTGCCGCCAGTCTGTTATCGCAGGATGCTATATATCGCGCCCCTGACGGGTCGGCTTTACAGCGGCGGCGGTAGCCTTTAGAGTAGCGTGCAGACACCGGGCTCTCTTCTTCCTGGTGCGTAAGCGTTAACGTCAACCAACGCACCACAGCGGCTTTGCCGCACTTTGTGATGCGGATCTTATGACCTTTCGACAGGCTTATGCGCAACGCGCTTCTCGCGTTACCCACTCTGGTTTTTTCCTGCTGGTGTTGCTGTTGACCGCCGCGAACCTGCGCGCGCCCATCACCGCCGTCGGTCCGGTGCTGGAAAACATACGGCACGCGTTCGGCCTGAGCGCCGCCGCTGCAGGCTTCTTTAATTTTATTCCGCTGATGCTGTTCGCCGCGCTGGCACCGATTGCCGCCGTGCTGGGTAATCGCTTTGGGCTGGAGCGCAGCCTCTGGGCGGCGCTGCTGCTGATAACGCTGGGATCGATGGTTCGCTGGCTGCCGCTGGAGGCGGCGCTCTGGAGCGGGACGGTGCTGCTGAGCGCCGGCATCGCCGCCGCCAACGTGCTGCTGCCGCCGCTTATCAAACGCGACTTTACACAGCACACGGCGAAATATATCGGGCTTTATGCCGCCACCATGTCGCTGACCGCCAGCCTGGCGTCAGGGATCGCTGTGCCGCTCGCCGCGCTCTCCGACGCGGACTGGCGCCTGTCGCTCGGCGTCTGGGCGGTGCCCGGCCTTGTGGCGCTGCTCGCCTGGCTGCCGCTGCTGGCACCGCGCTCAGCAGGATCGTCAGGCGTCACCTCCTCTCCCGCTCCACACGGCGCTACGCCCTGGCGGTCGGCTATCGGCTGGCAGGTTTCGCTGTTTATGGCGCTGCAGTCGCTGGCGTTTTACACCCTGATCGACTGGTTTACGCCTTATGCGCAGAATAAAGGCTACAGCCAGGCGGAAGCGGGCTGGCTGCTGTTTCTCTACCAGGCGATCGCGATTATCGCCAACCTCGGATGTATGGTGGCGTTAAAGCGGCTGCGCGACGCGCGCCTTACGGCTTTTACCGCCTCTGCCGCCATTTTCTGCGGCGTGTTGGGGTTACTGCTGCTGCCGCGTCTGGCGGCGCTGTGGTTAATCATCGCTGGGCTGGGTGCGGGGGCCTCAATGGTGCTTTGCCTGTCGCTTTTTAACCTGCGCGCGCGCGATCATCGTCAGGCGTCGCAGCTTTCCGGCATGGCGCAGTGCGTAGGCTATGCGCTGGCGGCGCTCGGCCCGCTCTTTTTCGGCATGTTACACCAGCGGAGCGGCGACTGGACGCTGCCGCTGGCCCTGCTGGCGCTGCTGAGCTTTGCGCAAATGCTGCTCGCACCGCTGGCCGGTAGCGCCAGGCAGATGAGGTGAGCGTTTACCCTTCCTCCTCTGGCGGCAGTTCATAATGCACCGCCAGCCAGAGGGTCGGTTCGTCGCTGCTGGTCCAGTTCACCCGGTGGCGCGTCCGCGCAGGCAGATTGATAAAATCGCCCGCGCGCAGCACCCGCTCTTGCGCTTCATCCTCCAGCTGCAATCCCGCCGCGCCCTGCACCACCAGCACCCACTCTCCCTGTGGCTGGCTGTACCAAAAGCCTGGCGGGCTCGCCTGGCCGGTAGAGACAATGCGCTCGATGCACAGACCGGGTCGGCGTAATAACGCCTCAAACGTCTCTTGCTCGCCACGCTCGGCGGCTTGCGGTATAGCGTCAAACAGGCTGGTTATCATGATGTCCTCGGGATTGCGGTGCGGCGTTCACATAATTTGCACAGGCTGCATTGATTCAGCGGCGACTCGCGTTCATTATCCGGCGCCAGACGCCTCAGAAAAGGAGATTCACGCATGACCGAACTCAGCAATACGCTACTGGAAGAGATTCTGGAGCAGGTGCGCCCCCTTACCTCGCGCGGCAGCGTCGCCAGCTATATTCCCGCGCTGGCCGAAGCGCCTGCGCACGCGCTCGGCATCGCCGTGGCTACGCCTGACGGTCAGTGCTGGCAGGCGGGCGACGCGCTGGAGCGCTTTTCGATCCAGTCCATCTCTAAAGTATTGTCATTAACCGTCGCGCTCACCCGCTATTCCGACGATGAAATCTGGCAGCGCGTCGGCAAAGAGCCTTCCGGCCAGCCGTTTAACTCGCTGGTGCAGCTGGAGCTGGAGCACGGCAAGCCGCGCAACCCCTTTATCAACGCCGGAGCGCTGGTGATTTGCGATATGCTGGAATCGCGCCTGACCGCGCCGCGCCAGCGTATGCTGGAGGTTGTGCGCCAGCTAAGCGGCCAGCCCGATATCAACTACGATCGTCACGTCGCGCGCTCAGAGTATGAGCACTCGGCGCGCAACGCCGCCATCGCCTGGCTGATGAAGTCGTTCGGCAATTTTCATAACGACGTCAGCAAGGTTATGCAGACCTATTTCCACTACTGCTCGCTCTCGATGAACTGCGTGGAGCTGGCGCGCAGCTTTGTTTATCTGGCGAACCAGGGCAAAACCGCGAATGGCGCGCAGATGATTACCCCGCGCCAGGCGAGACAGATTAATGCGCTGATGATCACCAGCGGCATGTATGACGGCGCGGGCGAGTTCGCATGGCGCGTCGGCATGCCGGCGAAGTCGGGCGTCGGCGGCGGCATTATCGCTGTTATTCCCAACAAAATGAGCATTGCGGTCTGGTCGCCGGGTCTGGACGCCATCGGCAATTCGCTGGCGGGCACCGCCGCGCTGGAGTTGCTTAGCGATCGCCTTGGCAGCTCAGTTTTCTAGCACGCGCGCGGCGGACGTCAGGTTGTACACCTGTAACCTGAGAATTTTTACAGAATTCGCCCCGTTCAATTCCGTAACGGGGTAAAATAGCGCCCGATGTTTACCAGCCAGTGATGTTTTCATGACCTTTTTCACCCCTTTGCAACAGCGACTCAGCGCCTGCCTGGCTATACTGGCGGTGCTGCTGCTGTTTGTCGCGCCCGTGGTGTCTAAGGATCTGATGGCGCGCCACAACGGCGCGATGCCCGCCACGGTGATGATGCCGCACAGTGCCGACGCCATGCCGATGATGCACCCTATGGACGACGCCATGATGCCTTCCGGCCATATGATGTCGGGCGAAGAGGGCGTCGCCTGCGGCTACTGCGAACTGCTGGTGCATGTGCCGCTGATGATCTGGGCGGCGGTTCCCCTTCTCTGGCTGATGCTGCTGATCGCACGCGCGCCTCCCCCGACGCCGCGCGCGAACCCGCCGCTGTGCCAACGCGAACGCCGCGTCTACCGGCCTCGCGCCCCGCCCTCCCGCTGCGCTTTTTAATCAGCATGCCTGCCTTTCCGCCGCGTAAAGCAACGGAAGCGGGTTCGTCTTTAACTGAATAAAAATGGATGTGCTATGTCATCACTTCGGGAAACGGCGCCGCCGCGCGGCTCGTTATTCAATTTGCTGCGCCGCCTGCACTTTTACATCGGGCTCTTTATCGCGCCTTTTATTTTTATCGCGGCGCTGACCGGCACGCTGTACGTGCTGACGCCGCAGATTGAGCATGTTCTTTATGCCTCTGCGCTGACCGCCGAGCCGCAGGGAACGGCGCAGCCGCTGTCGGCACAGGTCGCCGCGGCGCGACACCATGCTGGTGAAGCGGCGCCTGTCTATGCGGTGCGCCCGGCGCCTGGCGCAGAGGAAACCACGCGCGTGCAGTTCAGCCAGAGCGACCTTGGGCCGTCAGAATCGCGCTCGGTGTTTATCGATCCCTACACCTTGCAGGTTAAGGGTGATATGACGGTTTACGGCACCAGCGGCGTATTGCCGCTGCGCATGTGGCTGGATCAGCTGCATCGCGGCCTGCTGCTGGGCGACGTCGGCCGCCTCTACAGCGAGCTGGCCGCCTCCTGGCTGTGGGTCGCCGCGCTCGGCGGTCTGGTGCTGTGGCTCGGCACGCGACCGCGCAGAAAGATGAAAAAGCCTGCTTCCGGCTTCGCCTTCGCCCGCCACTGGCACATCACGCTTGGCCTGGTGCTGTCGCTGGGTCTGATCTTCTTCTCGATCACTGGCCTCACCTGGTCGCAGTGGGCGGGCGGCAATATTGATAAAATTCGCAGCGAACTGGGCTGGATGACGCCGCAGGTGCGCACCGCCCTGGACGCCAGCGCGCCTGCTGCCAGCGCCGATCCTCATGCCGACCATCACGCTATGCCGCAGATGGACGGCATGAATATGAGCGGCATGGCGATGCCTGCGACGCCGGCCAGAGCGGTCAACGCGCCGGACGCCGACTGGGACAGCGTGCTCAACGCCGCGCGCCGCGGCGGCATCCGCGCTGCGAAACTGGAGCTGCGCCAGCCGAAAGCAGCGGGCCAGGCCTGGACGGTAAGCGAGATCGACCGCAGCTGGCCAAGCCAGGTTGACGCCGTTTCGGTAGATCCCGCCACGTTCGCCATCGTCGACCGCGTGGAATTCGCGCATTTTCCGCTGGTGGCGAAGCTGACGCGCTGGGGCGTCGACGCCCATATGGGCGTGCTCTTCGGCTGGCCAAATCAGCTGCTGCTGGCCCTGTTCGGCTTTGGCCTGTGCGCCAGTATCGTGCTCGGCTACCGCATGTGGTGGATCCGTCGCCCGGCGCTGCCCGCACAAAATCCGGCACAGACGCTTCTTGTCGCCTGGCTGGCGATGCCGCGCTACGCCCAGGCCACCTCGCTGATTGTCGCCCTGGCGCTGGGCTGGGCGCTGCCGGTCATGGGAGGCAGCCTGCTCCTGTTTGTCGCGATCGATCTGCTGCGCTGGCGCAAGGCGCAGCGCGCCGCGATGCCGCAGCCGGAGACGCCGCTTGAGCAGCAGTCGCCGCTGGGCATCGTGCGCGGCCGTTTTGCTACAAAGCAGAAAGAGATGCGTTATTTCCTGCGCAGCGTGGTGATCCTGTGGCTGATTGTCGGCACGGTGATGGGCAAAGCCATTATCAGCGGCGTTATCGAACAGTATCAGATCGCCTTTAGCGACTGGTCGCTGATGATGTACGTGACCCAGGCGTTGATGGTGCTGCTCTATACCTCAGTTTTCACCGGCCTGATGTCGATTCCCCTGTGGTATTTCTTCCTGGGCGAGAGTAGCGAAGAGGAACATAAAAACCGTTAAGAAGAAAAACATCACGACAGTTTCTGGTGATAAAGCTCGCCGCGCTTAACTGCAAACCAGAGAGCGCACTGTCGATCCAGCCTCGTGAAGGGTGAAAAGCGCCTTTACCCTGCTGAACTCACTTTCTGGCCCGCCATCAGGCGGGCTTTTTTTGTCCTGACGGGCGTCACCAGGGTCCGTTAACCTGTCACCATGTTTTCCTCATCCCTGCTAATCCGGGAGGCCATATTAGCGATGCGAGCAGCAGGCTGATAAAAATTAGGTCTAATATCGCTGGCTAAAAAACCTTGCGAAACGATGAGAATAAAAAAATTGACCTGTATCAACAGGATTGCCCGACAATCGAACGCTGTTGATTCTCCGTTTTACCTCTACTCAGCATAATTCCTGTGTGAGTTATGCCTCGTCATAACAAGTGAAGATATTTAATCGGGATTCGATTACGCCCTACGCTTAGGGCGCTTTTTCATTTGTTCAAAACAGGTAGCCAAACCCAACCGGGCATAATGTAACTATTTAAAGGGATATTTTATAATTCTGTTTTTAGCAAAGCTAAATATAGAATAACCGTCATTAATTATCGGGCAGGGCTTTCCATTCAGGCGCGCAAACCTGAAAACCCCGGCACCCACTTCGTACAAACAGGGCTTCCGTCAAAATAACTCCGCCCATTATCCTCAGCGATGAGTGCGCTTCACTATGCGTAAGGCGTTTCCAGGATGTGAATAAAGGCGCTCAGCTGTCTCGTCGATGCGGCCGTGGGCTTATTCAAAAAAGTTGAACTCTTTCAGCAAATCCCCCTCCTTTTCATCTTTCCCTGTCGGTTTATCATCGCTGCATAAGCTCATAACGGGAGAAGATAATGAATGTTGTGCGTGCCCATCGCGGCCAGCTCTTCGAATATGGTCCCTTTACCATTCGCCGTCTGCGCCCGGGCGAACGCTTCGGGCCGCTGGCGATTGTCGATATGACGACGCTGAAACTCGGCGCGCGCATTCCGATGCATGAGCATGTGAACGACGACATCCTCAGCTACGTCTGGCGCGGCTCGGTGCAGCATACCGACCCGCAGGGCGAACGCATGCCGCTGTCGGCGAAGCGCGTGATGGTGGTGAATGCGGGCGAGGGGCTGCGGCACGAAGAGTCCGCGCCGCTGATTGAAGCCGAAGTGCTGCAGGCGTTTATCCGTCCGGCACGCGCCGGGGGCGAAGCGAAAACCCAGCTGCTGGAGCGCGCTGACGGCGTCGCCCACAACGCCTGGACCTGGCTGGCGGGACCGGAAGGCAGCGGCGCGCCGTTGACGCTGCGTCAGGCGGTGCATATTTATGACGTGCGGCTGGATCGCGGCAACAGGCTGGAGGTGCCCGCTATTCCCGGCTTCGCGCCCTGGCTGGCGGTGCTGGATGGCGTGGTGAATCTGGAGGGGCAGCGCCTGCATAAAGGCGATGTGGCTGGGGATACCGAAGCGTTGCCAGCCGTCACCGCCGAGCGCGACGCCACCCTGATCTGCTTTCTGGTGGATGCGGATGCCACCGGCGTGATGAGCGGAACCATCAGCGGCAGTTAGAACAAGGGAAGGTGAAAACCTTCCCTTCTCTTTACCCGTGGTGACGCGCACGCTGGAGCGTATGCCGGAACTGGCGTACCTGTTCACGTGACCAGCAGCGTTCTTTGAAAGCGACATTTTCTACCGGCTCGGGCAGCGGCACCCCGTCCAGCGATCCGCGATTGCAGTAGGCGCGCACCAGTCTCAGCGGGGAGACGCCCAGGTAGCGCGCGAATTCAGACAGGGTCATTAACTCACTTTTCATATACGTCTCCTTTTGCTAATGGTTATCTGCATCTTCCAATCGTTTCACCGCACGTTGTTTGATCTTACGCATTGAAGAAGTGATTAAGTTTTGAGCTAAGCGTAAAATTCACCTTTTATTGACTGGCGAAGCGGCAAATTTTCACCCAGGCTTGAGGCTCTCTCTTCTGCATGCGAGGCTGCGTGAAACCCTACTCCCTGCTGCTTATCTGCCTGCTTGTTCCCGGCCTGGCCGCCGCGCACAGCCTGGAAACGGGCAAAGCCCTTCCGCCCGTCTTTATCGCCAATGAGGGCGAACTGGTGATGCAGCATGAGATGCTGGGCTATCAGCGCTGGAGCAGCCAGTCGCTGACCGGCAAAGTTCGACTGGTGCTCCACGTTGCCGGACGGCTTTCAGCCAAAGAGCAAAATGCGCCGCTCATTGCCGCCATTCAACAGGCGAACTTTCCGCGCGGCCGCTTTCAGACCACTACCATCGTCAATACGGACGACGCGATCCCCGGCAGCGCGATTTTCGTTGAGCGCAGCATTAAATCGAGCAAGCGCGACGCGCCCTGGCAGCATTTTGTTATCGACAGCAGCGGCGTGGCGCGGAACAGCTGGCAGCTGACGCCGCACGGCTCTACGGTTATTCTGATGGACGCGCAGGGTGTGGTTCGCTTTGCGAAAGATGGGGCGCTAAGCCCGCAGGAGGTGAAGCAGGCTGTCGCTCTGCTTAATCAGATGCTTTCCGGGTCGCCTGCGCTATCTGACGCCGCACTGAGTTCGTGAATAAAAATTTTTATTTTATTGCTACTTATCTCTCTTTCCCCCGTCAGAGTGGCAATTCTCGTCTACGCTTAATTGCACCGCCGCGTCAAAACAAAACAATAACGTTCAGTTTACAGCGGCATGAAAAACAACAGGCTTCGCCTTTTTAAGATGGCTTCTTCTGTGCCACTTAGTTCATTTGCAATTACGACAGGCCGACGCTCACCTGCAAGTAAGGACTGCCATCATGACCATTTTTGCTGAAAGAGATCCTACCCTCGTTTACAGCGATCCCCTGATGTTACTCGCGCATATTGAACAGCGCCTTGATCGACTGCTGCCGGTAGAAAGCGAACGCGACTGCGTGGGGCTTGCGATGCGCGAAGGGGCGCTGGCGCCGGGCAAACGCATCCGACCGGTGCTGCTGATGCTGGCCGCGCACGACCTGGGCTATCGCGACGAACTCAGCGGCCTGCTCGATTTCGCCTGCGCCGTGGAGATGGTGCATGCCGCCTCGCTGATACTCGACGATATTCCCTGCATGGACGATGCCGAACTGCGGCGCGGCCGCCCCACTATCCATCGCCAGTTTGGCGAGCCGGTGGCGATTCTGGCGGCGGTCGCCTTGCTGAGCCGCGCCTTTGGCGTTATCGCGATGGCGGACGGCATCAGCAGTCAGGCGAAAACCCAGGCGGTGGCGGAGCTTTCCCATTCCGTCGGCATTCAGGGGCTGGTGCAGGGACAATTTCTCGATCTGACCGAAGGCGGCCAGCCGCGCAGCGCCGACGCGATTCAGCTCACGAATCATTTTAAAACCAGCGCGCTGTTCAGCGCGGCGATGCAGATGGCCTCGATCGTCGCTGGCGCGCCGCTGGCGTCGCGTGAAAAACTGCACCATTTTGCGCGCGATCTCGGTCAGGCTTTCCAGCTGCTGGACGACCTCACGGACGGTCAGAGCGACACCGGAAAAGATGCCAATCAGGACGTGGGGAAATCGACGCTGGTTAATATGCTGGGCAGCAAAGTGGTAGAGAAGCGGCTGCGCGATCATCTGCGCCGCGCCGATCGCCACCTGGCTTCCGCCTGCGACAGCGGCTATGCCACCCGACACTTCGTGCAGGCCTGGTTCGATAAAAAACTCGCTATGGTCGGCTGACCGCGCGTTTCCCGTCTGAGTATATGGAGCAGCAATGAAGGACACGGACCTGACGAAACGCAAAAACGATCACCTGGACATTGTTCTGCGTACCACCACGCCTGCGTCGGGCAGCTTTGCCCGCTGGCAATTCACGCACTGCGCGCTGCCGGAGCTGCACCTGGATCAGATCGATCTGCGCACGCGGCTGTTTAATCGCCCTATGCGGGCGCCTTTTCTGATCAGCTCAATGACCGGCGGCGCGGCACGCGCCCTCTCGATTAATCACCATCTCGCCGAAGCGGCGCAGGCGCTTGGCCTGGCGCTGGGCGTCGGTTCACAGCGCGTGGCGCTGGAAAGCGACAGCAATTTCGGCCTCACGCGCGACCTGCGCCGTATCGCCCCGGATATTCCGCTGCTGGCAAACCTGGGCGCCGCGCAGATCCTGGGCGAGCAGGGGCGCAGGCTGGCGCAGCGCGCGGTAAGCATGATTGAGGCGGATGCGCTGATCGTCCATCTTAATCCCCTGCAGGAAGCGCTGCAGCGCGGCGGCGATCGCGACTGGCGCGGCGTGCTGCAGGCGATTGCGCAGCTGGTGACAACGCTGGAAGTGCCCGTCATCGTGAAAGAGGTCGGCGCTGGCATCTCACCTGAGGTTGCACAGCGGCTTGCCGAGGCGGGCGTCAGCATGATCGACATCGCAGGCGCAGGCGGCACCAGCTGGGCGGCGGTAGAAGGCGAGCGCGCCAGCACGCCGCAGCAGCGCGCGGTGGCGATGGCCTTCGCCGACTGGGGCATTCCCACTGATGAAGCGTTGCGCGCCGTGCGCCACAGACTGCCCGCCATGCCGCTTATCGCCTCCGGTGGCATTCGCGACGGCATCGATGCGGCGAAAGCGCTGCGGCTGGGCGCGGATGTGGTCGGCCAGGCGGCGGCGGTGCTGAGCAGCGCCCTGCACTCCGCCGACGCGGTAGTGGCGCACTTTGAGACGCTGATCGAACAGCTGCGCGTCGCCTGCTTCTGCACCGGCAGCGCCAACCTGCGCCAGCTGCGCCTCGCGCCGCTGACGCGCGTGGGAGAGCCAGAATGAGCCATTTCGCGGTTATTGCCCCGCCCTTTTACAGCCACGTACGCGCGCTTCAGGCGCTGGCGCAAAACTTAATTGCGCGCGGCCATCGCATTACCTTTATTCAGCAGGCGGAGGTGGCCGCGCTGCTCAGCGATGCGGCCGTCGGCTTTCACGCCATCGGCCTGGGGTCGCATCCTGTCGGCACGCTCGATCGTACGCTGCAGCTGGCGGCCCATCCTGGCGGATTAGGCATTCTGCGCCTGATCCGCGATATGGCCAGCAGCACCGATATGCTGTGCCGGGAGCTGCCGGCTGCGCTGCGGGCGCTGGCGGTAGACGGCGTGATTGTCGATCAGATGGCCCCGGCGGGCGGGCTGGTGGCGGAGGCGTTGCAATTGCCTTTCGTTTCGGTCGCCTGCGCGCTGCCCGTGAACCGCGAAGCGCATTTCCCTTTGCCGGTCATGCCCTTTTTGTGGGGCACCAGCAGCGCCGCGCGCGAGCGCTTCGCCTCCAGCGAAAAAATCTACGACTGGCTGATGCGCAGTCACGATCGCGTGCTGGCGCAGCATGCCAGCGCCTTTGGCCTCCCGGACCGCCATCAGCCGCATCAGTGCCTGTCGCCGCTGGCGCAAATCAGCCAGCTGCCGCACGCCCTGGACTTTCCGCGCTGCGCCCTGCCCGCGCATTTCCACGCTACCGGCCCGCTGCGCGAACCGGCGACTTCCACAGCCGCGCCGCTGTTCAGCGATGGCGACCAGCCGCGCGTTTTCGCCTCACTCGGCACCTTGCAGGGCGGCCGCTATGGGCTGTTCAAAACCCTGGCGAAAGCCTGTCGTGAACTGCAGGCGGAGTTACTGATCGCCCACTGCGGCGGCCTGAGCGATTTCCAGGCGCGAAAACTGCTGCGCGCCGGCGCCGCTCAGGTCACCGATTTTGTCGACCAGCGCGCCGCGCTGGCGCAGGCGGACCTGGCCATTACCCACGGCGGCCTGAATACGGTGCTGGACGCGGTTGCGCAAAGCACGCCGCTGCTGGTAATCCCCCTGGCATTCGATCAGCCCGGCATCGCCGCGCGGCTGGCGTACCACGGCCTGGGGAGCCGCGCGTCGCGCTTCTCCACCAGCCATCAGATTGCGCGCCGCCTGCGTCGCCTGCTGGACGATCGGGCGATTAAACAGCGCATGGCGCGCCTGCAGCCGCAGATGGAAACCTGCGGCGGCGTCGAGCGCGCAGCCGATATTACCGAGCGCGCGCTGCTGACGCGTCAGCCGGTGCGAGCGGAGAAGTGCTATGACATCGCAGTATGATCTGCTGCTGCTCGGCGCTGGCCTGGCGAACGGACTGCTGGCGCTACGGCTCAAACAGCAGCAGCCTGGGCTGCGCGTGCGGGTGCTTGAAGCCAACGCTCGCGCGGGCGGCAACCACACCTGGTGCTTCCACGAAGAGGATCTTAGCGCCTCGCAGCATCAGTGGATTGCGCCGCTGGTGGCGCACCGCTGGCCGCACTACGAAGTGCGCTTTCCACAGCTGACGCGTCAGCTTAACAGCGGCTATTTCTGCGTCACCTCCGCGCGTTTTGACGAGGTGCTGCGCGCGACGCTCGGCGACGCGCTGCGGCTCAACCAGACCATTGCCTGCAGCGGGGCTGACCACGTTCAGCTCGCCAGTGGCGAAGTGCTACGCGCCCGCGCCGTGATCGACGGCCGCGGCTATCAGCCCGACGCCGCTTTGCAGATCGGCTTCCAGACCTTTCTCGGTCAGGAGTGGACCCTGAGCCAGCCGCATCGGCTTGAGGGCCCAATTCTGATGGATGCCGCCGTCGACCAGCAGGGCGGCTATCGTTTCGTCTATACCCTGCCGCTTTCGCCGACGCGTCTGCTGATTGAGGATACTCACTATATCGACGACGCCTCGCTGGGGGCGGCGCAGGCGCGCCAGAATATATGCGACTACGCCGCTCGTCAGGGATGGCGCCTGGAGACGCTGTTGCGCGAAGAGCGCGGCGCGCTGCCGATTACCCTGGCGGGCGACTTCGAACGCTTCTGGCATCAGCGGCCGCCTAGCGTTGGCCTGCGCGCCGGGCTATTTCACCCCACCACCGGCTATTCGCTGCCGCTGGCGGTGGCGCTGGCGGATGCGCTCGCCGCGGAGGGCAATTTCTCCCCGGAAACGCTCGCGCCGCATATCCACCGCTTTGCGCAGGCGGCATGGCGGAAGCAGGGCTTCTTTCGCATGCTCAACCGCATGCTGTTTCTGGCGGCCGACGGGGATCAGCGCTGGCGCGTGATGCAGCGCTTTTACGGGCTGCCCGAGGGGCTAATCGCCCGGTTTTACGCCGGACGGCTGACGCTGGCCGACCGCGCGCGCATTCTTAGCGGCAAGCCGCCCGTTCCGGTACTGGCGGCGCTGCAGGCTATTCTCACTCACCCTTCTGGACGAAGAACATCACGATGAAGCACACCACGGTAATTGGCGCAGGATTTGGCGGACTGGCGCTGGCGATTCGCCTGCAGGCGGCTGGCGTACCTACGCGGCTGCTGGAGCAGCGCGACAAGCCGGGCGGCCGCGCTTATGTTTATCAGGACCAGGGCTTTACCTTTGATGCAGGCCCAACGGTGATTACCGATCCCTCCGCCATCGAAGAGCTGTTTGCCCTGGCGGGCAAATCAATGAGCGACTATGTCGAGCTGCTGCCGGTGGCGCCCTTCTACCGCCTCTGCTGGGAGTCGGGCGAGGTATTTAACTACGACAACGATCAGGCGCGGCTGGAAGCGGAGATCCGCAAATTTAATCCCGCCGATGTGGCGGGCTATCAGCGCTTCCTCGACTATTCGCGCGCCGTGTTCGCTGAAGGTTACCTCAAGCTCGGCACCGTGCCCTTTCTCTCGTTCCGCGATATGCTGCGCGCCGCGCCGCAGCTGGCGCGTCTGCAGGCATGGCGCAGCGTCTACAGCAAGGTCGCGAGCTTTATCGAGGATGATAAGCTGCGTCAGGCGTTCTCTTTTCATTCGCTGCTGGTCGGCGGCAATCCCTTCGCTACCTCGTCGATCTATACCCTGATCCATGCGCTGGAGCGCGAATGGGGCGTCTGGTTTCCGCGCGGCGGTACCGGCGCGCTGGTGCAGGGCATGCTGAAGCTGTTTCAGGATTTAGGCGGCACGCTGGAGCTGAATGCGCGCGTGAGCCATATCGAGGCGAAAGACGCCGCGATTTCCGCGGTGCATCTGGAGGATGGCCGGGTCTTTGAAACCCGCGCGGTCGCCTCCAACGCCGATGTGGTGCATACCTACAGTGACCTGCTCGGCAGCCATCCTGCCGCCGCCGCGCAGGGCAAAAAGCTGAAAGGCAAGCGCATGAGCAATTCGCTGTTCGTGCTCTATTTCGGCCTGAACCACCATCACGATCAGCTGGCGCACCACACCGTCTGCTTTGGCCCACGCTATCGCGAGCTGATTGATGAGATCTTCAACCGCGACGGGCTGGCGGAAGATTTTTCTCTCTATCTCCATGCGCCCTGCGTCACCGATCCTTCGCTGGCGCCGCCGGGCTGCGGCAGCTACTACGTGCTGGCGCCGGTGCCTCACCTCGGCACCGCCGATCTGGACTGGAATATTGAAGGGCCGCGCCTGCGCGATCGCATTTTCGCCTACCTGGAAGCGCACTATATGCCCGGCTTGCGCAGCCAGCTGGTGACCCACCGCATCTTTACGCCGTTCGATTTTCGCGACGAGCTTAACGCGTATCAGGGCTCCGCCTTTTCCGTCGAGCCGATTTTACGCCAGAGCGCCTGGTTCCGGCCGCATAACCGCGACAGCCATATTCGCAATCTCTATCTGGTCGGTGCCGGCACGCACCCTGGCGCGGGCATTCCCGGCGTGATCGGTTCCGCCAAGGCCACCGCAAGCCTGATGCTGGAGGACCTGCATGAATAATCCAACGCTGTTGCACCATGCAGTGGAGACAATGGAGGTGGGATCGAAGAGTTTCGCCACCGCCTCTAAGCTGTTTGACGCTAAAACGCGCCGCAGCGTATTGATGCTCTACGCCTGGTGCCGCCACTGTGATGACGTGATCGACGATCAGCAGCTTGGCTTTCCCGGCGACGTTCCCTCGGCGCAGACGCCTCAGCAGCGCCTGGCGAATCTGGAGTGCAAAACCCGCCAGGCCTACGCGGGCGTACAAATGCACGAACCGGCGTTCGCCGCCTTTCAGGAGGTGGCGCTCGGCCATGATATTTCCTCCGCTTACGCCTTCGACCATCTGGAAGGATTCGCCATGGACGTGCGCGGCGCGCGCTATGAAACGCTGCAGGATACGCTGCGCTACTGCTATCACGTCGCAGGCGTGGTCGGGTTGATGATGGCGCAGATTATGGGGGTGCGCGACGAGAGGGTGCTGGATCGCGCCTGCGATCTCGGCATCGCCTTTCAGCTGACCAATATTGCGCGCGATATCGTCGAGGATGCGCGGGTTGGCCGCTGCTATTTGCCGGAGAGCTGGCTGGAAGAAGCCGGTCTCGACCGGCTCCATTTTGCCGATCGCGCACATCGGCCAGCGCTGGCGGGGCTGGCGCGACGGCTGGTAAGCGAAGCGGAGCCCTATTACGCTTCCGCATCGGCGGGCCTGGCTGGACTGCCGCTGCGCTCCGCGTGGGCAATCGCCACGGCGAAAGAGGTCTATCGCCGTATTGGGATTAAAGTTTACGGCGCGGGCGAAACCGCCTGGGATCGCCGCCAGTCCACCAGCAAACAGGAGAAGCTCCTGCTGCTGGCGGCGGGTGCAGCCCAGGCGATCAGGTCTCGGGCGGCCGCTTCGCCGGCGCGTCCGGCCGAGCTCTGGCAGCGTCCGCGTTAGGTTGACGACCGTGGCGCTGGCGCAGCGTCGCCTGTAGTTTCGCCAGCGGCGGCGCATAGAGAAAGCCAAAGGAGACGCAGTCTTCCCGACCGCGCACCGCATGGTGTAGTCGATGCGCCATATAAAGTCGTTTGAAGTAGCCGCGACGCGGTATGTATTTAAAAGGCCAGCGCTGATGCACCAGACCGTCATGCACGATAAAATAGAGCAGGCCATAGAGCGTCATACCTGCGCCTATCCACTGTAGCGGCCAGACGCCGCGACTGCCCAGGTAGATCAAAAGAATCGCCAGCATGGCAAACACCACGGCGTACAGGTCGTTGACCTCAAACCAGCCGCTATGCGGTTCATGATGCGACCGGTGCCAGCCCCATCCCCAGCCGTGCATAATATATTTGTGCGACAGCGCGGCGGTAATCTCCATCGCCACGACGGTCAGTAATACGATTCCAGCGTTCCACAACCACAGCATATTTTCTCCCGTCAATGCATCCTGCCAGCCAGCACAGGCTGGCTATCATCTGCTGCGGCACCCCGCAGGCGAACAGTAAGTTTAGGCTATGCTTTGCAATTAGCCGCAGGGTTTACGCTTACCCAACCATTTTTGTTGGGTGGATATTTAATCAGGTCGTGATTCAATTAAAGGCCTGTTTATGCAAGGGGATACCATCATGAGAAAAGCATTTATTTTTTTATCTGTTCTCTCTATCACAGCCACAGCGAATGCCGCCAGTTTTGACTGCAGCAAGGCATCTCTGCCAGATGAAAAAACAATTTGCGCAGACAGAAGACTAAACGATCTCGATGTTGAAATAGCAACCAAATATAGATTCCTGACAGGGCTATTCGGTATGGGGGCGCGCGATAGCATGAGGGATGCTCAGGCGGAGTGGCTGAAAAGCAGACAGGCATGCAAAAGCGATAAGCAATGCCTTATCAAATCGTACACAAAGAAAAATAACGACCTTAACGCGATTTACGACAACATAAATAAACCGCTGTGATCGTTCAGACAGGGCGTTTCCCGGTGGATGCTGCTGGCGAGAAAAGCGCGCCCCGGGGCGCGCCTGTTCATCAGAAGTCCGCTTTTAGCACGATGCGGTAGTGCGCCTTACCGGCGCGCAGGTGATCGAGCGCGTCATTGATTTTCGACATGGGGAAATACTCCACCGTCGGCGCAACATCCGTGCGCGACGCCAGACGAAGCAGCGAGCGCAGCTGGCCCGGCGAACCGGTAGAGGAGCCGGTGACGCCGCGGTCGCCGAGGATCAGGTTGAACGCCTGCACCTCGAACGGCTTCATCACCGCACCGACGGTATGGAAACGGCCGTTGGCCGCCAGCGCCTGAAAATAGGGCTGCCAGTCAAGGTCGACCGCCACGGTGCTGATAATCAGATCAAACTGACCGGCCAGCTTGTTCAGGGCCTCAGGATCGCGACTGTTGACGACGTAATCCGCGCCCATCTGTTTAATGGTTTCAGTTTTAGCAGGCGACGAGCTGAACGCCGTGACTTCCGCACCCAGCGCGCGCAGCAGTTTGATCGCCATATGGCCAAGGCCGCCAATGCCAATCACGCCGACGCGGCTGGTCGCGGTAATGTTATGCATCAACAGCGGCTTAAAGACGGTAATACCACCGCACAGCAGCGGACCTGCGGTCGCGGGATCAAGATTTTCTGGCAGCGGGATCACCCATTGCCAGTTAGCGCGCAGGTGGCTGGCGAAGCCGCCATGGTTGCTGATGGTGGGAACATTGTTGTTGACGCAGTTTACCTGCTGGCCGTTGATGCAGGCGTCACAATACTCACAGCTTTTAGCTGTCCAGCCGATACCGACACGCTGCCCCAGGCTCAGCCCTTTATTTTTCGCGCTGTCACCCAGCGCGGTAACGCGGCCAATGACTTCATGACCGGCAATGAGCGGATAGGCTGAGATACCCCACTCATTGTCAATCATCGAGAGATCGGAGTGGCACACGCCACAGTAATCGACTTCAACTTCCACATCCTCTGCAGCCAGCTGGCCAGGATCGTACTCATAGGGTTGAAGCGCTTCCCCGGCCGCCATGGCCGCGTAACTTTTATATTTCATGCTTTTCCTCGCTAAGGTGTAAAGGCGCTCAAGACAGGTTGGCGCTAAAGCTGTTCGCAACCGTCACGAACTGCCCGCCGCCAAGATGGTGCAACGTGTGAAGCGCGCGGTTTTCGGCGCTGAAATGCCAGCGTCCGTCGTAAAACACTCGACTGTCAGCCGCTGCCGCCACCACTTCGCCGAACAAGGTGTCGTAGTTTTGCTGCGCCTCTGTTGCCGGCAGCAGCCGACACTCCAGCCAGGCGACGCAGCTCGCCTCCAGCAGCGGCACGCCAAGCTCCGGCCCCTCAATGGCCTGGATATTATAGGTGGCGAATTTATCTTTCTCGCGCCCCGAGCTGTTGCCAACGGCACAGGTGAGATCGGCGAAAGCCGCCGCCGGCACGCAGACGCCAAAAGCGCCGCTCGACTCAATCAGCTCCCGCGACCAGGTCGCCTTATCTACCACGATCGCCAGGCGCGGCGGCGTGAACTCTACCGGCGTCGACCAGGCGGCTGCCATCACGTTGCGGCGCTGAGTTTGTGGATGCTTGCTGGTAATCAGAATGGTGGGACCGTGATTGAGCAGGCGGCTGGCGTGCTGGAGCGCCACTGGACGGAAATGCGACATAGCGGTTCCTTACTGAATTGACGCACGCTGCTTTGTACATCATAAATGGCTGTAAACGTTTTACTTTACCTTTTTCCGCCAGCGGCAGTTTACCGCTGCGTGCCGAGCCGCTTTTATAATAGATCGTGATTGAGCGGAGTGCGAAAAGCGTGGCGGGCGGCGGTCATCAGCTGGTCGGCGGTGACGGTGGGCGGCAGTCGCGTCAGCACTTTGCTCGCCTGCCAGTAGCACAACACCATCACCTCATCGGTTTCGCTTTCGGCCAGCTCTTTAAGCCGCGCGCGCAGCGTCGGCACATTAAGCGTTTGCTGCTCGTCCAGCATCTCTTCAATAGTTTTTATAATGACGTCGTGTATCGTCTTCCAGGAAAGATTAGTAAGCAAAATCAACCTCTTCTAGCGCTTTCCGGCTCCGGAACAGTGATAACTTTTACCACACAGGCGACACCTGCGCAGGCGAGATAATGTTAACATGGCATTAACTATAGCTGTATCGCTGGGCTTTCGGCGACTTTTACAGAGTGGGATTATCATTGTGGAAGCGCTTTCAAAAGATCTGCAGTTTTGGCCATAAAAGCGCGCTTTGTGAGCCCGGTAAGAGCGTGTTGCGACGCTGCTGTAACGTGCTGAGGCAGGGCAATTTTTTCAAAAGCAGAAAGTTGAGACCAAACAGGAGAGAGAAAATGAGCAGAGACAAATTTGCCGCTGATGCGCTGGAATGGGGTCAGGGATCACGCGTGCTGGAGATTTTTCTGGAACCAACCTGCCCTTTTTCCGTACGCGCCTTCAATAAGCTTGATGCGCTGCTGGAATATGTCGGCGAAAAAGAGATGACGCTGAAAATCCGCCTGCAGTCACAGCCGTGGCATCTCTATTCAGGCCTGATTGTGCGCTATATCCTGGCGGCTTCGACCCTGCCTGGCGGTAAGGATGCAGCCAAAGCGGTAATGCAGGCTGTTGCCGATCATCGCGAGGAGTTTGAGTTTACCGATCACTGTCGCGGCCCCAATATGCAAACCACGCCTGAAGAGATTATCGAGCGCCTGATGCGCTACAGCGGCGTAGATGCTCGCGCCCCCTTCGACCGCGCAGAGCTGCAAAACGAAATAAAGTGGCACTGCAAGTACGCGCGTCAAAATGGCGTGCACGTTTCGCCAACCTTTATGATCAACGGGCTGATTCAGCCAGATATGGGCAGTGGCGATGAAATAAGCGACTGGGCGGAGCGTCTGAGGGGATAACAATGTTTCGCCTGCGCAGAGCGCAGGCGAGGTGAATTACTGGTCGGTGTCATCATCTTCGTAAGCAGGTATTTCCGCATCATCCGGCAGCGGTTCGGTATCGGGACGTTCAGACATGGTTTAGCTCCTTCTGGCGGCAATGAAAACTGCACTATATCGCTACAACCGTCGCCTTTTCAGGCGCCCCTACCCAAAAAAGCCGGGGCTAATACATCGCTGTTAAACCCGTTAGGTTCACCTCAGGCAAGGCCTGTTCAATCATACGCTTAGCGATACCGACTGGTTATCGAAGCTGACAATAAACTTTCGGTAACATCTGGCAATATAATAAACGTCTTAAAAAGGCGGCGATATCGATAGATTGATGTGTGCAGACGGGGAGGTTGGCAGCGAGCCAACACCAGGGCAACCGCGCTGACTTCCCCGCTGCAGCTGTTCTGATCCAGACCTGACGACGCCTCGTCAGGCTGTTCAGAACCTTAAGGGCGTTTCAGCAGAGGATCAGCTTTGTCCTTTTCCTCAACGCCTGACACGCCGCTTCTCTCAACGATGTCGTCATCAACGCCAGTGGTTCCGCTGGTGTTGAAAGCGCCTGAAGGTTTTGCCGCCGCGCTGCCCGCACCCGTCAGAGGGGCATCCTTAGCGAGATGGCTGTCTGCGTGATCGATGTCCACTTCCTGGCGACGAACGGAATCGGTGATGTTTTCAACGTGTTCGCTCTGATCTGTGCGTACCACCACTTCTTCTTTGATGTGCGCGGTTTTATTAATGACCGGCTGCTCATGCGTTTCGGCGACTTCGATTGTTTTATCTTCCCAGTCGACATTATCCGCTGCGGCCAAATCGCTGGTCGAACGGCGGAAGATGTCTGCATGCTGCTCCTGCAGTGAAATGTTTTCTGACACCTGATCGGTCACCGTATAGCGGCGAACGCGCGTAGTCCCTTCACTGACCAGACGTTTACCGACCTCCAGGCGCTCTTCAGCCAGGCGCAGCACTTCCTCTTCGCTTTCATCACCAGTCAGCGATGTGCGAACCGGCTGTGTCAGCCCGCTGTCGGCCACGCTGTTTACGCCAGTTGTGCTCTGCGCCGTTGAAACGGTATAGCCGTCATCTTGGGCCAGGCCATCGCCAGCGGGCAGTTCGCCAGTGTCATGCGCATCCAGAATACTGTAGGCGCGCGGCAGCTTCTCTTCTTCGGCACGCAACGTCAGCACGACGCTACCTGAGTTAATCGCATCTTCATACACGCCGCTCTGCTCTTCATCCAGCGTGTTGCCGAAGAGTCGCTGCCAGAAGCCGGGATGACGGGCTTCGTGTCCTTCCGATTTCAGACGCTCGCCAGAAATCACATCAATATCATGCTCGGCAAAACCCGCCTTGATCAGGCTACGCTTAGCCCCTTCAGCCTGCGCCAGGGTACTGAACATTGTTACGATTTTTTCGTGTGCCATGATTTCCTCCTGCGTGATGATGGCTTAGGTATCGTCTTTTTTCCGGTTGATCTCGACATGCTGTTTGCGTAGTGGAACGCTCTCTTCCCAGGGAACCTCTTCATGCGTTCGCCGGATATGCAGCTCCTCTTTCAAAACCAGCCTGCGAATGATTTCAACCTCTTCTTCAACAACCGGCACGATAAGGACGCCTTCCTCTTTCCTGACATCTGGCATAGACGCGATGCGCTCATTTTTTGGCACATGCGTAACCTCAACGTGTTCGCGGCGCAACAGTAGACTCACTGGCTCACTATGAGTTGAAGTCTGGCGTTTGACAGTGACATATCCATCCAGAACTTCTTCCCGCGATACGCTCAGCTTTTCTTCAGCCAGATGCAGGATTTCCTCTTCTGCATTCGGATGTTCGTCATTGTTTGAAGAAGAAGCCATATTTCACCCTTAATGAAATGCCCGGTTGAAATAAACACCCTGATATAATCGAATCAAAAGCATTTACAACTAATGAGATTTAAGTCTGAATCAAAACCCAGCCGTTGCAAGCCAGACGGTAAAAAAAGAAAATAAAAACAAAGGCGGAACTTTTTTTAAAAAGCTGAGTCTGTATCCAGCACGGAAATTACCCTTTTTGACCAAACACTTAACTCAAATGAGTTTATTATTTTCGCGAAGATTAAATTCAGGATAATTCCTACCTGCAAAAGGAAGAAAATTAACTACGCCAGATATGTTTTATTATTAACGCGCTGATATGCAGTGCGTTTATATTTGCTCTTAATAAAAAGGCACTCAAGTATGTGAAAATATGTCAGGGAAAAATAATGGCAACAACAGGAGAGTAGAAGCGTAATAAAGGGCGTTAAACCCTCTTCACGACCAGTTCAATTCAGTTGATATGTTTTTTTACGTCAGGGCAAAGGCTAGTGGGGAGATGTGTACGCGCTGTCGCGATGCACCGCGGCAGCGCAAGGTGGTTATTTCCCTTCAAAGAAATTTTCAGGCAGCTGTCCCGGCGCACGGTCGATCACGCTATCGTTATCTGGTCCTTCATTTTTCATGTAGGTGACTTCGGCAAACTCAGGGATGATGACGTAGGGATAAGCAGGGCCTTCATCTCTGAAGCGATGCATATCTTCGATAAATTCATTCTGATAGCAGATGGTTTTTTCAGGGTGCTGCCCTTCTCCGGCAATCCACTGGGGGAAAAAGATGGTGCCGTGCAGCAATTTGCGGTTCAAATCGAACAGCAGGCTGACGCAGGTGCCGGTCGGTTCGTGCCAGTCTACCTTAAAGATGCCGGGCGCAAACTGCACGGCATTCATCTTCTGATTTGTCACCCACCGCCCGCCGACCAGGCCCTGATGAATTCGGTAGTCACAGGTAGTTTCATTCCGTGCATACCACTCATACTTCCAGCCGTTATCGTAGGTATAGACAAAATGCGTACCGACAAACTGCGAAAGATCGCGAGATGACTCGTTAAGCGAAGCGATAGTCATGGTTAACCTCATGTATCAGTAAGGAGGGCTCCGGCCTGCTGCATAGAGCCGCATTCATTTTTGACGCCGGACATTATATTTTTGCCGGCTCACTTATTATTGATGAGGATCGCTTATTCACCACGTCAACTGCGGTGATAGATGCGCTGCGCGACAATATCAGGCATGTCCTGGCTCTCTTTTATCCGGGCCTGAGGATGAGATAATAGCGTTTTTGTCTACCGGCCTGCCAAAGCAGCATCGCAAAAAATAGCTGCTGCCTCAGGCGAGCACAGGTAAGCGCAGCCTAAACATTTCCTCAACGCGGTGCGACTTTTCGCCTCGTGCTGCCGCCTCTTTTCTTTTACCGCACGGCTGGCCCTTGTCTGACTGACCCGAGCTCTCGATAATCGCTATTTACTTTACTTTATAACGAGAGTGCAAATGAAAAAGCTCAAGCTTGTCGTGTTTATAAGCGCCGCTCTGTGCAGCGCTTCCGTCATGGCAACCGATATTCGCGTCGCCTATGCCGGTTCAATGGGCAAGGTAATGGATGAGAGCTTAGGCCCGGCGTTTGCCAAAGCGAACAACGGCAGCTATCAGGGACAGGGTCAGGGCGCCTACGGCATGGCACGACTGCTGGCGAGCAAAAAAATCACGGCCGACGTTTTTGTCTCTGTTACGCCTGGCCCAATGCAGATCCTGAAAGCGGCAGGCCTGATCGACAGTGCCGTCCCGGTCGCCAGCACCAGCATGGTGATCGCCTATAGCCCAAAAGGCGCCTATGCGCAGCAATTTGCCGCCGCCGCAAAAGCGGGCGATGCCAGCTGGCTTAAGGTGCTGGCGACGCCGGGCCTGAAATTTGGCCGCACCGATCCGGTTAACGATCCAAAAGGGCAAAATATTGTCTTCTCGCTGCTGCTGGCGGAGAAGTATTACGACAGGCCAGGCGTGGCCGACAAGATTATGGACGGCGTGCAGAACCCGGCGCAGACTCATCTGGAGGGCGGTTTGCTGGCACGGCTGGAGAGCGGCCAGGTGGACGCCGCGGCAGGTTATGAAAGCGAAGTCATCTCCGCGCATCTGCCCTATGTCGCGCTGCCGGACGAGATTAATTTGAGCAACCCGGCGCAGGCTAAAAAGTGGTATGACACCGTCAGCTTTACGATAAAGGACAGCAATGGCGAGGAGAAAACCCTGCACACCCAGCCGCTGGTCTACTACGCGGCGGTGCTGAAAAATGCGCCACACGGCGAAAAAGCAGGACAGGGCTTCGTTGATTTTATGCTGAGCAAAGCGGGTCAGGCGCTCTACCAACAGAATGGCTACGCCGCGCCCAAAGGCAGTACGCTCTCCCTGTGATTAAGCGCCGCCCCTCGTCCGCGCTCTGGTTATCGTTGCCTGCGCTTGCTCTGCTGGCCGTGCCTTTTGCCACGCTGATCGCCCTGACGCGCTGGCACCATTTTCATCTTGCCTGGGGCGACGGCAACGCTATCGCCATCTCGACCGGTCTGGGGATGATTTCGCTGCTGCTGATCGTTGTCACCGGTCTGCCTGTCGCCTGGTGGCTGTCGCAGGCGCGCGGCAAGGCACGGACGGTGGTGGAGATACTGGTGCTGATCCCGTTGCTGACGCCGCCGCTGGCGATGGGCATTCTGCTGGTCAGCGCCTATGGTCCCTACGGGCCGGCTGGCTCGCTGCTGGCGCGCATGGGCGTGGAACTGGTCAACAACCCGGCTGCCTTTGTGCTGGCGCAATGGTACGGCGCGCTGCCCTGGTTTATTACGGCGGCGCGCTCAGCCTTCGCCGCGGTGCCCGTCGCTATTCTGGAGGCGGGCCGCACGCTGGGCGCGTCACCCTGGCAGCGATTCCGCCGGCTGTCGCTGCCGCTCGCCGCACCGGGCCTGGCGACAGCGGTGGCGCTCGCCTGGGTGCGCGCTATCGGCGAGTTCGGCATCGTGATGATCTTTGCCTATTTTCCGCAGGGCATTCCGGTTAAGCTCTACAACAATTTGCAGAATGACGGCGTCGACGCGGTGTATGTGCTGCTGTGGCTGCTGCTGTTGTTTACCTTACCTTTGCCGCTGGCCTGTTTTGCATTTGCGCGTCGTTATACTCGCAAAAAAGGGCCGCGGCGCACCCGATCGGGAGTGATCTGATGTCCGTTTCGCTGGAGCAGTTAACTGAGAAATACCCTAAGGCGCAGGCATGGGCGTTTGGCGACTCGGCCGAGCTGGCCGACGGTCTTGTTACGCTGGTGATCGCCGGTAAAAAGATGGCGAGCTGCGGCTCGCTGCACGCATGGCAGGATGAGGCATCGAAGCCTGAGCCTGGCGGCTACAGCATTATCCTCGACGGCGCGGGGCAGCCGCGCTGCGTAATCCGCACTACCGGCCTTTTTTTGACCCGCTTTGACCGCGTGACCCCGGAGATGGCGATGCTGGAGGGCGAAGATGACCTGAGTCTGGAGAGCTGGCGCCGTGAGCATCAGCGCTTTTTCCAGAACGAAGGCACCTTTCACCCTGAGATGGAGCTGGTGTTTGAAACCTTCCAGCTGGTTGAGGTGGTGTCGTTCTGACTGCGGCTAGCTCGCATTGCGCTGGAAGTGGCTGCTCACAAACGCACGGCAGCGCGGCGAAACAGGGTCGAGAAACAGCTGTTCCGGCGCGCCCTCCTCTTCCACCCTGCCCTGATGCAGAAACACTGCCTTATTTGACACGTCACGCGCGAAGCCCATCTCGTGCGTCACAATAATCATCGTGCGCCCCTCTTCCGCCAGGCCGCGGATCACGCGCAGCACCTCGCCTACCAGTTCGGGATCGAGCGCCGAGGTCGGTTCATCGAACAGAATCGCCTTCGGCTGCTGCGCCAGCGCGCGCGCAATCGCCACGCGCTGCTGCTGGCCGCCCGACAGCTGCGATGGCCAGGCGTCGCGCTTCGCGTAAAGCCCCACCTTATGCAGCAGCGCCTCGGCCTCTTCCATCGCCTCTTTAGCGTTGCGCTTCTGTACGTGCACCGGCGCTTCGATGATGTTCTGCATCACCGTCTTGTGCGGCCAGAGATTAAAGCTCTGAAACACAAAGCCGAGCTGCATCCGCATCTGCTTAATGCGCTGGCGCTGCGCGCGACTCAGCTTTTCATCGGCGTTATCCAGCGTCACGCTGTTCTCGCCCACGGCGATCGTACCCGCCTGCGGCACTTCGAGAAAGGGAATACAGCGCAGCAGCGTGCTTTTGCCCGATCCGCTGGCGCCGATCAGCGAGATGACATCGCCGTCCTGCGCCGTGAGGCTGATGTCGTGCAGCACTTCATGTCCCGCGTAACTTTTTCTGAGGTGGCTCAGCATGATAGTGGGTTGGGTCATGAACGCGCTCCAAAGTAGTAGGGGGAGAGGCGCCGCTCCAGCAGGGAGACGCCTTTGCTCACCAGTATGCTGAGCAGCAGATAGATCGCCGCCGCGCTGAGGAAAACTTCCAGCGCGCGGAAGGTAGAGGAGACGATAGAGTCGGCAATGCCGGTCATCTCCATCAGGCTAATGGTACTGACCAGCGAAGTGGACTTGAGCATGGAGATAATTTCGTTGCCGTAGGCGGGCAGCGCCTGTCGGATGGCGACAGGTAGGGTAATGCGGGTGAAAATTTTATGCGACGACATGCCGCAGACCCTGGCCGCCTCCAGCGACTGCGGGCTAACCGCGTTGAAACCGCCGCGCAAAATTTCCGAGGTATAGGCCGCGTCGTTGAGGATCAGCGCCAGCAGACCGCACCAGTAAGGATCGCGCAGCAGCGGCCAGAGCACGCTTTCACGCACCGCTGGCAAACTGCCCAGGCCGTAGTAGATCATAAAAATCTGAATCAGCAGCGGCGTGCCGCGAAACAGCCAGACGTAAAAACGGGCGAAATAGCCGCCAGCGCGCGTCTGACGCAGCAGGTTCAGCCCCAGCGCCAGCAGGCCGCCGCCCAGCAGCGACAATACCGCCAGATTAATGGTCAGCGGCAGGCCTTTCAGCAGCGCCAGCAGGGTTTCCTGCAAAAAAGGGAGGTCCATCGGCTTTCCTTAAACGTTAGCGCGCTGCTGGCCGCGCATTGCGAACTTCTCTACCGCGCGGAAGACCCAGTCGGAGCAGGTGGTGATAATCAGATAGATCACGGCGCCGACGCTGTAGAAGAAAAATGACATCTGCGTGGAGTTGGCGGCAGTGGTGATCTGATTCATGGTTTCCACCAGTCCGGTCACCGAAACCAGCGCCGACTCTTTGATCACCGACTGCCACTGATTGCCCATGCCCGGCAGCGCGGTACGCAGCGCCTGGGGCACAATCATGCGGCGGAACAGCATCAGCCGCCCCATGCCCGTGACCGTCGCCGCCTCCAGCGTGCCGCGCGGAATGGCGTAGAACGCGCCGCGAAACACCCCGCTCTGGTAGGCGCCGGAGATCAGCCCGATGGCGATCGCGCCGGCGATAAAACCATTAATATCGAACGGCCCCTGCATGCCCAGCGCGGTCCCGACCGAAGAGAGCACCTGACGGCCGCCGAAGTAAAACAGGTAGATCACCAGCAGTTCCGGCACGCCGCGAAACAGCGTGATATAGCCTGCCGCCAGACGCTGCTGCCAGCGCGATCCGGCAATCTGCATCCAGCACAGCAGGCTGCCCAGCGCCGCGCCCAGCAGCCACGCGCAGAGTGAAACGGTTACCGTGACCGTGGCGGCGCTCAGCAGCACGCCGCCCCAGCCTTCGTCGCCGAAGCCAATGAGCTGCCAGTCGATTTGCGTCAACATCGGCTATCAGGCTTTCGGCGCGACGTCTTCGCCGAACCATTTGATGGAAAGTTTGCTCAGCGTGCCGTCTTTAATCATTGCAGAAAGCGCGTCGTCCAGCGCCGCCTTCAGCTCTGCGTTGCCTTTGCGCAGGCCGATCGCCGATCCCGCGCCCAGCACGCCGCCGCTAAATCCATAGCCGCTGCTGCTGATGGCATCTGCATGCTTTTTCACAAAGGCGTTAAGGTTGGTGCGCGACGCCATCACCGCATCTACGCGGCCGTTCATCAGATCGGCAAAGGTTTCCGGGCCAGCCTGATAGGTACGGATCGTGGCGACGTCGCCCAGATATTTTTGCAGGAAGTCCGCCTGAATGGTCGCGACCTGCACCGCGATGGTTTTGCCCTTGAAGCGGGTTTTCAGTTCATCAATCGCTTTCTGCATGCCCGCGGCGTCATCGGCCGTCACCACGCTTCCGGTGCCGGGCAGCGTCGCCAGCGGCGAGTTTTTGGCCGTCACGAAGCTGGAGACGCTGACGGTGTACTGCTGGGTAAAGTCGATCGCTTCAGCGCGCTTCGGCGTGACCGTCACCGCGTCGATAACCGCATCATATTTGCCGTCGATCAGGCCGGGGATCATGCCTGACCACTTCTGGGCGCTGATCTCATATTTGAAGCCGACGCGCTTCGCCAGCTCCGCCACGATATCGGGCTCATAACCGACGATCTTACCGTTTGGCGTGGTCTGATTAAATGGAGGATAGCTGCCTTCAGTGGCGAATTTCAGCGTGCCAAAATCTTTTGCCAGGCTGAGCGCCGGTACGGCTGCCAGACCCAGGGCGAGAGTGGCCGCGAACAGCCCTTTGCGCATCATCATAGTGATATCCTCAGTTGTTATTGTCAGAAAGCAGATCGATGGCCAGACGCACCATCGCCTGCGCGCCGGCGGCAATGCTGCGTTCATCCGGCTGATAGTCGGAGTTATGCAGATGGTCGTCGCGGCCCGGCGTGCCGGAGCCGATATGGATCTGGCAGCCCGGCGCGCGCTCGGTAAACAGGGAAAAGTCTTCCGCGCCGAAGCTGTCGCTCGGTTTCGCGATGATGGGCCTGGCGAACTGATGCGAAAGAATCGCCTCAAGCGCGTCAATCAGCCGGTCGTCATTCATCAGCGGCGGCACGCCGCGCAGATACTCCACCTCGATGCGCACGTTCATCGCCAGCGCGACGCCTGCGCAGATGCGACGAAACGCGGCTTCCATATCGGCGCGTACCTGCGGCGATTTCGTGCGGACAGTGCCCTGAAGCAGGCAGCTGTCAGGAATAATATTGTGCGTAGTGCCGCCCTGGATATGGCCAATGGTCAGCACAGCGGAATGGGCAGGATCGCGCTCGCGCGAGATAAGCGTTTGCAGCTGGCCAATTAGAGAAGCCGCGGCAACAATGGGATCAACCCCCATATGGGGCCGCGCGGCGTGCGTCGACATGCCATGCACCCGCACGTCAAACTCGTCGCTTGAGGCGGTGCTGCCGCCTCGGGTCAGCGCCACGTCGCCAGCCGCCAGCTCTGGTTTGTTGTGCAGCGTGACGGCCCAGTCTACGCCTTCCGCGGCGCCATCGGCGATCATCGCCTCCGCGCCGCTTTCCGGCGTTTCTTCTGCAGGCTGGAAGATAAGCCGCACGCGGCCTTTCAGCTGCTGACGGTAGTGCGGCAGGATCGCCGCGACGCCAAGCAGCGTGGCCGTATGGAGGTCGTGTCCGCAGGCGTGCATTTTGCCTGGCAGCGTGCTGCTGAAAGAGAGACCGGTCTGCTCCTGGATGGGCAGCGCGTCCATATCCGCGCGCAGCAGCAGCGTTTTACCCGGCTGTGCGCCGACAATGTCTACCAGCACGCCGGTGCGGCCGACGCCTGTTTGGGGGGTAAGGCCCTGCGCGCGCAGCCAGCGGGCAACAATCTCCGCGGTACGCACGGTATCGAAGCCGAGTTCGGGATGCGCATGAATATCGCGCCGGATGGCGATCAGTTGCGGCTCAAGATCGGCCACTCTGGCCCTTATTTCCCTGGCCAGGCGTGCTTTTTCGTCAGTCATATTTTCCCTGCAGAATGCCCTACATGCGGCGTCAGGCGCAGCGGATCGAGCCGCTGGCGATATTGTTGTGTTTGCAGGCTTTATTTATTCACAGAGAAAAGCAGAAAGCAACGCGGGGAAAATTGAAGAAACATGTTTATAATCAGCGAATTAGGAAGCATGACTATCAATGCGCCTGAGAATGCAGCGAATAAGCAAGATTATTAATAATCTCCGATCGCTCATCACATCGCCTAATTATGTTATTGCACAAAGTAAGCTGCCGCCGATAAAAAAACGCCCTGCGAACAGGGCGTTTTCACCGGTAATCAGGCGCGGCGCCAGCGGCGCGTCAGCTGTTTTTCCAGCTCGACGACGACAAAGATCGCTGCGCCGACGATAAAGGCGATGACCCAGTATTTAAACGGCAGCGGACGCGTGCCGAACAGAGTATTCATCAGCGGCAAATAGATAATCAGCGCCTGCAGCAGCACCAGCACGCCGCTCACCAGCCAGATGCCGCGATTTTTCAGTATGCCGCTGTCGAGCGAGAAGCTGTTGGTGCTGCGGCAGTTCAGCATATAGACCCACTGCGCCGTGACCATCATCTGCAACAGCACGGTGCGGATGAATTCCGGCTCGTAGCCGCGCGTCTGCAGCCAGGCCTCAAGAACGAAGGCGCTGACGGAGATCAGCAAACCGACAAAAACCATGCGCCAGACGGCGTAACCGTCCATCACCGAGGCGCTGACGTCGCGCGGCGGACGGCGCATCACATTCGCCTCGGCCGCTTCAAACGCCAGACCGAATGAGAGCGTGGCGGAGGTCGCCATATTCATCCAGAGGATTTGAACCGGCGTCAGCGGCAGCAGGTTGCCCATCAGGATGGCGATAATAATCAGCAGCCCCTGCGCCAGGCAGGTCGGCATAATAAACAGGATGGTTTTGATCAGGTTATCGTAGACCCGCCGCCCCTCTTTCACTGCGGCGGCGATGGTAGCGAAGTTGTCATCGGCAAGGATCATATCGGCGGCCTCTTTGGTCACCTCCGTGCCTTTGATGCCCATGGCAATGCCGACGCTCGCCTGCTTCAGCGCCGGCGCGTCGTTGACGCCATCGCCGGTCATGCCGACCACTTCGCCGCTGACGGCCAGCGCTTTCACCAGACGCAGCTTATGCTCCGGGCTGGTGCGCGCGAAGATATCATACTGCCGCGCCGCTTCAGCAAGCTCGCTGTCGCTCATATGTTCCAGATCGCGCCCGGTCAGCGCCTTATCGCTGTTGCTGATGCCCAGCATCTTGCCAATTGCCATGGCCGTTTCCTGATGATCGCCGGTGATCATCTTGACGCGAATGCCAGCCTGCTGGCAGTCGTCGATAGCCGCGACCGCTTCCGGACGCGGCGGATCCATCATACAGGCGAGGCCGAGCAGCACCATCTCCTCGCGCAGATCCGCATGATCCAGCGTGGCGATCGTGCTCGGCACGCGTTTCCACGCCGCCGCGACGGTGCGTAATCCTTCGCTGGCGTAGCGGGTAATTGCCGCCTCCCAGTAGGCGCGATCCAGCGGCTGTGCGCCATCGGCGCGCTGCTGATGCGTGCAGAGCGACAGCAGCACGTCTGGCGCGCCGGTCATCAACACCCAGGCCTCGCCGTCCGCTTCACCGCTGACCGCCATATATTTATAGAGCGAGTCGAACGGCAGCTTGCTGGTCAGCTGCGGCTGACCTGTCTTAACGCCGCCTTTCGCCGCCAGCACTTTCAGCGCACCCTCGGTGGGTCCGCCCACGATGCGCCAGCGCCCTGCCGCATCCTGCTGGATCTGGCTTTCGTTACAGATATTGATGGTGGTAAGAAAGCGCGACATGACCGGATCCTGCGCCGCGATAAGCCCGCTGTCGGGCGTTTCCGGCACGATTTCGCCCACCGGCTCATAGCTGTCGCCGCTGACGCGCCACTGGCTTTCCGCCAGCACGACCGCTTTCACCGTCATCTCGTTCATGGTGAGGGTGCCGGTTTTGTCAGAACAGATCACTGACATGGCGCCCAGGGTTTCGACCGTCGGCAGCTTGCGAATAATCGCGTTTTTGCGCGCCATCGACTGCACGCCCAGCGAAAGAATAATCGAGATAATCGCTGGCAGACCTTCAGGCACCGCCGCCACGGCCAGACTGATCACCGACAGCGCCAGCGAGGGCAGCGGAATGTCGCGCAACAGGTAGCCAAAAACAAAGAGCCCGGCCATCATCAACAGGATCGCCGCGAAAATCGCTTTGCCGAGCTTATCGATTTGCAGTAGCAGCGGCGTTTTGGCGCTTTTAATGTCGCTCATCATATCGTTGATATGGCCCAGCTCGGTGTTGCGGCCGGTAGCGATCGCCACGCCTGAGGCGGTGCCGGAACTGACGGTGGTGCCGGAGAAGGCGAGATTGAGCCGGTCCCCCAGCGATTTATCTCCTTCGAGCGCCTCACTGCGCTTCGACACGACGGTTGATTCGCCGGTCAGGATAGCTTCTTCCACGCGCAGGTTATGCACGTCGAACAGCCGTAGATCCGCCGGAATGCGATCGCCAGGCCGCAGCATCACCACGTCGCCAGGCACGAGGGTTTCGCCTGGCACCGTCATTATCTCGCCGCCGCGCACCACCACCGCTTCACTGGATAGCATATTTTGTATGCCCTTCAATGACTTCTCGGCGTTGCTCTCCTGTATAAAACCGATGAAGGCGTTGATTACCGCCACGCCGAGAATGACAAAGGTATCGACCCAGTGGCCCATGATCGCCGTAATCACCGCCGCCGCCAGCAGGATATAGATCAGCATATCGTTGAAGTGGGCCAGAAATCTCAGCCAGGCCGGCTGAGATTTCTTTTGCGGCAGCGTGTTGGGGCCATTTTTCGCCAGCCGCGCCTGCGCTTCGTCAACAGACAGCCCCTGCGGGGAGCTATCCAGTTCGGCAAAAACGGCTTCGCTTCGATGCTGATACCACGGCCGCGCTTTTAAAGCGGCATTTTGCAATGTCTTGCGGTCGTTATTCATTTCTTACTCCGTGCGGGCAACCGGCGACGGGATCGCAGTTAAATTAAACGGGCCAGCATAGTGCGACAGCTTAAATAAGCCGATACTGATTCAGGTCATATTTTTGTTGTTTTGATTCGGTAAGACTATTGCCGGAATAATTACCCTTTTGCATCAATTTTTATCTGGAAAGAAGAAGCGGGAAACGTGGATATATCTCTAAGAATCAATGTCTTGGCATGTGTTATATTTGCTGTCGCCGCGACCAGCGCGGTGGGGTGGCTAACCTATTATGTGGTCGCTAACATCCTGTAGGCTATGTAATTTATCGCACCATGACGACTATTTCACAGACGCAATGAATGACCGGAAAAATAACACTCTTTCTACCGTGCATTTAAGTGCGTCGGTGAAAACGATCCTCAAAAAATTAAACGGCGGATAAACGATAACGTCATCACTATTATATTATGTCGTTGCCGGGCCACGCCTGCTGACGGGCCCGGCTTGTTATGCATTACTTTGCGCAAGCCTCTGTGCCGCCAGCTCTGTTGCCCGGCGTCTGACGGCGATAAAAGCCGCCATCTGCGCGCGAGCGGCTTCGACCTGCTCAGGCAAGGCGGAATGCGGCGATCCGGCATGAAACGGCGGTTCAGGATCGTACTCCATCTGCAGCTGAATCGCCTGCGCAGCAGCCTGACCCCGTATCTCCGCCACCAGCGTCAGCGCAAAATCGATCCCTGAGGTGACGCCCGCGCCGGTTAGCCGGTTGCGGTCGCGCACCACGCGCGCATCGACCGGCTCCGCACCTAACAGCGCCAGCTGATCGCGCGAGCTCCAGTGCGAGGTTGCGCGATAGCCGCGCAATAACCCGGCGGCGCCCAGCACCAGCGATCCGGTACATACGGAAGTGATGAACTGCGCCTGCTCCGCCTGACGGCGCAAAAAGCACAGCGTTTCGCTATCGGACATCAGCGCAACCTGGCCGGGCCCGCCCGGCACGCAAATCACATCCAGCGGCGGACAGTCGCTAAAATCGCAGCTCGGCAGCAGCATTAAGCCACGATCCGAGCGCACCGGCTGTTTCTCTTTCCAGATCAGATGACACATCACATCCGGCGTGCGGGCGAACACCTCAAAAGGCCCCGTGAGATCAAGCTGGGTGACATCCGGGAAAAGCAGTATGCCGATATGCAGAGGCGTTTTCATGGCGGTGATCCTTTATGGGCGATGGATAAGCGCGACGCGTGCGTTACTTTGCACCTGAAACGACGTTCAGCGTCGCCTCAAGCGAAGAGGGCAGCAGCTCGCCGTGTGTCTTACCAGGATAACGTATTTCATGCAGGCTGACGCCTTTATCGCGCAGCGTAGCAATCAGCGCACGATCGGCGTCGTTCAGCTGCGCGGCGTCCTTCCCTTCATGACGATCGCTGCGCCCGTCCCCTTCGATCAAATAGAGGGTTTTACCGCTCAGCGCCTGCGGCACGGCCTGTCGCGCCAGCTCAACGATGCGCTGATGGCGCCAGCCCAGCGACGGGGCCGCGCTGAAATAGTGAGTGAAAGGGGCGTTGCTATAGAGGGTATCCAGTACGAAGAGCCCGCCGTAAGAGTGGCCCCACAGCGCCCGCCGCTGCGGATTGCTTTTCGCCTGCTTCTCCGCCCAGGGCATAATCTGCGCCAGCAGCAGCGCGCGAAAAGCGTGACTTCCGCCGCCTGGATAGCGTTCATGTCGCGCATCGCCCTGCTGCCCGCCGGGCGGGGTGTAGTCTAGCGCGCGCGCCTCGACGTCGAACGGCAAACGGGTGTCATATCCCACCGCCACCAGCACCGGCGGCTGGTGGCCCGCCAGCCGCTTCAGGCGATCTTCGCTGAGACGCGCCATCGCTGCGTTGCCATCCAGCAGGTAGAGCACGGGAAAGCCTGCTGTCGGCGCCGCCTGCTTCGGCACGCCAAGCCAGACTTTATAGCGGCGCAGGCCGTCAGCAGAGGTGAAGATCTGGCTGGTAAAGCGATAAAACGCCGAGCCGCGATCGGCAACGTTGTCGCCCAGCGGCGCCATGTGCGGCCTGGCGTTCGCCTGCATCGCGGGCGTCAAACCCACGCTGAGCGCCAGCAGCGCCGTGGAGAAAATCTTCAGCGGGTGTTGCATGAAAAACCTTCCTGACCTGACGAAAAGAGTCGCCATCCTAACAAACCAACTGTGATAATGAGAAGCTTTCTCAACAAAACAGGTAATATTGGTTTATGTCTGCTTATCAGAGCCGCTAGCTAAACTCTGATTTAGCGACAGAGGGATTGCGAACCCACATCACAGATCGTTAAATTTCAGCATTCGACCACCGTTTTTTTATTTTTGATGCCGGCCGTTTGTCACGGCAAACGGGCCTATGCCTCTTTCCACCGACACCAGCAAAGCCATTAATCAGAGGTTGTTCAATGGATCGCCTTAAATACCAGATAAGGGTTGTACGCTTTTTATGTCTGTACGCCCTGTTTCGACTGAAATTATTCACATTCAGCGATATCACCTATTCGGATAGCCATGAAAATGAGGCATTAGATATTCTCACCAGACATGACAGCGAAAAAAACGCTATCCCAAAAGTGATCTGGATGTACTGGGACAGTCCCAACCCGCCTGACCATATCATGGCCTTCCATAAAAAAATGAAGACGATCAATCAGGCGCATGAAATTATACTGCTCGACCGCAACAGCCTGAGAAAATATCTTCCTGCGCTGAATTTTGATTTTCAGGGGATTGGACTGGCGCATAAAAGCGACGTCATTCGCCTCGCCCTCCTCAAGCGCTACGGCGGGATCTGGGTCGACTGCTCGACGCTGGTTTATCAGGATTTCAGCTGGGTGCATGAACGCAGCGGCTATGACATGGTGGGCTATTACAGCGAAGCCAATACGCAGGACGCGCGTTTTCCGGTGATCGAAACCTGGTTTATGTGCGCGCCGCCTGAAAACCCTTTTGTCAGCCGCTGGCTGGAGCTGATCATGCCGTTGACCAAGATCAGCGTCGATGACTACTACAACCGCATCAAAGATCGTCCTGATTTTGAACGCATTAAACAGGGCATTCCGCGCGGCAGCTATTTAACCACTAATTACCTCTGCCAGATTGCCATGCGCGAAGCGGATAGCGTTAACCTTTATCTGAAAAAATGCGAAACCTCGGCCTTTTATTATCAGAACGTTTTTAAGTGGAATTGTCTGAAGATGTCGCTGTTTTTACTCTGTACGCGCCAGCCCACAACCCATCCGAAATTGATTAAGCTGACCAACAGCGACCGCCAGTTTTTACCGCTGGCCCGTAAGCTGCGCATTCTCGACGCAGAAAGCATTCTCGGAAAGTTAATGCTGGAACAACAGCATCCTTAATCAATAAGCGGATAAAAAAATGGAACAGCTGAAACGACATCTCAGAACGGCAAAATTTCTCCTGCTTTATGTTTTATATAAGCTGCATCTTTTTCGCTTCCCCGATCTGGCCTATTCAGAGGCGCACGATAACGACGTAAAAGATATCGGTCGGCGAGCCGCTGCGCTGGCGCCCGCCATTCCAAAAGTGATCTGGATGTACTGGGACGACCTGACGCCGCCCGACTTTATCCAGGCGTTCTACGTCAAAATGAAGCAGATGAACCCGGACCATCAGATTCATCTGCTCAATCGCGAGTCGGTCAGGGAATTTCTGCCGTGGCTGCGCTTTGACTACGCGCAGATCGGCATGTCCCATAAAGGCGACGTGATCCGCCTCGCGCTGCTGAAAAGCTACGGCGGCATCTGGGTCGACAGCTCAACGCTGGTTTATCAGGATTTCTCCTGGGTGCATCAGCGTAGCGGCTACGATATTGTCGGCTACTACAGCGACGGCACCACGGTGGACAAGGCCTTTCCCGTGGTGGAAGCCTGGTTCCTTGCCTCGCCGCCGGGCAACGCGTTTATCGCCCGCTGGCTGGAGCTGATTATGCCGCTGACGCAGATCGGCATCGACGACTACTATGCGCAGATTACCCAGCGCAGCGATTTTGCCGAGATCCGTCAGGGCATCAACCGCGGCAGCTATATCATCATCAATTTTCTCTGCCAGATTGTGATGCGGGAGCAGCCCGGCTTTAGCTGCTATCTGAAAAAGTGCGAAAGCTCCGCCTTCTTCTATCAGGACGTATTCCAGTGGGACAGCCTGAAGATGTCGCTGTTTTTGCTCTGCGCGCGCGAGCCGGCGACGCATCCCAAACTGATTAAGCTCACCAACGACGATCGCCGCTTTCTGCCGCTGGCGCGCAGGCTGAATATCCTTGAGCGCGACAGCGTAATGGGCAAGCTGCTGACGCCACAGCGCGCGTCTTGACGCCGCACGTTATTCAGGGCGTAAAACAGGCTATGCTGGTGGACGGATGACCGCCGGTCATTGTCACCACAGGGATCTGAACATGCAGTTGATTTCCGAACGGTTAGTGATGCGCCCCGTTGTCGCGCAGGACAGAGAAATGCTGATGCGTATTTATGGCGATCCCGCCACCAATACCTTCAACCCCGCCGGGCCGCTGGAGAATCTGGACGAAGCGCAGCAGCTGCTGGATCGCTGGATTGCGCACTGGCAGCAGCACGGCTTCGGCAATATGGCGCTGATTCAGCGCGAGTCCCCCGGTGAGATTCTGGGCTTCGGTGGTTTCACCCTGCGCGAATTTGGCGGCAGGCCGGTAAATAACCTGGGTTATCGCCTGGCGACCCACGCCTGGGGCCGGGGCCTGGCGACCGAGTTTACCCGCACGATGGTGCGCTATGGCTTTGAGGAGTGCGGGCTGCAGGTTATCGACGCCGCGGTGCGGCCAGACCATCTCGCCTCACAGCGCGTGCTGGAGAAGGCGGGCTTTACGGTGAACGGGCACGTTTACGATGTGCCCGACGCGCCCGCCACTCTGACTTTTGAGATAACGCTGGCGCAGTGGCGCGACGCTCAGGGCACGCCGCAGTAGCGCAGCGCGGCGGTCATCATGGCGGCACCGATAATCACCGCGATCAGCGGCGCCTTGCGCCAGGCGAGGAAGATGGCGAAGGCGACGCCCAGCACCCGCGCCATGCCGGCAAACTGCTGGCCTTCAAACAGCGTGCTGGTAGAGGCGACCGCCAGCAGCAGTATCGTTGCCGCGTCTGACAGCATGGTTTGCGTTCGCTCGGCGATCGGCAGCCGGTTGCCGAGCTTCACGCCCGCCAGCCGTATCAGATAGGTGCCAGACGCCAGCAGTGCGATACCCGCGATAATCAGGGCCTGATGGCTCATTTTCGCATCCTCCACGACAGTAATCCCAGCAGTGAGAAAAGCACCGGCATACCTGCCGGAACGAACGGCGTCGCCAGAACCGACAGCAGCGCGCCGCCGGACGCCGGGATCAGCGTACGGCGCTGACGCAGCGCCGGAAATATCAGCGCGATGAGAATAGCCGGAAACACGGCGTCCAGACCGATAGCGGAGACGTCCGGAATAAACTGGCCGATGGCGGCGCCGGTAATGACCGTCAGCGGCCAGATCAGGCCGATGCCGAGGCCACACAGCCAGAATGCGGCCCGGCGCTGCGCCAGCGTCGACTGGGAAATACCGAACACCACGCTTTCATCATTCATGATGTGGCAGCCGACCAGGCCGCGCGCGCCCTTCCCCACCAGATCCTTCACCGCGATGCCAAACGGCAGGTGGCGCGCATTGACCAGCAGACCAGCCAGCGCCGCAGTAAGCGGACTGCCGCCGCCCGCCACAATGCCGATAAAAAGAAATTCTGAGGCACCAGCCAGCACCAGCGTCGACAGCGCCACAGGCACCCAGAGCGGAAAGCCGTCAGCGCTGGCCAGCGAGCCGTAGGATAATCCGACGATGCCGTCGGCCAGACAGACCAGAATAATGGCTTTGACCACTTCCCGGTTTAGGGGAAGGCGAGACATCTTCATCACAAATCCTTCTTATAACGAACGAATTTTCCATTATAATGAACACCGCAGGATTGTTTTACAATACGAACGATCCGTTCGGTTTAGAAAACAGGAGTGAACGTGACCCCGATCACGATTATTGCCCATAGCCTGGTGCGCGAGCGTCAGCGCGCCGGTCTTTCGCTGGCTGAAGTTGCGCGCCGCGCCGGTATCGCCAAGTCTACCCTGTCGCAGCTGGAAGCGGGCAACGGCAATCCCGGCATTGAAACGCTGTGGGCGCTGTGCGTTGCGCTGAACATTCCTTTTGCGCGCCTGATGGAACCGGAAGAGAAACGGATGCAGGTCATCCGACGCGGCGAAGGCCCAACGGTTACCGCCGAACTGGCGGATTATCAGGCGGTACTGCTGGCGACCTGTCCGCCCGGCGCGCGGCGTGACATCTATCTGCTGAATACGCAGCCCGGCAGCGAACGCGGCTCGCAGCCCCACTCGCCCGGTACCATCGAACATATTATTTTGACCCAGGGTCGCGCGCTGGTGGGCCCGAAGGCGTCACCCGTTGAACTGCATCCCGGCGACTACATCTGTTACGCCGGTGATGAGGAGCACGTTTTTCGCGCGCTGGAGCCGGATACCCTGGCGGTGCTGGTCATGGAGCAGAGTTGAGCCATCACTTTTTCCTATGGCGCGCGCTGCTGCTAACAGGCGATCGCAGGTGTAGGATGGCGTTATCAAGGTCGCTTACGAGGACGTTATGCGCATTCTTCCCGCTACAGCCTGTCATATACCGGCAATACAGCACATCTATGCCTGGCATGTGCTGCACGGCAGTGCCACTTTTGAAACCGATCCCCCTGGCGTTGAGGAGATGCAGAACCGGCTTAACGCGCTGCTGGAGAAAGGCGGGATCTGGCTGGTGGCTATGGAGGAAGAGATCCTGATTGGCTACTGCTATCTTGCGCCCTATCGCCCTCGTTACGGCTATCGCTTCACGCTGGAAGATTCGATCTATCTCGACCCTGAGCATACCGGCCGTGGCGCAGGCCGCGCACTGCTGACGGAGGCTATTCGTCTCGCCGAAGCGCGCGGTTTCCGACAGATCGTCGCCGTGATTGCAGGCAACAGCAACCAGGCGTCGATTGGCCTGCACCGCGCGCTGGGCTTTCAAGCCACCGGCGTGCTGAAAGCCGTTGGCTTTAAGCACGGCAGCTGGCTGGATACCCATCTTATGCAGCGTGAGCTAGGCGAGGGCGACGCCACTTCGCCGGAATAAACGCGAGCTTAGCGCTTCTGGCAGCAGAGCAGACCGGCTGCCGCCAGAGGCTTTCACCTTGACGTCATGAAATAGCACTGATCAATCTTTTGCACTGCTTTCATCTTTTCATATTGTTATTTTCGCTAATCCCTACGGCACGGTTTTACGCCAGACGGCCGGATAAAGGCGTTAATGTCTCACACAGCCCCTCTGAAAATATCGCGCCATTCACCCCCATTCACCGCTTTATGAACCAACTGGTCCGGTATTATTTTTAAGACTCATTACCCGTTTAATCATTAGCTTAAGTAAGCGACGCCTTAACCAGCATTTTATTAGCTAAGGAGTAAGCCAGCAAAGCCGATATACCGGCTAACCTTAGTAAACTGGAAATTTGAAATGTCGCTGAAAAAATCTTCGCTGCTCGTATTTTCACTGATGATAATTCTCTTTCTGACCAGCGTTGCGGTTAGCATCTGGCTGCTGGTGCGCAGCAATGACTCTCTTAACGCCGTGAATAAAGAGATCCGCGTGGTGCTCTCCGTTATTGACCCCATAAACCACAGCCGCACCCTGCGCGTGCGGTTAATGGAATATATGAAAGAGATTGAGGTTAATGACGGCCAGTCGGCCGCGTCGCTGGACGGCGTAAAAGCGGCCGCGGAAAAAGCAGATGTGGCGTTTCACGCCTATCTCGACAGCCCTCGACTAAAGGGTGAAGAAGCGGAGGCTGACGCCTATCGGCAGGCTTATCTGGCATACCGAAATCAGGGCATTCAACCCTTGATAGAGGCTGCTGAAGCCCGGAATCAGGTTCTATTCAGGGAACGCCTGCCTGCTGTCATTCGTCTTGATCGCGCCTACGAAATCATTCTGGATAAAGTGCTGGCGCAGCATGAAGCCTATGCGAGAAAACTGAATGAAGATGCCCAAAGCCATTTCAGCTCAGGCGTTATGCTATTGCTGGTCATTGGAAGCTTATTTGGCCTGATAGTGATTTCCATATCGATACTGATGCATCGCTTTGTGCTTACGCCTTTAATCAACGCAGGAAAACACTGTAATTTAATCGCCGAAGGCCATCTCGATACCCCCGTTCCGGTGACGTCCGCTTCGCGTAGCGAAATTCAGAGCCTGATGCGTTCTCTCGAGGCCATGCGGTTGTCCCTGACGACAATTATTATGCAGGTGCGCGATTCCGCCCATTCCGTTTCTTCTGCATCCAGCGAAATAGCGGCCGGGAACGTTGATCTGGCTTCACGTACCGAGCAGCAGGCTGCCGCATTAACGCAAACGGCCGCCAGTATGGAAGAGCTGGGCGCGACGGTAAAACAGAACACAGATAATGTGTATGAAGCCTGTCGACTTACAGGTGAAGCGGTTGAAAATGCGCATAAAGGGGAAGATGTTTCGCGTGAAGTCATTATTTCAATGGATTTGATTAATTCAAGCTCGAAGAAAATTGAAGATATTATCAGCGTGATTAATGGCATCGCATTTCAGACCAATATTCTCGCGCTGAATGCCGCTGTGGAAGCCGCCCGCGCCGGGGAGCAGGGACGAGGATTCGCCGTTGTCGCCGGTGAGGTGCGTAACCTCGCGCAGCGCAGCGCCGTGGCGGCGAAGGAAATTGAAAGCCTTATTGCCGAGTCTGTAAATATCATCGGCAAAGGCGCGGAACAAGTGAGCCGGACAGGCGAAGCGATGAATGCCATCATCTCCTCTGTCAGTCGCGTAAACGTCCTGATGGAACATATTTCAACCGCCTCTGATGAGCAGAGTCGCGGTATCGCGCAAATTGAAAAAGCGGTCACCGAAATGGATTCCGTTACCCAGCAAAACGCGGCGCTTGTACAGGAGTCGGCTGCGGCAGCGGCGTCGCTTGAAGACCAGGTGCAACACTTGACCCATTCCGTCTCAACTTTTCGGCTTTCAACGGGCTAAGGTCGGCCAGGCCTCAATTCTTTCAGGAGAAATTGTCGCCCGCTCGCCTGCGTTAAGTCTGGCTGGTTATAGCCAGACTTTTTTAAACCGCCGCCTGGGAAACACCGCTCTGCTCACCCACTCACTCCAGAGATAACATCAGTAGATAACGCGCTGTTGCCAATCGTAGCCATCAGCCAGGACAATTAAAGATTATGGGCCGGTTCGCCGATAATAGATGTGTCACACTTCTTACCCTGCATTACGTCAACGATAGATCGCCGCGCATCTTTACGTGCAAAAGAGCGCGATATAAAAGCGCTCAGACAAGCCATAGCACTTATCACCGCTGATGGCGCACCTTTCCTCAGCGCACACGCCTTAGACGCATCGCCTGCTTTGCGATTGCTGGAACAGGGTGATTGAGAGGTTTGTTACGACGGGTATCGAGGTTGTCCAGTATTGTCAGCCAACCATGGAGCCGACCACTATGAATCCTGTGATCCAACCTACCTTTTCCGCTGTTTGGACCACGGACGCCAGAGGCATTTGCATCCTCAGCCAGGAATGCCCTGAAGGTCTGATTCCCGCGCTGAAAGGCGTTACTTTGTGCGAATGGCTCAGATTCGCCCAGGCTGATGATGATGCGCAAATCGCGCTGCAGCTTACTGCGGCGTTAGACTGCATAACCCCCTTTCATATCGAAGTGCCGATTCAGTGTCTTGATGGCACAACGCGGCGCGTGCTGGTATCAGGCTTGCCGGATGGCCAGCCTGCCGCCTCTCGCCTGCAGTACAACGGGTTCATACTTGATATCACCGGGCAGCGCAAAGCGCTTGAAGACGCACTGCGCACGGCGGCGGAATACCGTCTTCTGATAGAAAACAGCACTGACCTTATTGCCCATTGCGATGCTGAGGGCAGATACGTTTCAATCTCCCCCTCCTACAGTGAAATGATCGGCTGGTCTGCCGAAGAGATGATTGGCCAACCGGTGGTGGATTTCCTGCATTCTGACGACCGCGCGCCGGCTGCCGAGGCGCTGGCAAGCCTGTTCAAAGGCGGCGAACTGCCGGACGTGATTGAAGTGCGCAAGCTTCATCGCGACGGTCACCACATAACGCTTGGCACCAAAGCCTGCGGCGTCAGCGATCCTTCTACGGGCCACAATATCGGCGCGGTGCTGGTGTCGCGCGATATCACACGTGACAAGGAAAGATTACGCAAGCTCGAGAGGCTGGCGACCCGTGATGCCTTAACGGGTTTACCTAATCGCACCTGGATCAACGACCAGGTTCGCTGCATGCTCGCGCAGAGTAAAGATCCGGCGTACACCGCTGTGCTGTTTATCGACCTTAACGGATTTAAGGCGGTGAATGATTCGATGGGCCATGCCACAGGGGATGCCTTGCTGCAGCAGGTGAGTGAACGCTTCCAGCGCTGCATGCGTCCAGGCGATGCGGTGGCGCGGCTGGGCGGAGATGAATTTGTGGTTGCTGCGAAATGCGGCCATCGCAATGCCGCGTCCGCTATCGCTCAGCGCATTATAGACAGCCTGAAAGAGCCTTTTGTTATCAACAGCATGGAGGTACGGATCGGGGCCGCCATCGGCATCAGTCTCGCACGATTTGGTACAGCATCGGCTGAAATGTTATTCGAACATGCCGATATCGCAATGTACCAGGCGAAGGCGCGACGTGATGGCTCCTACCAGTTTTTCTAGCCCTTTCCGCTCTTGCCGTTCAGAAACCAGAAGAGCTCATGTTGAGCTCTTCTGACCTCCTCTAGTTTTTCAGATTAGCCGGAAAATTGGCGGGCAGCTCGCTGGCCGGGCAATCAATCACGGTGTCGTTGTTTTCTCCTGCGTCGCGTACAAAGGTGAGCGTCGCGAACTCATCGATCACTTCCGTTGGATAAGCCGGGCCTGCTTCACGGTAGCTGGCCATCTCTTCCAGATGATCGTTCTGGAAACAAACGGTTTTTTCCGGATTGTTCATCACCCAACGTGGGAAGAAAATGGTGCCGTGGAACACCTTATCGGCCATGTTAACGGCCAGGCTGACGTCGGTACCGGTAGGCTCGGTCCAGGAAACTTTATAGACATCTTCTGCCAGACGAACGATAAACGCGCGCTGATTTTTAACCCAGCGGTTGCCCACCATACCGCTGTGAATGCGGTAGTCGACAGTATTGGCGTTTTTAATATAAAGCTCGTAGTTCCAGCCGTTGTCGTAGGTGTAAACCAGATGTTTGCCGACCAGACCAGACAGGTTGTGTTTATCGAAAGTGCTCATTGTGGCCTCCTCATTGATTTGCCTTGAGGAGAGTATTACTCGTTGCAAAAACGATTAATAACGCTATTTTTAGCGCTTAATGATTTAATTTTTAGATAAATAACTATGCTTAAAACAACGCTCGAACAGTGGGTTTTGCTTGATGCCGTCGTGAAGGAAGGCAGTTTCGCGCTGGCGGCGGAGAAGAACAATCGTAGCCAGTCTTCATTGAGTTATCAGCTTGGTCTGCTGCAGCAGCGGCTGGGCATGACGCTGTTAAAACAGGAAGGACGTCGCGCCGTGCTCAGCGCGGAGGGGCACCAGCTTCTCGCGCAGGTGCGTCCGCTGCTGGAAGGGTTCAGCGCCCTTGAAGCGCGGGCAAATGCGCTGCAGCGAGGCGAGCGCTCGCGCATCGACCTGATGGTTGATGCCATTATGCCGAAACCGCTGCTTTTTGATGTGCTACAGGCGTTTCAGCAGCGCTATCCCCATGTTCGCATCTGGCTCAGCGAAATTGTGCGTAGCGAAACAGCTGACAGGCTGGCTGAGCAGCAGGCCGATCTCTGGCTGGTGGCGCAGTATGGCGATGAGCAAATAACGGGAGAAAGTCTTCTGAGCGTCGATTTCATTGCCGTCGCCCATCGCGATCATCCACTGCACAGCGAGCCGCCGCCGCTGAGCGTCGCGACGCTCGCGCGCTGGCCTTGCATAACGATCCTGGATCGTCAACAGCAGCAACAGACGGAACTGAACGGCGAGCAGGCCGAGAGCTGGTCCTTCACCACGCTCTCAGCCGCTATTGAGGCGGTGCAGCATCAGTTAGGCTATGGCTGGTTGCCAGAGTGGAACATCGCTCCTTTGCTTGAGAGCGGTGAGCTTCGCCCTCTGCCGTTGCTGCAGGGAAAACGACGCGCAACCTCGCTTATATTACGCATTAATGAGGAGAGGCTGGCGGGCAACGGCGCGATCTCTGACCTGGCTGAAATGTTTATGGAGCGTGTCGGGCAGGCTAAATAGAGGCTTACTCTTTCTGTCTCATCGAACATCAACTTCGCGAAGCGCGGATTAAGCGCCTCAGCGCAGCGTGGTGCCCTTAAACGGCAAAAGCGAGGGCCAGCTTGCCCTCGCTTCTGTGATCGACGCGTAGCGGGTTTTAGCGGCGGTTCTTCCAGACGGTCTGAATGTTGCAGAACTCATGCACGCCAAAATGGGAGAGCTCGCGGCCATAGCCGCTTTTTTTAACGCCGCCGATGGTGACGCGCGGATCCGACGCGCCGTTGCCGTTGATAAACACGGCACCGGTTTCGATACGATCCGCCAGACGATCTGCCGTAGCGCTGTCACGGCTCCACACCGTGGCGCTCAGACCAAATTCGCTGTCGTTGGCGATAGCCAGTGCATGATCGGCGTCCCGAGCCACAGCGATCGCCGCTACCGGGCCAAACAGCTCTTCACGAAACGCCGTCATCTCGGTGGTGACATCTGACAGGATCGTCGGTGCATAGTAATTACCTTCGCCCGCGATCTTTTCACCGCCCAGCACCAGACGCGCACCTTCGCGCAGTGACTGCTGCACCTGATTGTGCAGCTCATCACGCAGATCGAAACGAGCCATAGGGCCGAGATAATTTTTCTCATCCAGTGGATCGCCCATGGTTAATGCCTGTACCGCCGCGCTGAAGCGCGCTTCAAACTCCTCTGCAATGGACGCCTCGACGATAAAGCGTTTAGCGGCCATGCAGACCTGCCCGGTGTTCTGATAGCGTCCAGTTACGGCTGATTTTACCGCTTCGTCCAGATCGGCGTCGGCCAGCACAATAAAAGGATCCGATCCACCCAGTTCGAGAACGGTTTTTTTCAGCGCTGCGCCCGCCTGGGCAGCGATAGCGGAGCCGGCGCGCACGCTGCCGGTTACAGCGACGGCGGCAATGCGCGGATCCTTAATTGCGGCAGAGACACCGTCATTATCGACATTTACGGAAGCGAAGGCTCCTTTAGGCAGATCTGTCGCGTCAAACAGCTCCGTCATCAGCGTGGCGCAGCCCATGACGTTCGGCGCATGTTTGAGAACGTAAGTATTTCCAGCGAGCAGCATGCCCACAGCGCCGCGTAACACCTGCCAGAAGGGGAAGTTCCACGGCATCACTGCCAGAATGGTGCCGACAGGTTTAAAGCGCTGCCAGGCGTCTGGTACCTGCGTAGGTTGATCTTCCAGCATTGCCGGGCCGTGCTCGGCGTACCAGTCGCTGAGGGTGGCGCATTTGAGTATTTCGGCGCGTGACTGCGCCAGAGGTTTGCCCATCTCCAGCGTGATTGTGCGTGACAGTTCCGGTTCGCGCTGCCGCAGTTGTTCAGCCAGCTGACGCAGCACTTTAACGCGCAACGCTATATCCGTATCGCGCCACTGTTTAAAAGCTGCTGCGCTGGCTGCAAGGATGTTATCCAGCTCCGTCAGAGACTGCATAGGATAGCGAGCCAGAATGTCGCCATTGGCGGGATTTTTTGAAACAGCGTAATCGGTCATGTTGCCTCTCAGCATATCTGTGGACGATGGGCTTACCCTACCCTTCCTGGTTCGTGATGAAAAATGAATAATAGTGAGCAACTTGTTTTTATATTATGAAGATAACATTGGCGCCTGATGCGGTTTCTCGGTCGATCTGTTGCAGGCGATGCCTGACTGACATCATGGCGACGATCGTTTATCCACATATACAGTGAGAAGATCCTAATAAACGATCATAAAGAGATCTAAAAGAGATCCTAAGAGATCCCCGATCGTCGCAGGCCGCACGGCACAAGGGCTCAGAAGGTGATCGCGTTCACTATAATCAGTAAAGAGTTCACTGTAATCAGTACTTTATTCACTATACACTGTAGAATGTTCACTATAAACAGTGCTAGTGTTCACTGTAGTCAGAAAACGATCCCTTTCATCCACAGAATGAAGATCTCATGTTATGGCAGATAAAGAGAGCGAAAACAAAGCGTTACTTGAACCTTTTCTGTCGGTGACCAAAAACAGCGGCGAAGTTATTCAGCTTCATCCCAATAAGAACAATACTGTTCAGCCCGTCGCGTTGATGCGTCTGGGACTGTTTGTCCCGACACTAAAGTCAACAGCGCGCGGAAAGTCAGGAGCAATGGCTTCCACCGATGCGACCAAAGAGCTTAAAAACCTGTCGCTGGTGAAAGCAGAGGGTTATGAAAAGATTACCATTACCGGCGCGAGGCTGGATATGGATAACGATTTCAAAACCTGGGCGGGGATCATTCAGTCTTTTTCCCGCTATCCGACTCAGGGCGATACCGTTACCCTGCCCTTTATCGATTTCGTTAAGATGTGCGGCATTCCTTCCGCTAACTCTTCTGCGGCGTTGCGTAAGCGGCTGGACGCCTCATTGCGGCGCATCGCCACAAATACCCTTTCCTTTGAGGGTAACGGTAAGGCTTACCATACGCACCTGGTGCAGTCTGCCTATTACGATCGGGAAAAGGATGTCGTGCGCATTCAGGCCGATCCCAAGCTGTTTGAGCTCTATAACTTCGACCATAAAGTTCTGCTGCAGCTCAGAGCGATATCCCGGCTTAAGCGCAAAGAGTCCGCGCAGGCGCTCTATACCTTTCTTGAGAGCCTGCCAACAAATCCTGCCCCTATCTCGCTGGCGCGTCTGCGTATGCGCCTGAATCTCGGCTCAAAAACCACGACGCAGAACCACGTTGTGCGACGCGCTATGGAGCAGCTGAAGGAGATTGGCTATCTCGATTATTCCGAGGTTAAACGTGGCCGCTCGGTGTTTTTTATCATCCACAGTCGTACGCCAAAACTTGATGGAATCAGTACGCTGGAGAGTATTGATGCTCTCGACGAAATCGATTTTGATGAGTCATAGGCATCGTTCACTGTAATCGGTATGTTGCCTGCGGCACTGTCACTTTTCCGGGAACGGGATGGTTGCCGCGATGGCATATCGTTCACAGTGGTGGGTCCTCTGCACCGTTCACTGTAATAGGCATCGTTCACTGTAATCAGTGAACTCGAACCGATGCATATCTTCTTATTCTGTTTTTTATCCTTTCAATAGTGAGTTAAAACAGACGGTTAGCTAGTTTGTTTGCGCTTACTAACCTTATCTTCAACTCTCTTGCTATCTCCAGAATGCTGTCTACACTGATTACAGTGAATATTCTCTGAGGCCACTCTGGGAAGCTTATCTGCTGAATATAGTGAATGGTTCAAAGAGGCGCTGTACTGCATGCAGTGAATGATTTTTTAAGTCAATGAATTACAATGATTTTTATTAACTTCCTTCGGAGATCTCGATTTACTGACTACAGTGAACACCAACACTATCATGTCTGTCGCGGTGAAACGTGACAGGGTCAGCTTTTCTGCTGATTACAGTAATCTTTTAAGCCTGACGAACGGTTTTTGCAGCTTATTTAAGCGCTATTGCTTATTACAGTGAATCTCATCTTCTACACGGTGTTATCAGATAGCTAAGGATCCGGTTAGCTGCGCCTACTGACTACAGTGAACGCTGCTGCGCCTCTCCATGGCCTACTATTTTTTGCTGATTACAGTGAATCTTTGACTTTTCTCTCCTGCGTTCTGCATCTCTTTCTTCGTTTTTTCTGTGCTGACGTCTTGCCTGTCGGTTGGGTTTACTCTCTTTGCTGATTACAGTGAACGTTAGTGCTTTGCTTTGGCCACTCTCAGCTTGTTCGCTGATTACAGTGAATGTTTGCCGCTCCACCATTCTTTCCTTCCTGCTTGCTCCACCCTTCAACGCTGGCTGCTGACTACAGTGAACAGTGAGCATATTTGCTGATTACAGTGAATGCTGTTCTGATTACAGTGAACATTTCCGCTTTGAAACTCTGCCAGCTTATGCATCGAGGATGCGGTTACTGATTACAGTGAATGTTTGAGCGTGTATCGTTTTCTTGCCCTCCTCCGCTGATTACAGTGAATGCTTGCTGGGGTAACAGCTGATTACAGTGAACGTTTAGCTAGGTGATGCAGGGAATAAGGAAACTTAAAGCGGGTAATGGTTCCAGGCTACTGATTACAGTGAATGAATAACTGATTGCAGTGAATGTTTGCTTTTTTAGTTAACATCTTTACGGCCTGGTACTGATTACAGTGAATCTTGGAAACAACCTCTTATCTTAACAGCCAAATTTGGATCCTTCTTTATTTCGGTATGAAAGATATTTTCTTGCCCGACATGCAGGATTTATGTATAAAGTCACAAATCCTACATGTGTGGAGCAAGTATGGCTAACGACGAAAAGCAGGTGCTGAAGGTCGCACAACGGTCTGAGCGGATGCTGCTAAGCCTGACAGAACAGATTCAGGCGCAGAAAGAAGAGCTACACGAAAATACTTTTTACCAGGTTTACGCTAAAGCTGCGCTGGCAAAATTGCCAAAACTGACGCGCGCGAGCGTTGACTATGCTGTCAATGAGATGGAAGAAAGCGGCTACCAGTTTGACAAGCGCGCTGCGGGTAGTTCGACCAAGTACGCTATGTCGATTGAAAACATCATCGATATTTATCACCACCGCGGCGTGCCTAAATATCGCGATCGCCATTCCGAAGCCTATACAATCTTCGTGGGTAATCTTAAAGGTGGCGTATCTAAAACTGTCTCGACCGTCTCTCTTGCTCATGCACTAAGGGCGCATCCACATCTGCTTTTTGAAGATTTACGCATACTGGTTATCGACCTCGATCCTCAGTCTTCTGCGACGATGTTCCTTAACCACGAACGCTCAGTGGGTATTGTCGAAGCGACAGCCGCGCAGGCAATGTTGCAAAACGTCAGTCGTGAAGAGCTGTTAAAAGAATTTATCGTGCCGTCGATTATTCCCGGCGTTGATGTGCTGCCGGCATCCATTGACGATGCTTTTATCGCTTCCCGCTGGGAAGAACTCTGTGCTGAACATCTTTCTGAACAGAATGTACATGCGGTGCTGTATGAGAATGTCATTGCTAAACTCAAGAAAGATTATGATTTCATCTTTATCGACAGCGGCCCGCATCTGGATGCATTTTTGAAAAATGCCATCGCGGCGTCCGATCTGTTGATGACGCCCGTGCCGCCAGCGCAGGTCGATTTCCACTCAACTCTTAAGTATCTGACGCGCCTTCCTGAGCTGATCGATATCATCGAACAGTCCGGCGCGCCCTGCCGCCTGCAGGGCAATATCGGCTTTATGTCTAAGCTGTCGAACAAGGCGGATCACAAACTCTGTCACAGCCTGGCAAAAGAGATATTCGGCGGCGATATGCTTGATGCCGCTCTGCCGCGCCTGGACGGGTTTGAGCGCTGTGGCGAATCCTTTGACACCGTTATATCGGCTAACCCTTCTACCTACGTCGGCAGCAGCGAAGCGTTAAAGAACGCGCGCTCAGCCGCGGAAGATTTTGCGAAAGCGGTTTTTGACCGTATTGAATTTATTCGCCTGAACTGAGGTCGCTATGAGTGCAAAAAGAATTACTATTGGCAGAACTTTTAGCCAGACGCCTGTGCAGGCTGAAGCGACAACAGACACGCTCACCCAAACCTTTGTCCTTTCAACGGGAAAGCGCGCCCTGTTTCGCCTTGAGCGCATTGAAGCCAGGGAAATAGAAGATAAAACCTTTGTGGTGATGGAAACCAACGGTCGTGATCAGGCGGGTCTGACGCCCGATTCGCTGCGCGATATTATCCGCACTATCAAGCTTCAGCAGTTTTTCCCGGCAATCGGCGTAAAGCGGGACGGGCGGATTGAGATCCTGGACGGTTCGCGCCGTCGCGCTGCCGCGCTGTATTGCAAGACCGGGCTGGATATCCTGGTTTCTGAAACTGCGATCACCACCGAAGAGGCGCGTCGGCTGGCTCAGGATATCCAGACCGCGCGTGAACATAACCTGCGTGAAGTTGGCCTGCGTCTGTTGTCGTTAAAAAACGGTGGCCTGTCGCAAAAAGAGATCGCAGAGAGTCAGGGCCTGTCACAGGCAAAAGTGACGCGAGCTTTACAGGCGGCGAGCGTGCCGGCAGAGCTGATTTCACTTTTTCCCAACCATTCCGAACTGACCTATCCTGATTACAAGGCGCTGCTGATGGCCGCCGATAAACTTTCTGAAACAGGACAGCCGATTGAGCGGCTCATCGAAACCGTGTCTATGGATGTGGATAGTATCTGCGCCCGCGAAGGCCTGGCAGAAGATGAGGTGAAAAACCATATCCTTCGTCTGGTGCGTAACGGCAGTCAGACGCTGATGGAAGTCCCCGCAAAAGAGAAACCTGTCTCAGAAAACCTCTGGACCTTTGTGGATAAGGATCGTTTTGCCCGGAAGAAAATTCGCGGCCGCATGTTCAGCTACGAGTTTAACCGCCAATCCAGAGAGCTGCAGGAAGAACTGGACAAAGTGATTGCCGAAACGTTACGCAAATATCTGGGCGATCAGTAAGCTTCTACATCCGGGTAAATCGCTACCCGGATGTGTTTTATCCCCCCTCTTCCCGCCTCTCTGTTCGCCATCAGTATTTCAAAGCTAACTTACTGTTTTTGCGATTTTTACAAAAAAATTTCAGGCTGAAATCGCCAGAATTTCAATCTAATTTAAAGTCAAAAGCTATCAGGCAAAGCGCTAGCTATAAAAAGCGCAAGATCTCTCGCTATACTTTGCCCATGCTGAAAACAAAACAACCTTCTCCAGTGCAGTTTCATATGTAAGTGATTGAATAAAAATATTTTTTAATCAGGATTTCAGGCCGAAATCGCCAGGCTTGACGATAAGTGCGGAGATGATTGCCCTCAGGTCAGGACAATAACACATTATTACTTATCTGCTGACCAGGTAGCCGATCGCACATCGACTTTAACCGGCAGCAGCTTCACGCGGGTAAAAGTATCCGCCAGCGTCTGCTGTTGCGTAAACACGCTGTCGGACATGCGTTCCGCTCCATAAGGCAGACGTGTCAGCGTGGTACGCCAGATAGCTTTATCCAGACCAGTAGACTGCGCCAGAATTGCGGCTGCCTCATCCTGATGATCATTTGCCCAGCGGCTTAAAGCGCCCAGCTCATCAAGCACTTTTTTGGCTGTCTCAGGCTGGCTGTCGGCAAATTTACGGCTGGCGAGATAAAAAGTGTAATGCGGCACCAGTCCCTCCGCATTGCGCACCTGACGCGCGCCAGTGCTGGCTTCAACTTCTGCGAGATAGGGATCCCAAATCACCCAGGCATCCACCGCGCCTTTCTGAAAAGCAGCGCGCGCATCGGCTGGCGGCAGATAAACCGGCGTAATATCTTTATAGGTCAGCCCGGCTTCTTCAAGCGCAGCGATAAGCAGATAGTTAACGTCTGAGCCTTTATTCAGCGCCACACGTTTACCTTTAAGGTCTTTAACGCTGTGAATAGCAGATGATGAAGGCACTACAATTGCTTCGGTTTTCGGATTCGCAGGCGAATGTCCCAGGTAAACCAGATCGGCTTTTGCCGCCTGAGCAAATGCGGGCGGCGCATCGCCGGTGGCCGCCAGGTCAATGCTACCTACATTCAGTCCTTCAAGCATTTGCGGTCCGGCGGGAAACTCGACCCAGCGAACGGCGATATCCTCTTTTTTTAAGGCGGCGTCGAGCGTGCCGCGATATTTAAGCAGGGCAAAAATATTCGCTTTCTGATAGCCAATATTGACCTGCTGAGGCGCTGCGTGAGTGACGGCAGTCAGGGCACTCAGGGCGCAGGCCACTATTGCCAGCGTTAATCCGTTTCTTTTCATCTGTTGCTCTCCGGTTTTTTCGCTAACCTTAGCAAATAGCGGATATAACCAATAAATAACCAATTACATTGACTTATGCTGCGAGAGAATAGTTAGCACGTTAATAATTTGTAGTAATAATCAAAGAGCATTCCGCCATGCCTTCTGCCAGGATACGGCCAAAAATGCCTGTCTGAGGTCCATTCACCGTATGAAGTGGTTTTCAAAAAGCGCGCTACTCTTTTCCAGCAAAACCTGCCTGGCCGCCTTCTTAGCGCTCTTTATCGCACTAGAACTCAACCTTGATAAACCTGCCTGGTCACTGACCACCGTCTATGTCGCTTCACAACTTTATTCCGCCTCGACTATCTCAAAATCTGTTTTCCGGTTTTTAGGCACGCTGCTGGGCGGGCTGTTAGTATTGCTGATCTATCCCGCCACGGTGCAGGACCCGATGCTGTTCAGCCTCTGCATCTCGCTATGGGTCGCGCTCTGTCTCTACCTGTCGCTACACGACCGCACGCCCAAAAGTTATGTCTTTATGCTGGCGGGATATAGCGCGGCGATTATGGGCTTTCCTGACGTTACCGCTCCGGCCGACATCACCTATACGGTTATCTCGCGCGTGGAGGAGATTAGCGTCGCTATCCTCTGTAGCAGCCTGGTGCATCGGCTCATCATGCCGGTTTCGATGAGCAGCATGCTGGAGCAGAGTGTCAGCAACTGGTATCAAAATGCCAGAAAGCTCTGCGCCGAGCTGATTACAGTGATGCCTAAAGAGAAGTCGCTGGAACGGGAAGACATTCTTATCCAGATGGCGAACTATCCGCTAAACGTAGAAACCCTGATTACCCACTGTGTGTATGAAGGTGAGGCGGCACGGCGGCTAATTCGGCTGGTCAGCGTGCAGTATCAGCATCTCTCCTATTTAATTCCCACGCTCACGGCGATTGAGGCGCGCCTTAATCTGCTGGCGGAACAGCAGATACGCTTTCCAGAGCATATCGCGCAGACGTTTCAGCAGTTTTTGTACTGGCTGAACAGCGCCGAGCACGGCGCCGAAACGCAGGCGATTAAGGAAAGGCTGTCGATAGCGCAGCAGCAACTTAAGGCGGAGTGGGAAAGCGGTGAGCTGCCAGTTGAGGAGAGCATCCTGCTCGCCGGTCTGCTGGAAAGGCTACTGAATTTCGTGCGTATCGCAGAGGCTTACCAGACGGTGGGCGAACGCGTCAGCGATCTGACGCCGAGCACGAAACCTGGCAAGGTGGCGCGCAGCCATAAACATGTCGATAAAGGCATGCTGCTGCTCTCCTGCCTGACCGCTTTTCTAGCCACCTTCCTGACCTGTCTGTTCTGGATAGGCAGCGGCTGGGTGGATGGCGCCACTGCCCCCATGATGGCGGCGGTTCTTTGCTCCTTCTTTGCTGCCATGGACAGTCCGCTCGCGCCGATGAAAATTTTTCTCAAGGGCGTGGTGGTGGCGATCGTCATCAGCATGCTTTACACCACCTTGCTGATACCGGAAGCGACCTCCTTTGAAGCGCTGGTGCTCTGCCTGGCGCCAGGGCTGATGGCGTTAGGACTGGTGATCGCTAATCCCTCCACCAATCTGATCGGCCTGATTGTGGCGACGCAGATCCCTGGCCTGATCGGAATGAGTCATCACTTCAAACCCAACCTGCTGCTTATAGTGAATGCCTCCCTCTCTACCCTCAGCGGCATTGCGGCAGCGGTAATGATTACCGCGGTGATCCGCAACAAACGGCCTGCCTGGACTGCTAAACGTGCGCTGCGCAAAGGATTGAAAGAGCTGCTGCAGTTTATTACTACGGTTGAGCTCAACAGCGCTTCGCTGCTGATGCGTCAGCAGTTTGTGGCGCGCACGCTGGACAAGGTTAACGTTATCCTTCCTCGTAAGCGTATCGACAACGATGCCGAACTGGCGGCGGGTGGCAATCTGATTACCGAAGCCTGGCTGGGCGCCAACTGCTATGACTTCTACGTCCGTCATCAGCCGCTGCTGGCCGAGCATCAGATTAGCTGCGACCCGCTGTTCGGCGAGCTACGGCAATTCCTTAAAAGCCGTATCAGGGTGTTACAGACGCCGCCGCATCAGGCGCTGCTAGGTGAGCTGGACAGGCTGGTGCTGGCGCTGGAAACCCTGGCGCAACACGATAGTCGCTTTTATGCGCCGTTGTTGTATCTGTTCAACGTACGGCTCTCGCTGTTTCCTCAGGCCCGCTGGCCACAGAAGGCGTAATCCATTCCCGGAAAATAAGCACAGCCACATCCGTGGCTGTTTTTTTGTGCTCAAGCGCACCCGCCTGGCAATAAAGCCGCGCCAGCGCGGCCTGTTATCAGGCATGCTATAGATAATGATTACCTGGAGCAGCGAGGCATAATGTGAAGACGATCGGCTTAATCGGCGGCATGTCATGGGAATCGACGGCGCTTTATTACCGCATCCTGAATGAAGAGGTTAAGCTTGCCCTGGGTGGCCTGCATTCGGCGCGCGTAGTGCTTTACAGTGTCGATTTTGACGAGATAGAGAAGCTGCAAAGCGCAGGGCAATGGGACAAAGCTGGCCTGCTGCTGGCGCAAGCGGCGCAGGCGCTTTCGCGTGCAGGCGCTGACTTTCTGGTGCTGGCGACCAATACCATGCATAAAGTGGCACCCCAGATTGAACAGGCGGTAACGATCCCTCTGCTGCATATCGCCGATGCAACTGCGCAACGCATCCATGAACAAGGATTAAAGAAGGTCGGGCTGCTGGCCACGCGCTTTACCATGGAAGAGGCTTTTTACCGCGGACGGCTCACGGATAAATGGGCGCTGGAGGTTATCACGCCTGAGCAGAATGACCGTGACTTTGTCCATCAGGTTATCTATCAGGAGCTGTGTCAGGGAGTAATCAATTCGGAATCGCGGGCGCGGTTTTGCGAGATCATGGCCATGCTTGCCGCACAGGGTGCCGAAGGGATTATCCTCGGCTGTACCGAAATTACTATGCTGGTTACAGTGAACGATGCCTGTGTGCCCCTGTTCGATACCACGCAAATTCATGCGCAATGGGCGGTCCAGCAGGCATTAAAAAAAGAGTGATCAAGATCGCACTTTTTGTTAGGTGAGTAATAGTAACCAGGGTTACTATTACACCCATCGAAGGCATGTTGCCTTGCACTAACAAAAGAAGGATTTTGACCATGAAAAACGTAAAAACACTCGCTCTTGCTACCGTCGCTGCACTTTCTGTGATCTCATTCGGCAGCTTTGCCGCAGAAAGCATCTCTGCACACGGCAGCACGCTGGACAGCGCTGAAGCCCATATCGCCGCAAAAGCGCAGGCTGAAGGCGCATCAGGCTACAAAATTACCAGCGCCCGCGCCGATAACGGCGTCTACATGACCGCTGAACTCTATAAATAACGGATGGTCGTACAGGGACGTGCCAGAAAAGGCTGCCGCAAGGCAGCCTTTTTTGTTGCCCGGTCTTAACCGCTAACGCGGGGTCAATAGGGCGAGCGGGTAGGGCGCACCACAATCTCGCTGACGTCGACATCGTCAGGCTGCTCGATTGCGAAGCGGACGGCGCGTCCAATCGCCGCTGGCTGGAGCGCGATAGATCGATAATCCTCCATCAGCGCGGCGGCGGCGGGATCGGTAATGGTAGAGGCGAGTTCGCTCTCCACTACGCCAGGATGAATACAGGTTACGCGCAGCTGCGTATTCTCCTGACGCAAACCGTCTGAGATCGCCCGCACGGCAAACTTGGTCGCGCAGTAAACGGCGGCGGTGGGCGAAACGCTCAGCGCGCCGATGGAGGCGATATTGATGATATGGCCCGCTTCACGCGCCAGCATTGGCGGCAACACGGCGGCGATGCCGTACAGCACCCCTTTGATATTGACGTCAATCATCTGATCCCATTCATCCACCTTCAGCGATGCCAGCGGCGACAGCGGCATCACGCCCGCATTATTTATCATTACGTCGATCCGCCCCCACTTTTCCAGCGCGACGTCGGCAAACTGCTGAACGGACGCGCGTGAGGTGACATCCAGTGCGGCGACGGCCACCTCTCCCCCCTGGCGCTCAAGCTCCGCCGCCAGCCTCTCTAAACGATCGACACGGCGTGCGCCTAGCAGCAGCGTCGCGCCGCTCGCCGCCAGCTCACGCGCGATGCCTGCGCCTATGCCGCTTGAGGCGCCGGTGATTAAGATCACTTTATTGCTCATGGTTTCTCTCCTGCTGTTAAGTGTCTGGCGATCCTAGGCCTGCTGCTCTATAAAGAGAATCCACCCGTTCCTTACCTGACTGGTAACAGAGGCTAACCAATGATGCTGGATAAAAACGCGCTGGAGGTCTTTGTCACCCTGGCGCAAACGCGCAACTTTCGCGTGGCGGCTGAGACGCTGGGCGTGACGCGACCGGCAGTGAGCCAGGCCTTAAGGCGGCTGGAGGATCGGCTACAGATATCGCTGATACATCGCACAACGCGCAGTCTGAGCCTTACTGAGGCCGGGGAGAGGCTCTACGCCGAGGCGGCGCCAGCCATCTCACAGCTCAATCAGGCGGTGGTGGACGTCAGCGCGCTGGCGGGCGAGCCGCGAGGGCTGCTGCGGCTCGCCGTCTCTTCTATTGCCGAACGTTTTATCAACGGTGAGCTGCTGGCGTCGTTTCTCAGCCACTATCCCCATATCGAGCTGGATATTTCCATCACTGACGAAGAGTTCGATATTGTGGCGCAGGGCTATGACGCTGGCGTCAGGCTGGGAGAGATCATCGCGCAGGATATGATTGCGGTGCCGGTCTCGCTGCGCCAGCGGCAGGTCGCCGTCGCCTCGCCCGATTATCTGGCGCGCTGCGGCACACCGCGTCACCCTCATGAGCTGCTGCAGCACTGCTGCATTGGCTGGCGCCGCGAGCCGGGCGTGGCCCCTTATCGCTGGGAATTTGCGGAAGAGGGCAGGGAGTTCGATGTGGCGGTTAACGCGCGGCTGAATACCAATGACATGGGGGTGATGATCCGCACCGCCTGCGCGGGCGGTGGCATCGCATTCGGCATGGAGGAGACCTATCAGCCCTATATCGCGCGCGGCGAGCTGGTGCCGCTGCTGGGGGAGTATCTGCCGACCTTCGCCGGATTCTATCTCTACTTCCCCAGTCGGAAAAATCTGGCGCCTAAGCTGCGGGCGCTCATCGATCATATGAAGATTTAGGCGACAGTCAGCGCGATGCAATGCGCGTGACCGCGACGCCCTGTTCCTCTAGCTGCGCCAGCGTCTCGGCGCTCAGCCCGCTGTCGGTGATGACCTGCGTAACGCGATAGCCTGACGACAGCGGATAGGGATGGATCTGCCCGAACTTCGAGGCGTCCGTCAGCGCCCAGGTCGGTACACTCTTCGCCAGTACCGCATCAACCACATCGCAGCGCAGCATATTGCGGCCGGTAAAGCCGGTTTCCGCCTGCCAGCCGTCAACGCCGATAAAGGCTTTATGGAAGTGTATTTGCTGAATGCAGTAGCGCGTCAGCGGGCCGACCATCGACTGGCTGCTCTTTTGCAACAGCCCGCCTGGCACGATCACGTCGCACGCTGCGTCTTTCAGCAGGTGCGCGATGAAATGGCTGACGGTAATCACCGTAATGTCGGCGCGATCGGCCAGCAGGCGAGCCAGCAGCGCATTGGTGCTGCCGCCTTCGATAAAGATCGCCTCGCCGGCCTCAATCAGGCCCGCGGCGTGACTGGCGAGCGCCTGTTTGAGTTCATAACGCGTATGCATACGCATGCCAACGTTATCGCTGTCCAGCGCCATCGCGGAGCCATGAACGCGGCGCAAGAAATGGTCGCGCTCCAGCAGGTTGAGATCCTGACGGACGGTGACTTCGGAAACGCCGGTCAGCTGGGCCAGTTCGGTGACCGTCACGCTGCCGCGCGTGTTAACAAGTTGAATAATCTGTTGATGACGAGCGTTCATGCGGGCCGTTTAGTGGAAAAGGGTGGCGCCAGTGTAGCAGAGAGAGGCCGCGCAGGGGACGCTGCGCGGCAATGATCAGGCCAGACCGAGTGCGCGGCGGCCGTTGTCGTTGAGATCGTCGAACGTAAAGCGGTCGCGCCAGCCCGTTTCGTAATCCTCAGGCGGAAAGTCTGCTGGCGACCGACCCAGCGCCAGCGCTTCGGCGACCGCCTGCGCGCAGGTGCGGTTTTTGGCGCACATCGGCGCGGCGGGAATATACATCACGTTTCCCCAGCCCTGTTGATTTTCCACCGGCGCGACGGAATGGATGACGTCGCAGTGCCACCATACCGAATCGCCCGCTTCCAGCGGCGGAATCGAGCAGAGGCCGTTAATCAGCAGCGGATGCCACTTCTCGCTGACGGGCAGCACCTTGCCGGGCGCGACGCCGCACAGCTCGTCGTCCGGCACGTCGTCGAGCAGCGGACGCAGCAGAATATAGGCCATCGCCTCCGGCACCGGCACCACATGCAGCAGACCCTGTCCGGCGAGCATATCTGACAGTGCGGTCCAGCCCTGAAAAGTGCGAAACGCGGAGCATTTGGTGGTGTCGGGCACGTCGTACTCATTCACCTCGGTGCGCCACGCCGCGTCCCAGGGATCGTAAGCCTCTATATCGCCATGGAAGACGGCGGCGAACACCTGCTGATAAGCGGGTAGCAGCCAGCGCTCCAGCGCGCCGGAATCAGTGTGCGCACCCAGCCCTTTCGAGGTGGTGCCCGGCGGACGACGACGGATGCGGTCGGGATAAATAATGCTGACGTCAGGATCGAACCACTGCTTGCCCTGTGAAGAGAAACGCCACAGACGATTCAGGAAAGACTGCACCTGCGCGGTGGCGTCGCTCTGGCGCGCCTGCATCTGCGCCTGCGACCAGTAGATGGGAAAAATTTCCGGACGTGACGCTTCAAGGCTGCCGAAGAAATTATCGCCGGGGCCGCGATACTGCGCGTCGAAGTCATTCAGATCGAGATAATCCAGCAGCGATTGATCCCACGCCAGCGCCTGCTCGCGAGGAAACTGCTGCTTCACCACGACGCAGCCGCGTCGTTTAATGCGCGCCAGGGTTTCATTCGAAACCGCTCCCTGCGCGATAGCGTCCAGCGACACAATCGGCCATGCCGTACCGTATTGCTGCTCTTCCTCTTTTGCTTCTGCAATCGCGCTTTCGATGCGCTGGCTGACGCGGGCGAAAAGCGCCTCGACATCGCCGATTTGCTCACGAAGCTGCTGTTTAAAGGTGCGAATCGCTACGCTGGTGTCGTCGGGCAACGGCGTAGCCTGTGTGTGTAGGGTCATTTTGGCCTCCGTAGGCTGGTAACTGTTTTTCATTTGTAATAAAATTGTGTTTCGTTCGTAAGTTTAAGCAGAGCAGTTATGATTAGGCAACCCCCCGTTTCGTGATCGCCTGCACATGACGTCAGGAAAGCTCCGAAAGCCCTGAACATTCTTATTATTAGAATTCTCATTAATCCACACTGCGGGTAAGCTTTACTTATTGAGTGGGCATCACTAAAACAACAGCCTCAGCAAGGAGATGACAATGGCGGTAAAGATGATCGCGGTGGATATGGATGGCACCTTTCTCGACGACAACAAGGAGTACAACGTTCAGCGTTTTTTGCGGCAGTACGCGCTGTTGAAAGAGAAAGGCATTCGTTTCGTGGTCGCCAGCGGCAATCAGTACTACCAGCTGCAGCGTTACTTTCCTGAAATTAAGGATGAAATCGCCTTTGTCGCCGAGAACGGCGCCTGGGTTTCAGACAGCAATGAAGAGATTTTTTGTGGCGAGCTGGCGCAATCGCGCGTGCATCAGGTGCTGGACATCCTGGCAAAAGAGCCCGATATCAGCACCGTGGTGTGCGGGCGCAACGGCGCCTACGTTCACTCATCGGTCCCGGATGAGGTAGTCAACCTGCTGTCCAACCATTATGCCCGGCTGGAGAAACGCGACGATCTCTACGCTCTCGACGACACCATCTTTAAATTTTCCCTGAACCTGGCGCATGAAGGCGTCGATGCGCTGCTGGCGCGCCTGCATAACCAGCTGGGCGAGATCGAGAACATTATGCATCCGGTCTCCAGCGGCTATGGCTTTATCGATCTGATTATTCCGGGCTGTCATAAAGCGCACGGCATTGCGCTGCTGCAGGAAAAATGGGGCATCAGCGATTGCGAAGTGGTCGCTATCGGCGACAGCGCCAACGATCTGGAGATGCTGCGCCAGGCCTGCTTCAGCTTTGCGATGGCGAACGCCGTGGAGCCGGTGCGCGCCGTGGCGCGTTATAAAACCGAAAGCAATAATGACGACGGCGCGTTAAACGTTATCGCTCGCGTGCTCTCGCGCGAATTTCCCTTCGGCTAAGCTTCTGCCGACCCCTCATGCGGTGCCGCGGGGTTACGCCTGCTGCCGCGCTGCCTCGAGATTCTGCTCCATCTCATCCAGCGCGGCCTGATGCTCCAGCCCCCACTGATACATCCGCTCAATCGGTTCGGCAAAGGTTTTACCCAGCGGTGTCAGCGCGTACTCCACCTTAGGCGGCACCACTTCAAACACTTTGCGCGACACCAGCCCGCGCTGCTCCAGCTCACGCAGCGTCTGCACCAGCATTTTTTTGGAAATTCCCTGCAGGCTGCGCTGCAGTTCACCCGTGCGCGCGCGCTGCTCAGGCCAGTGATAAAGGGCGTGCAGCACCATCGTGCTCCACTTTACGGCAAACAGCTCCAGCAGACGCCGCGGCGGTGAATCCGCGAAAAACATCAGCTTTCCATCAATCCAGGCTGGCATGGCAAAATTTCCTTATGGTCACCAAAAGGTAACTACTACCAATAGCTTCCCCGCCTGTCTATAGTGGGCCGCTTTCTTTGCCGCTTCAGGCAGACATCAGGAGGACACCATGAAAATTAACGCACTGGTCGCTCAGCAGGCGACGCAACCGCTGGCTGTCGGTCAGGTCGAGTTACGCGAACTGCAGCCGGACGACGTTAAAATTGCCATTATCTACTGCGGCGTATGCCATTCCGATCTGCATATGGCGCGCAATGAGTGGGGCGTAAGCCGTTATCCGCTGGTGCCTGGCCATGAAATTGTCGGACGCGTCGAAGCCGCTGGCGCTAACGTCACCCGCTTTAAAGCGGGTGACGTTGTCGGTGTCGGTGTAATGGTTGACGCCTGCGGCCAGTGCCATTTTTGCCAGCAGCAGGAAGAGCAATACTGCGAGACAGGCTTTACGCCCACCTATAACGGAACCGATAAATATACTGGCGCCCCCACTTTCGGCGGCTACGCTCAACATCTGATTGCCGATCAGCATTTTGTGGTTTCTATTCCGCAGACTCTCGATCTGAAAGCGGTCGCGCCGCTGCTCTGCGCTGGCGTAACCGTCTGGTCGCCGCTGCGTCACCATAAGGTGCAGCCAGGGGACAAAGTTGGCGTAATCGGGCTGGGCGGGCTAGGGCATATGGCGGTGAAGCTGGCCAGCGCGCTGGGCGCAGAGGTGACGCTGTTTACCACCTCGCCGGAAAAGGGTGCCGATGCGCGTCGCCTGGGCGCCAGCCACGTAGTGGTATCGCGCGATGAGCAGCAGATGGCTGCCCGTCAGGCCTCACTGGATATCATTCTCGACTGCGTCGCCGCGCCGCACGATCTTGATCCCTATCTGGCGACCCTGAAAACCAACGGTCAGCTGGTTCTGGTGGGCATTCCCGATCGGCCACACCCGTCGCCGAATGTCACGCCGATGGTTTTCCGCCGACTGAGCATTAGCGGCACCTCTATCGGCAGCATCCGCGAAACGCAGGAGATGCTCGACTTCTGCGGCCAACACAACATTACCGCCGACGTCGAAATGATCGCGGGTGAAGAGATCGAAAGCGCCTTCGCTCGTATGCTACAGGGCGACGTCAAATATCGCTTCGTTATCGATATGGCGCAGACGCGCTGGTAACAACAAAAGGGGCTGAAGGATAAGCCCCTTGATTTTTAAGCGTTTCAGCCTGAAATCGCCAGCTTTGCCTGGCGCTAACCGTCGATGGGTAGCGCGCTCTCCTTTCTCATCTCTCTACTGATTACAGTGAATGTCTGGTAACTGACAGATGCGATCACATTTCATCCCACAATCGCTCAGGGATTAAACAGATCGGCCTGTTGTTCGCATGTCGGGCAGCTATGCAGGCAGATTGACTGTAATCAGCCGCGCTGTGCTTTCACGGACGCAAACACATTCACTGTAATCAGCAGTGTGGTGCTGACGTCGATGCGACAACATTCACTGTAATCAGTAGCCCAGTCAGACGTCAGATCTGTTCACTGTAACCGGCGCAGAGCATGACATTGCCTGACATCGTCGGTAAAGTCAGGCTTTCGCTTTTAAAAGGAGGTAATAAATGGAAAAGCTGTTTGTCTACGACACCTTGTGTCCGGGGCGTTCCAACGCCCATATTCTGGAAAATATCGGCGGTGACTGGCTGGCGGGGTGGGTGAAAGGCGTACTGCATGAGTCGGGCTGGGGCGCGGCGCTGGGATTCCCGGCTATCCAGCTGGATGCCAAGGGATCGCCTGTACATGGCTATGTTTTTCAGTCAACCAGCCTGGCGCAGCACTGGCCGATGCTGGATGAATTTGAAGCGGGTTACGAACGCGTGCCAGTTACAGTGAACACTGAAAAAGGCGATCTCGTCACTGCCTGGATTTATCAAATCCAGGCCGCCTGAAAATTCTGTGCCAGCGAGGAGTGCTGGCACAACAACGCGTTACCCTCCGTTTCGTTTTAACCCTTGCCTGACAAAATATTGCCGAAAGAGTGGCAATAGCGCTTTTCTCTGACTAGTTTTTTAATCGTCCTTGTTAACAATTTTTTTACGTTGCATCAGTGATGCGGCGCTTTTCAGGCTGCGCGGGCATCTTCGACCGCGTCTGTCTTTCAACCCTGCGGCCGGGCGAGTGACGCCTGGCGATTTCCGGAGTCGATGATGAAAACCCTTAAAGACGCGCGTTCTCTCGCTGCCCTTGCTGCCCTTGGCGTCTTAATGACGCCGCTGTCGGCGCTGGCGTGGGATAGTCTTACCGTGTTTGGTGACAGCCTGAGCGACAGCGGCAATATCGGCCGTTTTACCTGGGACGGTGCTCGCCATCCGCTCTATGATGAGATTCTGGCTGCACATCTGGGGCAGGACCTACAGCGCTCGAGGCTGGGCGGCAGCAACTATGCGCAGGGTGGCGCAGTATCACGGCCGCAACTCGATCCCCGGCTCAATACTGAAGACCAGCTCGCCGGCTACCTGAGCTCGACCGGCGGACGCGCCGACAGCAACGGACTTTATATCCACTGGATCGGCGCTAACGACGTTGCCGCCGCCGTCACCAATCCTGCTACCGCGACCAATACGCTCAGCACCAGCGCGGCAGCGGCGACGGCGCAGGTGAAGACCTTGCTGGATGCTGGCGCAGGCGCGGTGATTGTGCCGACCGTCCCGCAGCTGGGCGAAACGCCCTATATGATCCAGACGGTGTTACGCGCGCTGGGGCCCGCCTCCAGCGCGGCCACGACTGCCGCCTTTCAGTCCCTCGCAGGCACCGCCACGCCCGATGTCGCCTCGCGCCAGCAGGCGGTACGCAACGCCTTCACCCAGGCGGCGGCTCAGGTGACCGCCGTGCCAGCCCAGCGCGACGCGCTGGCGCAACTGCTTTATCGCGCCTGGGAGGCACTGAGCACGCAGGTTTCGGCGCTGACGGCGGGCTATAACCAGCAGGAGGAGCAGGGGCTGGCGACGCTTAACGGCAATATTGTACGCGTCGATATTGCCGGGCTGTTTAACGAGGTGATCGCCGATCCGACCCGCTACGGCCTGACCAATACCATCGGCATCGCCTGCCCGGTCGGCACCGCAGCGGATGAATGCGCCTCTACCGACGCAGGCTTCTCCAGCGCCCAGGCCTATCTGTTTGCTGACCGTTTGCACCCCAGCCCCGATGTACATGCGATGATGGCGGACTATATTCAGTCGATTCTCGACGCGCCCGCGCAGGTCGCGGCCCTCTCCCAGGCGCCGCAAACCCTGGCGCGCGATATGCAAAGCACGCTGGACGGGCACCTGCAACAGCAGCGGCATCAGACGAGCAGTGCGGGCGATCTGTCAGTATTCGGCGGCTATGCTGGCCAGCATGTGGACTACAAAGGCGATGCCTGGTACAACGGCGACGCCACCACCGCCAGCTTTACGCTGGGGCTCGGCTATCAGCTTACTGATAGCTGGCAGACTGGGGTGATCTTCTCGAATACCAATCAGCGGCAGACGCCTTCCTCGCGCTACGACTACCGACTGCGCGGCAATCTGTTGGCGCTTTACAGCCAGCTTGAACTGGGCGATCAGGCATGGATTAACGCCGATCTGCACTATGCCGACCTGGATTTTGACGATATCCAGCGCGACATAAAAATCGGTCCGGCCACCCGGACCGAGCAGGGGAACACCGGCGGCAAGCTGCTGGGCATGCGCGTGCAAACCGGCTGGGACCTGCCGCTGAGCGAGCATCTTACAACCGGCCCCATCGCCAGCTATGCGCTCGATTATGGCCGTATCGGCGGCTACCGCGAAGAGGGCAACAGCAGTACGTCAATGCGCTACGGTGACCAGACCAGCCATTCGCAAATCGGCGCCATCGGCTGGCGCATCGACAGCCATCAGTGGCCGGTTAATCCCTGGGCTCAGGTGAGCTACAACCATCAGTTTGGAGATACTGACTCCACCGTAACCGCCGGCCTGAAGTCAACCCGCACCGCTTTCAGCCGAACCACAGGCGCACGCGACAGCAACTGGCTGGACGCCGCCGTCGGCGCCAACGTTCCGCTGGGCGAAACGGTCAATGCTTTTGCCGGCGTATCGGCAGTTGGCGGCAATCGCGATGCGCATCAAATCGGCTGGAATATCGGCGTAAACGCCACCTTTTAATCATAATGGGCCAGTCTTGACGGCTGGCTCTGATTAACAGGTGTAGCGCCTGTGCGGGGTAATTAATGAAGAAGTGCGGCGGTTTAGTGTGCAGGCAGAAAAAAATATGCGCCAGGTTTTGCAACCCGGCGCAGTGACTGGCGGCTTAAGTTCAGCGATGTCCTGTTTTCACACCGCTTTTCACACCGCCGAACCCCAGTGGGCGGACAGGTGCTCAGGAGCCCCGGCGGCTGTTCTGCCCGCCTTTTTTACCCGCTTCGGACGCTTTTTCACGGTCATTCTTAAAGTTGCCGCCGCTGTGCTGTCCGCCTTTACGACCAGCTTCTGACGCTCTTTCACGATTTTCAGCAAAGTTACCTGATCCGCCTCGATGTTGAGCCATAATGGGTCCTCTTCATGAGTGAGAAATAACACAGCCGGTTTGCAAAGCTGTGTGCGTCTTACAGCCTTAAGATTAGAAGCCCTGTTTTATTCCGCAAGCGCTGCGGCGAGGCGATAAATGGCAGGTTAAATAACAGGGTAATTAATCTGGCTGGCAGAAGCGGCTGGAAATAAAAGAGAATATATGTGAAGTTGTATACGAATAATAAGGATGTACAGGTTTAAGCTGACGTAAAAAATATAAATTAATTTATGGCCTCCAGTGATTCAGAATAGTCCTGGCAGGATGGGGCAGCCGCGCCGAAGCGCGGTCTGGTACAGCAGTTATTCGGCGGGCAGCCAGCGCGTCTGGGTCGCTTCGCTGTCGTAGTCCAGCGGCGAGGGCAGGGTGATTAGCTCGATAAGTACGCCAAACGGCGTCAGGCAGAACCAGGTCTGATTGCCCGCCCCTTCCTCCTGCGCAAAGCAGTCGTTTGGGCCGTCGTAAAAGCGCGCGCCGTGCGCCTTCAGTTTTTCTGCGGTCGCGTTGATATCCTCTACGAGAATAGAGAAATGGTTAACGCCAGGCTGACCAATATTCGCTAAATCGTCAGCAATTCCCGGATCGAGCTGAAACAGCTCCACGTTACAGCCGTTGCCCAGGCGTAACATTGACAGCCCAACCACGCTCAGCTGCGACGGAAAGCCGTTAACCGGACGCATCTGGTCGCCGCTGATACGCTGCTCGCTCTGTTGCCAGGGCACGATGCGATAGAGAATGGACGCGTCGAGCGCCTTTATAAAGAAATTTTCCGCCTGCTCAATATTGCTGACGGTGATGCCAATATGCTCAATGCCTCTGATCGCCATCAGGCTTCTCCTTTGGTGTTCTGATTACGTTGATGACAGGTTAGCGCCTGCGCAGCACAGATCAGGGCCAGGTGGCTGAGGCCCTGTGGCAGGTTGCCGCGCCACTCGTTGCTGCGCACATCAAACATTTCATTAAAGATCTCAACGTTGCCGCTGTCGCACAGCGTCTCCAGGATCTCCTCCATGCAGGCGCGCGCCTTGTCGATTTCACCCATTGAGGCCCAGGCCTCTGCCAGCCAGAACGAGCAGGCGATAAAGGTGCTCTCTTCCTCTTCCACGCCGCTGTAGCGGTACAGCATGGCGCGCCCCTGGCCTAGCTCGCGCTGGATCGCCGCATAGGTTGAACGCATACGCGCCGGGTTGACCGCGTTGCCGTAGTGATGCACCAGCGCCAGCGATGCATCCAGCCGATCTTCGCTGCCGACGTAAAACAGATAGGCCTGCTTGCTCTCTGACCAGCAGTGTGTCTCTATCCAGTCGCGGATGCGGTCGCGCTCACGCGCCCAGCGCGCCATCCAGGTGGGTTCGATATGGCGCGCCTCGGCCATGACGACCGCGCGATCCAGCGCCAGCCAGCACGCCATTTTCGAATGGGTATAGTGCTGTTCATCGGGCAGCTCCCAGATGCCTGAATCCTTCAGACGCCAGCGGTCGGCGCAGTGGTTCGCCAGCTGGCCCAACAGGCGCGAGGTGCCCAAATCCAGCACGTGGCCCGCTTCGATAAACAGCTGCGCCGTGGCGAGCATATCGCCATACATGCTTAGCTGGCGCTGGTCGCGTGCGTTATTGCCGACGCGTACCGGCTGCGAATCTTTGTAGCCGCGCAGCGCTGGATAACGCTCCGGCGGTACGATATCGCCCTCCAGCGTATAGCAGGTGCGCAGCTCAATGCCGTGGCGCAGAATGGTCTGCGACAGCCATGAGAAAGCCGCCTTGCAGTCCTCCAGTGCGCCAAGATAGACGAAAGATTTAATAATCAGGCAGGCGTCGCGCACCCAGGCGTAGCGATAGTCGTAATTCTTTTCTCCGCCGATGCCTTCCGGCAGCGAGGTGGTGGCCGCTGCAGCCAGCGCGCCAGTGGGGGAGTACCAGAGAAACTTCAGCGACAGCGCCGAGCGTTTTACGTGGACTTTGTACTCGCCCTCGTAGCTCAGGCTTTTACACCAGTCCTGCCAGGCAGTATGGCTGGTTTCAATACGGGTATCGATGGCGCCGAGATCGGGCACCGCCAGCGGTTCGCGCTGGGTAATCAGCAGCGCCACCAGCGAGCGAGAATCCGGCTGCGTGGTCAGTTCGGCGATCACCTCTTCGTCATCCATATGGGTGATCTTCACGTCGTCGCTGGTGCGCAGCATCGCCATGATATCGCCGATATGAAACACATTGCCCTGCGTAGTCTCGCCCATCCAGGGCGATCGCGTTTCCGCCACAGTGCCGAAACGCAAATGCAGTTTAAGCGTTACGCTGCCGCGCACCCCTTCTACGCGACGTGCCAGTTCGCTCCACGGCAGCCGCCCCGCCAGCGTGCTGTTGAGCGATTCGGTCAGGCGCACTTCCCCTTCGTCAGTGGAGAAACAGGTTTCCAGCACATTGCTCTCTTCGCGATAGTGGCGCTGCACGCGCCAGGGGTTAACGGGCGTCAGCGAAAAAAAGCCGCCGATAGCCGGGTCGAGCAAGCGGTCAAACAGCGGCGGCGAATCCAGGTTTGGGGCACACCACCAGTCGATGGCGCCATCGGGCGCAATTAACGCAACGGAGCGCCCTTCGCCAATGGCAGCGTAGTCGCCGAGGCCAGCAAATCCCTCCTCGCGAATGGGCGAGGCGTAATCACCATTTTTCATCAGAAGCATCCTTGTCTGAAACGCATTCTCTACAGACGAAAAAACTGGCCGCACAGGGCGGCCAGTTTGACAAAAAGCAGGGGGTTACAGCGTGCCGGTGCCGCCGTCGGAGCACCATACCTGACCAGAGGTGTAGCTGCTTTCGACCGAGGCGAGGGTCACATAGAGCGGCGCGATTTCAACCGGCTGGCCGGGGCGGCCCAGCGGCGCGCTGGCACCGAACTCTTTCACTTTTTCCTGCGGCTGACCGCCGGAAACCTGCAGCGGCGTCCAGTAAGGACCCGGCGCCACCGCGTTTACGCGGATGCCTTCTTTGCCCAGCTGCTGTGCCATGGTTTTGGTGAAGGCGACGATACAGGCTTTGGTTTGCGCATAATCGAGCAAAATTTCGCTAGGCTGATAAGCCTGTACGGACGAGGTATTGATAATGGATGCGCCGCGTGGCAGATAATCCACCGCCGCTTTGGTGATCCAGAACATCGCGTAGACGTTGGTTTTGAACGTGGCGTCAAAGTCTTCAGTGGAGAGGGTACGGATCGACTCATTAAACTGCTGACGGCCTGCGTTGTTGACCAGAATATCCAGTCCGCCGAGCTTCTCAACAGCCTGTTTTACCAGTGACTGGCAAAAGGCTTCGTCGCGAATGTCGCCCGGGATCGCCACGGCTTTACGGCCTTCCGCTTCAATCAGCTGAATCACTTCCGCCGCATCGGACTCTTCTTCTGGCAGATAGTTAATGGCCACGTCGGCGCCTTCACGGGCATAGGCGATAGCCACGGCGCGGCCGATGCCCGAATCACCGCCGGTGATCAGCGCCTTACGGCCGGTCAGGCGGCCCGTACCACGGTACGTTGTTTCCCCATGGTCTGGAACCGGCTCCATTTTGCTGGCAAGACCAGGCACGGGTTGTTTCTGCCCTGGGAAAGAGGGTGTCGGAAATTCAACCGGGACGAGAGTTTTGTCGTTTTGATTACTCATGCTTAGCTCCTTGCACATCGTTTTCGGATAATAATAAGCCTGGCACATATGTGAAGTTTGTCACATTAAATTTCGCGAAAGCTTATTAAATCCACCTGTTGAGAGATCAGCATTAATAATAAGACGCCTTTTTGCTTTTCAGGGTGGGCTGCACAATTTTTTTTGCCAGAGATATTTAAATGCCGGTTTAATAAACAGTTTATATAATCCACGCTTATCTGAGTTGCTCGAGAAGTATTAATAATGGTTTTATGTATAAATTATTTATTATCAGCAATTTAAGTTATATTCCTGGTGTTTACGTTGCGCTTTTATATCATTTTGTCCTGGCCTGATTTTTTTAGCGTTGGCGCTTTGAACGACGCGTAGCGCACTTCTGGTCAGGGCAAAAAATATATTTATCCTCGCCAGGCAAAACGGGAAATAACGCTCTTTATCGCCCGCAGCGAAACAGCGAAAAAACCAGGCGCATATTTATGCTGTCCGGCCGCTTCATAAAGGCAGAATACGCTGTATTTACTGAGGTTTCCCCCCGCTCGCGCCGTGCGTCTGGGTTACTCTGAACGCTCTTTTCTGCAACAGGCAATAAGGAGCGCCACGTGAGCGCGTCGACGGGAATTTCACTCAAAATTATGGCGACACTTAGCTCGACGCTGATGCTTGCCTGCGTAAAAGGTCTGGAGGGTGCGTTTCCGGTGGGAGAAGTAATCTTCTTTCGTTCGCTGGTGGGCATAATGCCGCTGCTGGTATGGCTAACCTTTCAGGGCGGCATTATTCAGAACATTAAAACCCGCAACGTGAAAGGGCACATCGGTCGCGGCCTGGCGGGCACCTTCAGCATGTACCTCAGCTATCTGTCGCTGATTTATATCTCTCTGACCGACGCCACCGCAATTAACTACGCCGCGCCGCTATTCACCGTGCTGCTGGCGGCCTTAGTGCTGCGCGAAAAGGTGCGGCTGAATCGCTGGCTGTCAGTCGCGGCCGGTTTCGTGGGGATCGTCATTATGCTCTCCGGCCACCTGTCGCTCAGCGGCGCGCCCAGGCTAACGGTCGCCAGCCTGGCCTCTTCCGTCGGCGTCTTGCTGGCGCTATTCTCTGCGCTCTGCACCGCAGGCGCGCTGATTCAGATCCGCTACCTCAGCGGTAAAGAGAAGCCGGGCGCAATCGCCTTCTGGTTTACCGCCATGACGGGCGCGACCTCGCTGCTGACGCTGCCGTTTGGCTGGCGCGTGCCGCAGGGAGAGCAGCTGCTTCTGCTGCTGGGGTGCGGCCTGTGCGGCGGCCTGACGCAAATTTTGCTGACGCTGAGCCTGCGCTACGCCGACGCCTCGCTGCTCGCCCCGTTCGATTACAGCTCGCTGCTCTGGTCGGTGATTATCGGCCTGGTTTTCCTCGGCACCCTGCCGGAGAAACTCACCCTGATTGGGGCCAGCCTGGTGGCGTTCGCTGGCATTTATACGGTTTTAAGCGAGCGACGTCAGCGGCGTCGGGCTGCGGCATCGGCGCTGACTGCCCGCCGCGACACCGCCGATTTAACGCCTGATTAACACACTCTGCTTGACGTCGGGCAGGCAGTTGCCCTACAACTAATGGCCGTCGGGGGAGTCTCGCCAGAGAGACTGAGAGGCTAATAGCGCAGCGCGCGGTTTAGCGACCCTTTGAACCTGACCCAGTTGATACTGGCGTAGGAAGACTCGTATCTCATTGTTTTTCACCTCGTTGAGATGCCTGCCGCGCGAGCCTGCTCACCGCTCACGCTTTTTCCCTTCACGTATCACGGGTCGTCAACATCGAGGCCTGCGTGAACATGACTCTTTTTCAAACCGTTTTCTCTGCCGGGTGCGCGCTATGAGCCGCTGGTCGGTGCTCGGCAGCGGCGTCGCTGGCTTATGCGTCGCGACGCTGCTGGCTGAACAGGGCGAGACGCCAGAGGTGATCCTCAGCGACGAGACGCCCGCGTCGCACTGGGCGGGCGGCATGCTGGCGCCCTTTTGCGAAGGGGAGAGCGCGCCTGAACAGGTTATTGAGCTGGGGCAGCGTGCCGCCGGCTGGTGGGCGCAGCGGGTCGATGGCGTCGCACGTCAGGGCACGCTGGTGGTGGCCGCGCCGCGCGACACGGCGGAGCTGACGCGCTTCGCGCATATGACGCGGCAGCACCAGTGGCGCGATCCCGCGCAGCTTGAGCCTGAACTGGCAGGGCGCTTTGCGCGCGGCCTGTTTTTTCCCGACGAAGCGCACCTTAATCCGCGCGACGCCCTGCGCCAGCTGCGGGCCAGCCTGGAAGCGCGCGGCGTGGTTTTTCACCGCGGCAAACCCGGCGGCACGGTGATCGACTGTCGCGGCATTCACGCCGCCCCTTGCCAGCCCGACCTGCGCGCGGTGCGCGGCGAAATGCTGATCCTGCAGTGCGATGAACTCCATTTCTCCCGTCCGGTGCGGCTGCTGCATCCCCGCTTTCCCTGCTATCTGGTGCCGCGCGCCCGTGGCCGCTTTATGCTCGGCGCCACCATGGTCGAGAGCGACGACGCCAGCCCGATCAGCGCTCGCGCCATGATGGAGCTGCTCAGCGCCGCCTGGAGTATCCATCCGGCGCTGGCCGAAGCGCGCATTGTCGAGAGCGGCACGGGGCGGCGTCCCGCCTATCGCCACAACCTGCCGGAAGTGCGCTATCAAGACGGCGTTTTTTCTCTTAACGGCATGTACCGTCACGGTTTTCTGCTCGCGCCCGCCATGGCGCAGCAGCTTATGCAACTGCTTAGTCAGGAGTCGAATGATGCAAATCGAACTTAACGGTCAGAGAGTGGAAACCGAGGCGACGACCGTCGCCGCGCTGCTGCAGGAGCGGCAGATCGACGCCGCCTGCGTGGCCAGCGCCTATAACGGCCAGTTTTTGCCGCGCGCGCAGTATGAGAGCCAGCGGCTGGAGGCGGGATGCCGCCTGGAAGTGCTGTCGCCGATGCAGGGAGGCTGAACCATGTTTTACGGCTTTGTTCCCCGTTCGCGTTTTTTGCTCGGCACCGCGGGCTATCCGTCGCCCGCTATTCTGCACGAGGCGATCTGCGCCGCGGAGGCGGAGATCATCACCGTCAGCCTGCGGCGTGAGGGCAGCCAGGGCGGCGCATTTCGCGAGCTGCTCAGCCAGCTCAACCGCCGCGTGCTCCCCAACACGGCCGGCTGCCACAGCGTGAAAGAGGCGGTGACCACGGCGCATATGGCGCGCGAACTCTTCGACACACCCTGGATAAAGCTGGAGGTGATCGGCAACGCCGACACGCTGCAGCCCGATCCCTTTGCGCTGGTCGAGGCGGCGCGCATTCTTTGCGCTGACGGTTTTCAGGTCTTTCCCTATACCACCGAGGATCTCATCGTCGGTGAAAAACTGCTGGAGGCGGGCTGCGAAGTGCTGATGCCCTGGGGCGCGCCCATCGGCTCTGGCCAGGGGCTGCGCAATATCGACGGGCTGCGCAGCTTCCGCGCCTGGTTCAAGGGGGTGCCGCTGGTGATTGACGCCGGTATCGGCGCGCCGAGCCAGGCGGCGCAGGCGATGGAGATGGGGTTCGACGCCATTCTGCTCAACACCGCCGTTGCCAAAGCGCAGGATCCGGCAGCGATGGCGGGCGCCTTCGCAAGCGCGATTCGCGCGGGGCAGCAGGCGCATCAGGCGGGCCTGATGGAGCGGCGCGATATGGCCGCCGCGTCGACGCCGGTATTTGGCCTGGCAGAGTTCAGCTAACGGGAAAATCTAATGAATCGTTATCAGCGGCAGCAGATGCTGCCGGAAATCGGCGAAGCAGGACAGCAGCGGCTGCGCGCCGCGCGCGTGCTGGTGGTCGGCGCGGGCGGGCTGGGATCGACGCTGCTGCCGCTGCTGGCAGGCGCGGGCGTCGGCTATCTGCGTATCTGGGACGCTGACCAGGTAGCGCTGCATAATCTGCATCGCCAGACGCTTTACACGGAGGAGGATGTCGGCCAGCCGAAGGCGGTTTGCGCCGCGCGCGCACTGGCCGCCCGCAACCGCGACTGCGTTACCGAGGCGCGGCAGCAGGCGCTGCGCGCCAGTACGGTCGAGCAGGCGCTGTTGCAGGTGGATCTGGCGATCGACGCTGCGGACAGCTTTGCCGTGACCTATACGCTCTCTGACGCCTGCCGGCCGCGCAATATCCCGTTGATCAGCGCCTCGGTGCTGGGGCTGCAGGGCTATGTTGGCGGTTTTTGCGGCGGGGCGCCGGGCTATCGCGCCCTGTTTCCCCGGCTGCCCGCCTCCGCTGGCAGCTGCGACACCGCCGGTGTGATGGGACCGGCGGTAGCGACGCTGGGCGCGATGCAGGCGCAGATGGCCCTCAGCGTGCTGCTGGGGCACAGTCCGTCACCGCTCGGCAGCATAATAAATTGTGACTTCAGCCAGTGGCACTTTCGCGCCTTTCGCTTTGACGACGCGCAGGAGCCGACGCAGCCCGCCATTCCCTTTATCGATCGCGAACTGCTGCATGCCGACGACTGTATCGTTGAGCTGCGCAGCCTGGCGGAAGCGCCGCACAGCGTGGCGGCGCAGGTGGAGCGCCTGCTGCCCGACGCGATCGCCGCGTGGCAGCCGCCTGCCGATCGACGCGTGGTGCTGGTCTGCGCCAGCGGCATTCGCGCGGCGAAAGCGGCTGCCGCGCTGGCGCAGCGCGGCGTCGAGCGGCTGGCGATTATCGCGGCGAACCAGCTATGAGCCCGGTATCACACGGCCCCGATATTCTCTTCGACGACGTGACCTTCGACTGGAAGAGCGCCCCCCTCTGCGCGCGCTTCAGCCTGCGGCTGCGCGGTGGCAAAACCAGCGTGCTGCTGGGGCGCAGCGGCGCGGGCAAGAGCACGCTGCTGCGGCTGGCGGCGGGGCTCTCAACGCCGCAGCAGGGGCGCGTCAGCAGCTCGCTTCCCGGTGCGCTGTCGCGGCAAATCGCCTGGATGGGCCAGCGTGACGATCTCTATCCCTGGCTGTCGGTGCGCGACAACGTCATGCTCAGCGCGCGGCTCAGCGGCCAGCGGCCTGATAGCCAGCGCGCGGAGGCGCTGCTGACGCAGGTTGAGCTTGCCGGACTGGGGGATGCGCGGCCCGATTCGCTCTCCGGCGGCATGCGGCAGCGCGTGGCGCTGGCGCGCACGCTCTATCAGGACCGCCCGGTGGTGCTGATGGATGAGCCGTTCGCCGCCCTCGACGTTATGACGCGGCTGCGGCTACAGAGCCTGACCGCCGAACTGCTGCGCGGCAAAACGCTGCTGCTGGTTACGCACGATCCGCTCGAGGCGTGCCGCCTGGCGCATGATATCTATCTGCTGGAGGCTGCGCCGCTGCGCGTCCGCAACATGCCGACGCCCGAGGGCGAGGTGCCGCGTGCGGCGCAGGCTGAGGCAATCCTGCAGGCGCAGAGCCAGCTTTTCCAGATGCTCAGTCATGATTAAGCGCCTGTTAAGCTTTGCCTGGCTGATGGCGATTGTCGGCGGCGCGTGGCAGCTGGCGCGCTACTGCGGCGTACCCGCTTTTCTGCTTCCCTCTCCATCGTCGGTAGGGCAGACCCTGCTGCAACAGCACGCCCTGCTGATCCACCACGCCTGCTACACGCTCGGCGAGATCGCGCTGGCGCTGCTGCTGGGCGGCGGTGCTGGCGTCACGCTGGCGATAGCGATGGCTGCAAGTCCGCTGCTGCGCCGCTTGCTGTTCCCGCTGGTCGCCGCCAGTCAGACGATTCCCGTGTTCGCGCTGGCGCCGCTGCTGGTGCTGTGGCTCGGCTTCGGCGTCGCCTCAAAAGTGGCGGTCGCGGCGCTAATCGTCTTTTTTCCGCTCTGCCTGTCGCTGTTCGACGGGCTCTGCCGCACGCCGCCCGGCTGGCTGGAGCTGGCGCAGACCATGAATCGCTCGCGGCTGCGGCTGTTCCTGCACGTGCGCTGGCCCGCCGCGCTGCCGCATTTTTTTTCTGGTCTGCAAATGGCGGCGATTCTTGCGCCGGTCGGCGTGGTGATCGGCGAATGGGTCGGTGCCAGTGAGGGGCTCGGCTATTTGATGATGCACGCCAACGCGCGGCTGGAAACGCCGCTCAGTTTCGCTGCGCTGGCGCTGTTAATGCTGCTGGCGCTGCTGTTATCAGGCGGCGTCGCACTGCTGCGCCGTCGCTTTCTCTACTCTGCATAAGGAATAATTGTGAAAAAAGTGTTGCTGATGTTGTTGGCGCTGCTGGTTGCGGGCGCGGCGCCCGCGCAGGCGGCGCAGAAGGTGCGCCTGCTGCTTGACTGGTTCGTTAATCCTAACCATGCGGCGATCTTTGCTGCCAAAGAGAGCGGCGCCTTTGCGCGTCAGGGGCTGGACGTTGAGATGATTGCGCCAGCGGACTCCGCCTCGGTGCCGCTGCTGCTGGCGGCAGGCAAGGCCGATCTCGCCGTCGGCTACCAGCCGCAGCTCTACACGCTGGTGGATAAAGGGGTGCCAGCCATCCGCGTCGGCACGCTGATCGGCCAGCCGCTCAACACCCTCACCGCGCTGAAAAGTGGCGATATCCACCAGCTGAAAGATTTCGAGGGTAAGACGCTCGGCTACGCCATTCCAGGGTTTGAGGATGTCGCCATCAAGACCATGCTCAGATCCGCAGGCGTGGACGTGGATAAAGTGAAGCTGATCAACCTTAATATGGACGCCGTCTCGGCGCTGCTTAGCCATAAAATCAGCGGCGCAATGACCCTTTATCGCAACTACGAGCTGCTGGAGCTTAAGCAGCAGGGCGCGGAAACCCTGACGTTCAAGCCAGAAGATCACGGCGTGCCCGCCTATGACGAACTGATCCTGCTGGCGAATGCCGGAACCGCAGCCACCGACCCGCGTATCGGCAAGTTTTTGCATGGGCTGAACGAGGGCGTGGCCTACCTGCGTGCCCATCCGGAAGCAGTCTGGCAGGCGTTTATCCGCGCTTACCCGGAGCTGAACACGCCGCTTAACCACCAGGCGTGGCAGGCGACGGTGCCGCTGTTCGCCAGCGATGCCGGTCGCTTTGACGAGGCGCGCTATCAGGCGTTTGCGCGTTATATGCTGGACAATAAGCTTATTGGCCAGGTCGCGCCGATGTCGCGCTACTCGCTGCCGTCGCAGTAAAGGGGCGCGTTGCCCGCGTGCTCGTTATCCGGCGCGTCTAGACTTAACGAACAGGATAAGGAGCTAATGATGAGAGAGAAGATCACGCTGATGGCAGGCGATATCACCAAAATCGAGGCCGACGCGATTGTTAACGCGGCGAACAGTTCGCTGCTCGGCGGCGGCGGCGTAGATGGTGCCATTCACCGCGCCGGCGGGCCGGAGATACTGGAGGCGTGTCGGGCTATTCGCAACCGGCACGGCGGCTGCCCTACCGGCGATGCGGTGATCACCACCGCGGGAAAACTGCCTGCACGCTATGTTATTCATACCGTGGGTCCGGTCTGGAACGGCGGCAGTCAGAAAGAGGCGGAGCTGCTAAGGCGCGCCTATGACAGCTGTTTTGAGCTGGCACGGCAGCACGATATCAGGAGCATCGCGTTTCCCGGCATCAGCACCGGCATCTACCGTTTTCCAAAGCAGAAGGCGGCTGACATTGCGCTGGCGGCGACAGAAGCGGCGCTGGCGGACTATCCAGCGCTGGAAGAGGTGAAAATTGTCTGTTTCGATGAGGAGAATTACGCAATCTATGCCGCACTGCTTAACTAAGGCATCACCAGGCCAAGGATAAGCAGCACGACGGCTACCACGGCGTAGACGCCCGCACGCGTCAGCAGGTTTTTCTGCTGGCGCTTCACGCCCATGAATAAGAATCCCAGCGCAATACAGAGCGCCATAAGTGAAACCAGTAAGTATGCTGACATGCGAACTCCTGCTAAAAAAGCCTTATTTAACATGCCAGCAGCGGGGGCGACAGCCGATTTACACTTCTACTAAAAACTTATCCTGGCCACACTAAAACCCCGCTCATTAACCTGTCCGGGCGGCTTTCTTGAGCATCTTTGTGAGAAGATAAGAAAATTCCTAAAAAATTTCACCGATTTAAATCAAATCCCGATAAACTGCGAGAACCATCCGCCTCTCAATACTGATTTAATGAATTATTATTCTCCTGATGACAGGCATCTGAAGTTACGCTCGACACGGTTCGTCAGGCGCATGTTTGCTATGCGACAGCTGGGAACCCTTCTCTGCTTCTATCCCATTCTGTCGGTATTAATGGAGTCGGGAAAAAGCCTGAGCGTCTGCGCGTTGCTGTTCGTTAACGCCTTTTTCTGGCCCTGGGTGGCATGGCGGCTGGCACTCGCCTCGGACGATCCTACCGGACGCGAACGTACTAACCTGACGCTGGACGCCGCCTTTGGCGGCATCTGGGTGGCCATGATGGCGATCAGCCCGCTGCCGTCTTTCGTTATCATGGCGGTTCTGGTGGCAGACCGCTACGCCGCGGGCGGCCTGGCGCAGCTTATCGCCGCGCTTCAGGCTTTCCTGGTCGCCTTCGTGCTGACCTGGGCGATGCAGGGCGCGCCGGTCACGATGAGCTTCAGCACGCGCACGGTGTGGCTGACGCTGCCGCTCGCCACCTTCTATCTGCTGGCGTTAAGCGTGGTCTCGTATAACCTGACGCTGAGTCTGCGTTTGAAAAATCGTGAGCTTGAGCGGATCGCGCTGATGGATCCAGGGCTGAAGATCCCCAACCGGCGGCTGTTTGAACGTCGCCTGGAGAGCGAGTTTCTGCGCACTCGTCGCGGGGAAAGCGCCGCCTGGCTAATGCTGATCGATGTCGACCATTTCAAAGCGGTCAACGACAGTTTTGGCCATGAAGCGGGGGATTTTTTGCTGGCGGAGATCTCCGCGCTGCTGCGCGACGGCGTCGGCATCGAGGATATTCCGGCGCGCTTCGGCGGCGACGAACTCTGCGTTATCGTGCGCGATGCGCAGGATGACGGGATTCTGGCGCTGGCGCACACCCTGAAAACGCGCATCGCGCAGCTTCGTTTGCCCACGTCGGCGGACTTTTCCTGCACGGTGAGTATCGGCATTGCGCCCGCCAGCAAGGCGGATTCGATCCACCACTGGCTGCGCCACGCCGACGAGGCGCTCTATCAGGTGAAGCGCGACGGCCGCAACGGCGTGTGCCTCTGGCAGCCGGCGTAAACGCCGAGCGTTAAACTCCCCAGCAGAGCGCGCGCTGTCAGCCTGATGAGGCTTTTTTACCGGCCGAGCCCGGTTCAGAAATCATGCGATGGCGCTGCGCCTTCTGGGATTCACTCTGAAGGCGATTGAGCACGTCGCCCTCATGTTCAGCCTCGTCGCTGCCGTAAACATATTCATGACCGCTCATCAGCGCGTACCAGGCGCGCTCGGCGACTTCGCTCGGCTTCGTCGGCTGCGAGGCGCCGACGATGGTGTCGGTCTGCCCCGCATTTTTGAAGAAATTGGTTTCCGTGGCACCGGGCATCAGCAGCGTCATATTCAGGCCGCTGCCCTTCAGTTCGTTGCGTATGGCCCAGAAGAAGGAGTTGACGAAGGCTTTAGACGCGCCATAAATCGCTTCGAAAGGAACTGGCGTGGTGCCGGAAACAGACGAGGTCATCAGCACATGTCCGCTACCGCGCTGGATCATGCCTTCCCACCTGCGCGGGCGTTAAATCGCAGGATAGTCGCCGTAGCCGTCTGGCCAGGGCGTCAGCAGGTCAAATCCGCTTTCCGTTACCGCCAGGGTATGTTCCCACTGCGCCGAAAGCGAGCGATCTTTGGTGACCACCGTCCAGCCGTCCGAGAGCACGCTGGTGCCCGCTTTACCGGCGTTGATCATCGGCTCAATGGTAAAGATCATGCCGGGCTCGAGCGCCAGACCTTGCCCGGGCGTGCCGTAGTGCAGGACCTGCGGCTCGTCATGATAGATCTGACCGACGCCATGGCCGCAATAGTCGCGCACCACGGAGAAACCGGCGCCTTCCGCGACGCGCTGGATCGCCGCGCCGACATCGCCCAGCGTCGCGCCCGGCTTCACGGCGTGAATGCCCGCGACCAGCGACTGATAAGTGATATCCACCAGCCGCCGCGCACGCACCGAGGGTTCGCCGACAAAGTACATGCGGCTGGTATCGCCGTACCAGCCCTCTTTAATGATGCCGATATCGATATTGACGATATCCCCTTTTTTCAGCCTTTTGGCCGAGGGGATGCCGTGACACACCACGTGGTTCACCGAGATGCAGGTGGTGCGCGTGTAGCCCTGATAGCCGATATTGGCGGGGATCACCTTCAGTTCGTTAACGATAAAATCGTGGCAGATCTCATCCAGCTCTTCTGTGGTGACGCCTGGCTGCACGTGCGGCGCAATCATCGCCAGCACCTGTGCCGCCGCGTGGCCCGCCGCGCGCGCCAGCTCAATTTGTTCCTGGGTATGGATCTTTACGCTTCTCTTCACTGCGCTTCTCCTTGTGGCAGGCGGTCGGCAGGGGAGAGGAGCTGACGCAGGTCGCTGCCATGCTCCAGTTCGACGCGGATCAGCAACTGCGCCAGCTCCTGCTGGGTAAAGTGCGGATAGAGCTCTGCCAGCATGCCCAGCTTGAGCCAGTGTTCAGCCTGCGCGTTAATGGAGCGGCTCATCGCCTGGCTGGCGATACGCAGATTTTCATGCATCAGATCGGATATTTTAACAATGCCCATGGTTGGCCTATATGAAACGTATATGGTTTGTATATAGGTTACGCTTTGCGGGCTGATGTGCAAGAGGAATGTAGCGCTGCTTCACCTTTACACCTCTTCTTTTAGAGGCGATTGAATTCCGTATGGAGCAGATGGGCCTGCGGCGAGAAACCTTGTGGCAGCGCCTGGGCACCTCAACTGCGTCTATGAGGCGCTGAACATTTTGTTGGCCTGCCTCACTGGGCCTAAAATTTGCCCGTTGTCTGCTGTACTTTCAAAGCATCAGCTCAATCATATTCAGCGTCATAATGTTGGCTCACACTCTACATATAAATTAACCCCTGGGTTGAGCGTCGCACCTTCATCGTCGAGGTCTTTATGTTGATAGCGCAGGTTTCAGATATCCACGCGTCACCTGAAAACGATAACTTACAACGGTTTGACCGGGTGCTAATGTGGCTTACGCATTTGCGACCTGACGTATTGGTGCTTACGGGTGATCTAACTGACGGACATTGGCATGAGGGTTACAAACAGATAGCTGATCGCCTGAGCCAGCAGAGTTATCCTTCGTTCGTCCTGCCAGGCAATTCAGACGACCGCCGTTTGATGCGTTCGGTATGGGCGGAAAATAAATGGGCGACTGATGCGCCTGCGGAAACCCTGCACTTTATCCATGATGTTGGCAGTCTGCGATTAATAGGTCTGGATTCTACGGTTGATACTCACGATTATGGCAGCGTGACTGCTCACCTCGAATGGCTTGATAAACAACTCAGTAAAGCTGAGAGCTTGCCATCACTACTGTTTATTCATCATCACGTATTTAAATCAGGCATACCTACGCTGGATAAATCGATGTGCAGAGGTCTGGATAAGTTAGATGAATTACTTAAACGTACATCGGCCAGACTACTGGCCATTTGTGCCGGACATGTTCACCGACCGATTGCTGGCACGTTCGCAGGCGTTCCCGCTTATCTATGTGGCTCTGTCTGCCCGGCCAATCCCGTCTGGTTTGGAACAAAACATATTCCTCCTGTCGATGATCCACCCGCATTAATGATTCACCGCTACAGCAGTGACATTCTTACCAGCCACCATGTATGCGTTTAACCGATGCATAAAAATCACCATACAGCTGGCATGCCAGCTTAGCTGTATCCACTTCAAGACAAAGAGCGATATCCTCATTAAACCCTCGCTGCTGAAGCTCAAGCGCTGAAGAACACTCATGAAGCGGCAGCAGGTTTTGCTTTTGATAAAACTGCCAGGCAGCAATGGCTGACTGCGCTTCAGGAGAACAACTCCCGCGTCCCATTGCGGCGATGATGCCACCGGCTGCTGCATAATCCTCAACAGCGGGACGAATGCTGTTATCTGGCCATCGCTCTCCACAGGGGATTACCAGGACACGCCTGAAGCCGCTACACGCTTCTGCCGTAGCAGAAAGGTTTCTGAAGCAGCCGCTGAAAACCGTAATGCCTGCATCCCTGGCTTTGAATGAAATGGCCGAACCATTAGGAGATGGAAGTACCAGACTTTCACCCTCGCTAATCCTCTGAATCGAGACTGGTGACAAGCTGTAATCTCCAGCGCTGAATCTTCTGTCAGGACTGGCTGTCTTCGCGCCGATTTCCTGCCGAACTCGCTGGCAGACTCGTTTTTCCACGGATACGGATAAATGCGGGCCCCCTTATCGACAGCCAGGCTGACGCTCGTTGAGAACGACATAACGTCAACAATGACAGCACAGTCGACCTCCCTTGCAAGATGCTCTACGGCAGACAGGCCCCATTCCAGGCGAATCTCATATTTATTCTGACTGAACCATTGCACGAGGCTTTCTCCGTTACAGGATGCCGGTGAGATGAAATTAACAACAGCATTCGCTCACGAATCACACCTTCCCCTACACTATGTTATGTTTAAAACCCTTCCATAACATGAGGGTAGAAACATGATAGTAAGAACATGGCACGGATGCGTACCCATCAAGTATGCAGAAGGCTTTGCAGACCATTTGCAAAAAACGGGCGTTGAACATTCAGAGAGGACACCAGGAAATCTGGGAGCGTATGTACGCAGAGAGACGCAGGCTAAGTGGGAGCATTTCTTTCTGGCGACTTACTGGAAAGATCTTGAGGCTGTAAAGGCATTCGCAGGCGAACAATACCAGATTGCAGTTACCTATCCGGATGATGAGCAATTTCAGCTGCTATCCGATCCTTACGTCTTCCAGCATCACGTCCAAACGATATCTCCTTTGTAATCATTTGCTGGCTGACGCTGTGCGGCTGTTCGGCCAGTGTCACAAAGAAGCCCTGCAGGCTGGCCCAGTGGCTGCAGGTAAATCACACCTGTTAAGCTGGGTGATAAAATGAAGGGGGCTGGCCCGTAACCCGACGGAACATTGTCGCGAAGGAGGAGCCATTGTCATAACCAAGCGACAACGCGACTTCATTCACCGGTGTGCCTGTTAGCAGCAATGACAGCGCGCTAACGACACAGGCTCGCTGACGCCAGGTGGAAAACGACATGCCGGTTTGCTGCCGAAAATGGCGGCGAAATGAGCTGCCGCTCATAAACAGCGCCCTGGCCCAGCGCTCGGCTGGATCGTGAATGGCTGGGGCGAGTAAAAAAGCCTGACACAGCGCCAGTAGGGCGGGCTGCTGCGGCAAAGGGATCTCAAATGCGCACACCGGCATTGCCGCCAGTTCCAGGAGCATTAACTCTTTAAGTGCTCGATCGCGCATACTTTCATAGCGCGGCGGCAAATCTACTGCCTCTAGCAGAAGCTGCCGCAACAGCGGCGATACGCCAATAACTTCGCAGCGGCTGATGTTACGCAATCTGGCCGCGCATGCGGGTTCGATATACAGGCTACGCGTAGTGACGCCCACAAACTTTACGGCATGCAAGGTTTCGGGGGGAATCCATACCCCATGCTGGGGCGGCGGAAGATTATCGTTTTCTTGAGCAGCTAATCGCGCACTACCGCATTGACTGTGATTACCAGCAGACTGGCCGTCTGGCAGCAGCGTGGATCCCCGCGCATCTGGAGAGCTGGAAAAAACGTTTGCCGTTACTGAATGAGGTCAGCCAGGTCAATGCGCAGCTGCTGTCGCGCGAGGAGTTGCGTGCTGAGCTGGACAGCCCCGCGTATCACGGCGGCATTCTGATTGAGCGCGCTGGCCTGCTTAATCCGGCGCGTTATTATGCTGGCGTGCTGCATGCAGCGCGCGCGGCGGGCGTCATGGTATGCAGCGGTTCAGCGGTAAGCCGCATCGAAAAAGCTGACGCTCAGTATCGCGTGATTTCCGGGCGGGGGAGCGTTAATGCACGTCACGTTATCATCGCCACCAATGGCTATACCGGACCTGAAATGGCGCATCTGCGTGCGCGCATCGTGCCGGTTACCAGCCACCAAATCGCGACGGAACCGTTGCCGGAGCCGCTGCGGCACAGCCTGATCCCACACCAGCGCGGCGTCGCGGAGACGCAGCGCGTCACGCATTACTTCCGCTATTCGCCAGATGGATCGCGTCTGCTGTTTGGGGGGCGCGCACGTTTTTATCCGCTCAACCGGCAGCAGTCGGCGCGGGTGCTGCATCAGCACATGACACAGCGCTTTCCACAGCTGCGGGATGTCAAAATCAGCTTCAGCTGGGGCGGCAAAGTGGCCGTCACGCTCGACTATCTGCCGCATATTGGTCAGACACCTGAAGGCTGCTTCTATGCCGTTGGCTGCAACGGCAGCGGCGTCACCATGATGAGCTGGCTGGGCCATCGCCTGGCGCGGCATCTGCTTGAAGAGACGCCCCTCAGCACGAGTCCTTATGGCGTCTCGCCGCTGCCCGGCAATCCGCTCTACACCGGCAACACCTGGTTTATGCCGCTGCTTGGCAGCTACTACCAGGTGCGCGATCGCCTTTATAAATCTGCACATTCGCAAACGCAATAAGGGGAAAGTATGGGATTACGCATTGGTGTCGATATCGGCGGCTCGTTTACCTACTTTGCCGTCTTTGATGAAGAGTCGGGCAAACTACACAGCCTTAAGGTTTTCTCGCGGCCCGATGAGCCAGGTCAGGAGGTGCTGCATGGTATTCAGGAGCTGGTCAAGCGGTATCAGATTAACCCGGCGGATATTCACTATTTCACCCACGGCACCACGGTGGGTGTAAACGCGGTAGTGCAGAAAAAAGGCGCAAAGCTTGGGCTGATCACTAATCGCTATTTTGAGGATGTGCTGGAGCTGGGCAGGCTGAAAACGCCCGATATGTACAGTCTGCATTCGCTACGGCCAGAGCCGCTGATTGCGCGCGAAAATATATTTGGTATCGACTGCCGGATCGATGCGGCTGGCAACGTCCTGCGTGACATAGACGAACAGAGCGTGCGCCATGCCATTGACGGGCTGCGCAACATCGGTTGCGAAGGCGTAGTCATCGCGCTGCTGCATGCCTATCGCAACCCCGCTCATGAAAAGCAGGTGCAGTCTCTGATTGAACAGGCGATGCCGGGCATTTTCGTCAGCTGTTCCAGCGACGTCTGGCCCACCATCCGCGAGTTTGAACGCACGCAGACGGCAGTAATCGGAGCCTATGTGCAGCCGCGTGTGGCGCATTATCTTGGTGCGCTGCAGCAGGCGCTGAGCCAGGCTGGCGTGGGCGCCGAACTGAAAGTCACCAAATCTAACGGCGGCGTAATGAGTGCCGAAAGCGGTAAAGCGGAATGCGTGCAGATGATCCTGTCCGGCACCGCATCGGGCGTAATGGGCGCAGCCTGGGTAGCGCGTCAGTGCGGGCGCGAAAATGTGATGAGTCTGGATATTGGCGGCACCACAGCTGACGTGGCACTGATCGTCGGCGGCGCAGCGCAGTATGATACGGGCGAATATATCGGTGATTACCAGGTCCACATTCCTTCGGTGTCAGTCACCTCAATCGGCGACGGTGGCGGCTCCATTGCGCGCGTGGATGAGTTTGGCGTACTCAAGGTCGGTCCGGAAAGTGCGGGTTCAACGCCGGGACCGGTCTGCTATGGACGCGGCGGCATGCAGCCCACCATTACTGACGCCTTTGTGGCGCTGGGCATCCTCGGCCAGGCAAATCTGGGCTACAACGCGGTTAAGGTGGATGTTGCTGCAGCAAAAAGCGCGATAGGCGCGCTGGCGGAACGTCTCGGGCAGTCGGTTGAAACCACCGCCGAAGCCATTATCAAAGTGTCCGTTTCCGGCATGTATGCCGGTATCAGCCGCCTGGTCTCGCGCTTCGGCATCGATCCGCGGGCGTTTTCGTTAATGCCGTTTGGCGGTGCCGGGCCGATGATGGCCTGCTACCTGGCGCGCGCCATGCATATGCACGAGGTGCTGGTGCCGCTTACGCCTGGCGTACTGAGCGCGTTAGGCGGCCTGGTTGCTGACGTGAAGAATGACTTTGTGCGCATCATCTACAGCGACTTGACGGCGGAAAGTCTGCCGCAGCTGGCAGCTGAATACCGGTTGCTCGAAAATCAGGCGCGTGAGTGGCTGAGTCGTGAAGTCAGTGACGGCAACTGTGGTCAGTTTAGCCTGTCAGCAGAGATGCGCTATAAGGGGCAGTCATTTGAAATTGAAACGCCATTACAGCAACAGGATCTGGCCGCAGGCAATCTCGCGCAGATCCGCGAGGCGTTTCATGCTCAGCATGCTCACCTTTATGCTTACAGCGATCGCGATGCGCAGATTCAGGTGGTTTCGCTGCGGCTGGTGGTCAGTATGCCAACGCCAAAACCGCAGCTGGAGCCGCTGCCGCAAAATAACGCTGCCCCGCAGCCTGCCGAACATATTGATGTGTGGATGTCAGGCGCTTATCACACCGTCCCGCTCTATCAGCGCGAGCAACTCTCGGGCGGCCAGCATTTCACCGGTCCGGCAGTGATTTGTCAGTCCGACACCACCGTAACGCTGTTGCCAGGTTTCCGCGCGCAGGTTGATCCCCTGGGCAATCTCATCCTCACCGATCTCACCCACACGGCGAATTAAGGAGTAGCGATATGGCTTTTGAACCTTCAGAACTGCAGATCCTGGCCAATTACTGTGTGGCGGCGGCGGAGAGCATAGCACATACGCTGGTGCGCACAGCGCACTCCACTTTTGTGAAAGAGACGGAAGATTTCTCCTGCGCGCTGCTGACCCCGGAAGGACTGGCTTTCGCTTCGCCAAAAACGCTGGGCGCAACCTGGTATATCGGCCTCGATTACGGTCCGGTTCTGGGTATGATCGATGATTACCAACCGGGTGACGTGGCGATGACCAACGATGCCTACAGCGGCAACGTCGCTACGCACAGCCCGGATATGGTGATGTGGAAACCGGTGTTCTGGCAGGGCAGGCTGGTCTGTTTCGTCGGCGGGCATATCCATAACACCGATGTTGGCGGCGCTGTACCTGCATCGCTGTCACGCACGTTGACGGAAATCCATCAGGAAGGGATCCGCATTCCGCCCACCAAAATCGTGCGCGAAGGCGTGCTGGATGAGGCACTGCTCAATCTGATAAAAATCAACGTGCGTGCGCCGGAACAGAACATCGGCGATCTTCACGCGCAGCTGGCAATGCTGGCCAATGGCGAAAAGCGCGTCCATGAAATGATCGCCCATTTCGGCGTAGAGAGTTTTCAGCAGGGAATGTACGCGCTGCTCGATTACGCCGCGCAACAGGCGGAACGGGTTCTGGAGAGCGTGCCTGACGGCGATTACTTTTTTGCGGAGTACGCCGATGAGGACAGTGTTAACGGCAAACCGATGCGCGTGGCGATGACGCTTAAGATTCTCGGTGGCCGCGCGGTGCTGGATTACACCGGCAGCGACCCACAGCTGCTTTCATCTCTTAATATGCCAACCGGCGGCATGACGCGGCATGCGCTCGCGCTGGTGGGTTATCACTACGTTCTCTACACGCTTAATCCTGACATTCTGCTCAATGCGGGCCTGGATCGCGTCGTGGAATGCATATTGCCGGAAGGCAGCGTAATGAATGCCGTTTATCCGGCCGCGGTCGGCATGCGAAGCCTGACCTGTAAACTGACGCATGTCCTGACTTTTGGCGCTTTCTCACAGGCGGTGCCCGACCGTCTGCCAGCCTGCGCCGCCTGCGGCCTGGCGATCCTTAATGTCAAAACCACTAACGCTTCGGGACGGTCGGTAATCGCCTCTATCGGCCCGGTAGGCGGCGGCGCTGGCGGCATGCCGTTTGGCGATGGCGAAGAGGGATCGGGTGCCAACGTGGCTTTTTTGCGCAACACGCCGGTGGAAATTAATGAGGCTGAAGTGCCCATCCGTATCACGCGTTACTGTCTGGTACCGGATTCTGGCGGCGCGGGCAAATATCGTGGCGGTCTTGGGCTGATGATGGAGTTTCAGGTCTTTGCGCCTGACACCACTGTCACTGCGCGCAACCGCGATCGCACCCATTTCGCTTCCTGGGGCGTGCTGGGCGGCAAAGCGGGCAGCAATGCCATTTTCGTCAAAAACCCTGACAGCGCATCCGCTGAAATACTGGGCAACAATGACGTCATTCACTGTCCGGCGGGCGATGTTATCCGCCTGTCTGGCGCGGGCGGCGGTGGCTATGGTGCACCGCTGGAGCGCGATATTCAGCAAGTCGTGCGCGATGTGAAAAGCGGTTACGTCTCCGCCGCATGCGCAGAACAGGATTATGGTGTGGTGATCCGTAATGGAGAGCTGGATAGCGCGGCCACGCAGCAGAAACGCGATACGATGATGACAGCTATGAAGGCCGTAGCGCATTTTGATTACGGCCCATGGCGCACCCGATTTGAACAAAGCTGGACGCCTGAACGCTATCTTGCCCTGACCGACATATTATCCCAGGTACCGGTGATCTGGCGCTTTCACATCAAACATCGCCTGTTCGATGCACTCGCAAAAGCTGAAAAATCGGATGGCTTTTCAAACCAGGGCAGTGAAGTCATTTATCACCTCTTTAATGAAATAAAGGATGACTACCGGGAGTTTCTTACAAGATGATGGAAGCGGTTAGCGATGAGTCACAGAGGGATCAATTTAACATCAAGCGGAAAGGTGCAGTGGCAGGCGCAATGCCTACAGTGGCGCAACCGGTTAAGCTGAAGAACGGGAATTCAATCAGCGATCGATGAGCAATATGGGCAGGTGTCCTGAACAAATCAAGGTGACGTTTGTTTGAACAGAGACACCTGTAACCTTTACAAGACGAATCGCCACGGGTTTATCCGACCCCTCAGCGTCATTTAAGCTGCCTTAATGAAAGGGGCATATCAGCAGCAAGCGCAATCCTGAAGATTGTAAACCTGAAACGGTCAAACAGGTTATTGATCGTGGTCATCCTGTTTCCAGCGTGGCAACACCTCTCGATATCACTCCCCACAGTCGCAATGCCTGGATAAAAAAGTACGGGCCGGACGCTTCCATCAGCAATGAGCAGCCTGATACTCAGGCCGGGATCCGCCAACTTAAGAAGGCGCTGAAGCGGGTTGCTGACGAACGGGACATTAAAGCCGAGGCTTCTGGCACGTCCGCTTCTGGCACAAAGCGGACAGTCTGACTGAGCTGAAGAGCCGATACAGGCGGAAAGAGACGCCTTGCGCCTGCTGTAGTGAATATGTCATTTTAGTGTTTGAAGGATGTGTGAGAAACGTCGATGGTTATTCGTAAATGAAGTCAAAAAGAGCGTGATAATAAGGATATGCTATGCCGGGTGTAACGCTGACCCTTTCCGGGTCAAAAAATGAAAAGTTAACCAAAGAGTGTGTGCTTTTAGCAACGCAAATCACATGCGATATTTTGAAGAAAAACAGCTTTGAAACCATGGTTATCGTGAAGTACATCGATAGGGAAGACTGGTTTATTGATGGTAAAAATCTGGTGGAGTGGGGAAAAAACTCTTTCAGGCTTGAAGTGACTGTTGTTGATGAAACCTGTAGCAAAGATCAAAAGGCGGCATATCAAAAGGCAATTTATACTGCTATGGATCAGGTAATTGAAAACTTACACCCTCATTCAAATGTGCATATCATTGATTGTAAGGCTGCCTCATACGGATATACCGGTATAACGCAAGAGTACAGATATCAGCATAAAGATGAGTTTTACTGAATCAATGCCATAGCATGACTGTTTCGCCTCTGGAGGGGAAGTAAAGTGAGTGTTTCTGAATGGAGTGAATGGCAGCAAAATAATTACCTGGTCAGTACCGATAGTAAAAAGCTGGATTTACAGGCTATTCATCATTACCTGACGAGGTCAAGCTGGGCTAAAGGTATCTCACCAGACACTGTTGCGTTATCAATAAAAAATAGCCTTAACTTTGGGGTGTATCACTCTGATGTGCAGATAGGCTTTGCTCGTCTTATAACAGATTACGCTACTTTTGCTTATTTGAGTGATGTCTATATACTGGAAGAATATCAGGGCAAGGGGCTGGGGAGATGGGTGATGGAATGTATACATCAACATCCTATATTTGAGCAGCTTCGTAGGATCATGTTGGTTACCACAACCGCGCCCTGGCTTTATGAGAAATTAGGGTATGAGCCAGTAAACCAAAAAAACTTTGCGTGGACAATTGCCCGTCCAGATATTTATAGCCAGGTAAAAGCTGATTGAGCAACTTTCACCTTAAGCTCCCCGTAGTGTTTTGCTTACCTCTGTGTAAGGTCCGCTTCTGGCACAGAGCGGACACCCAAAACCGTCTGTTAATCTAAGTAAAATCTCATATTCTCAGTGATCTGTTTTGCCAGGATAGCATGGTCCATTTCCCAGCGTGCCGGGCTGAACAGTTCTGCTGACCACACGCCGTTAAAACCGGTGGCTTTTACCGCATTGCCCCATGCCTGGATATCAATATCCCCCTCGCCGGGCATATAAGCGCGCAACACGGTTTCATTCCACTCTTCACCAGGGTAGGGCTTACGGCCATCACAAAAGTGCACACCATAGATAAGGGCGGGATCAAGCCGTCGAATCTCTTCCGGCGTAGTATACCCGGTCGCAAAGAGGTGCCAGAAGTCGATTACCAAACCGATGTTAGGTGCGTTTATACGCTTAATCACCTCCAGTGCCTGATTGAGCGTGTTGAATCGGGTATGTGCGATAACTTCAATTTGATAGCGCACCCCATGCTGCTGACCAATACTGGCAATCTCAGAAATATTTTCGGTAATAATATCGAGGCGCTCTCCCTCAGGCAGATGATCAATGCCATGCTGCGCCAGAATCTGAATAGTCGGGCAGGCCAAATCTGACGCAATCTGCGTCAGTCGCCTGGCTTCAGCCAGCATTTGCTGCTTTTCTGTGCCCTGATGACGTTCAATATTTATCAGGGCATTAAGACACAGGGTCTGCAATCCATACCCCCGCACCAGCTTGTTAAGTTCACCAGTGCTGCCGCCGTGATCGAGATAGCGCAGCAATTTGTCATGCAACAACTCCAGGCCGTCATAGCCCGCTTCCGCGGCTATACGCGCTTCAGTCACGACATTGCAGTAATGTGTTGAAATACCGTGCAGTGCTTTAAGCATAATTTTCTCCGCATCAGGATTTAACATAGCGGGAATCAACTGAAGACATACAGCTGACATATGGCCCCTCACTATTACTGGGTGCACCTTGCTCTGTACGGAAGCAAAAGAAGGCTGGAGGCAATTCAGAACCGGTTAGGGCAGGGCAATGGTACCGAACATAAAGCAACCATATGACTTATCTTTTGATCTGGCCGGTTATCCAGAATTTTTTATAACGAGCAGGTGGGATGCCGACAAGGTTATGAAAGATCCGATGGAAATTGTTCACGTTGTCGTATCCTACTGCACTCGCTACATCTATGACTCCCAAATCAGTGCTTAATAATAAGTTCTGTGCCTCACCGATACGGCGACGGGTCTGATATTGTTTTGGGGAATAGCCCGAGTAAGCTTTGAATATATGCGCCAGATAAAACTGATTCATATTCATCGCTGCGGTAATCGAATTGAGAGAGATATCTTCTTTATAATGGTTATCGATATAGTCCTTCACGCGCTGCCCTAATAATATGCTGGCACTCTCCTGTTGAGGTTTGCTTTCTATCCAGATATTTCGGCACAGCAATAACAACACGCTGAGTAGGCTATCGCCAATTTCTGTGCTGTAGAGACGTTTACTGCTGACGTGCGACCACATTTGCTCAAACAGCCGGCAAATTTCATAGTAATAACTGCCGCTCGGCATGACCGCGGTTTGCGAGCGAGGTGTAAGTACGTTTAGTGGCAAACCATCGATCTTCAGTTGCTCGACGCCACAGCTAAATATCAGCAAGTCATCTGATGCTTCCGGACATTCATCATGAAGCACGCTGGCATTGAACAGCAATATATCGCCAGCTTTAACAACATAGCTACGGCCGTCGATATTATAAATCCCCTTGCCTGAGCGGATGAACATTAACTCAAAGCGTTCATCATGTTTATGCATTACGCGAGGGATCGCTTCCTCTCTGCCTTCAGCTTTGCAGATGAAGCTCAGGCGCGGTCGCATGCCACTATCGAAGCCGCGTGCGGAAGGATGCTCATTAAGGCTGAAGGTGATCATAGTCTCTCCTGTCGTAATGCCGCTATTCTGACATGACTTTATGCCGTAGTAATCATCAACTTTGCTTTTTGTCCCTTCTTAACCCACTGATATTTAATGCCAGAAGAAGATTTCCTTATCCTTAGCTCTCTTTACTTGTTATGCCCACTCTGGTCACGGAAGGAGACATGAGCGCCATCACGTTCTTTGAAAATCTGCCTGATGCACTTAATCAGATAAAGAGAGCAACGTGCTAACACTACCTGAGGGTTATATTTTCATTAAAAGAAAAAATATCATCAAAATTGCTATTTTATTTCTCACAGGTATGTAATGACAGCGGCGCCATAAATTTATATTTAAAAACCTCTTCAATCTTGCTATGTCAACGTCAATATTTAACGACGTGATGATTATCACTGCTTTACAAGAATTTAATTAAAAATTTTTGATCGCCGACACGCTGGTAAATAGTGCGCTCAGCGGTATCTGGCTTTTACTTTTAACTTTGATGTAACGTTGCCGTAACGTTTAAGGGGCACAGCAGCATCTTCGCGCTGACATTGAAAATACTGTTTACCTGGCCCATAAATTAATCGCTCTATTTTTACGTTATTAAAAACATAGCTTTATTCTGACTATAAACGGCTTGCAACGGTATTACCTTACAACCAGATGGAAAAACTATGTATAACAAAACTAGTCTGCAAAACCCTAAGCGTATGCGGTTGATTACGCTTGTATCAACAATTGGTGGCTTGTGCTTTGGTTATGACACCGGCGTAATCTCCGGCGCATTGATATTCATGAAATATGATATGAACCTGACGCCGGCTCAAGAAGGGTTTATTACTTCATTTCTGCTATTTGGTGCCGCGCTAGGCTCGCTGTTTGGCGGATATTTATCAGATAAGCAAGGGCGTCGTAAAAATCTGCTCTGGGTGGCCGCCGTTTTCATGTTCGGCGCATTAGGCACGGCGTTTGCCTGGGATGTGCCATCAATGATTGTTGCACGTTTTATCCTGGGCTTAGCAGTGGGCTGCGCTTCTGTCACCGTACCTATTTATATTTCCGAACTGGCACGCGCCGATCAGCGCGAGCGGTTAGTCACCGTCAATGAGTTAATGATAGTTACCGGTCAGTTCCTGGCGTACTCGGTTAATGCAACGCTGGTGAATCTCTATCCCGAGTTGCAGCATAACTGGCGCATTATGCTAGCCATTCCAGCATTGCCTGGCGCGCTACTATGGATTGGCATGCTTATGATGCCGGAATCACCGCGTTTCTTTATTCGTCGCGGTGAAACCGACAAGGCCATAAGTGTATTGAAAACGCTTCGCCTGCCGGAAGAAGTTGACCGCGAAGTGAAAGATATTCAGCAAATTGTCAAAGCTGACCAGATGAAATTGAACCTGTTCGCTGAACTGAAAAAACGTTGGGTGATTCAGCTGGTATTAACGGGCTTAATGATCGTGCTGGCAACGCGGGTTACCGGGGTTAATACCATCATGTACTACGCGCCAACCGTATTAAAAGCCACCGGCCTGGGCGATGCGGCGGCTGTCACCGGCGCGGTAGCCAATGGCATTATTTCAGTACTGGCTACCCTCCTTGGCATGGCGTTAATTGGCAAACACTCACGTCGAAAAATGTTTTTTACCGGCCAGGCCGGCGTCACGGTGAGCCTGCTACTGATTGGTTTAGCGTTTAAGTTCCTGTTCCACACTGAAGTTGTTAATGGCGCGGAAGTTCTGCATGCGAATTTTGCCAGCGCACCCTATGTGATCCTTGGCTTAATGCTGGTTTTTCTGGTGTTTATGCAGGGCTGGATAGCACCGGTATTCTGGCTGATGCTGGCAGAAATTTATCCTCTCAGAATGCGCGGTATCGGTATGGGTTTTGCGGTATTCGGTTTGTGGATATTTGATTTTATGATCCAGTCTATTTTCCCTTTCCTGCTGAACCATTATGGAGGCGGTTTGACCTTCGGCTTCTTCGGGACAACTAACATCATTATGTTGATCCTGCTGGTAAAATATCTGCCAGAAACACGCGGTCTGACACTCGAACAAATTGAAAAGAAATTTCGTTTTTAATGCTTAATTAACTGAGGGTAAATGAATGACTGTCAATATTGGCCTGATTGGTCTGGGCATGATTGGCCAGGATCACCTGAAACGTTTTCAAAATATCATCACTGGCGCGCGGGTGACTGCTGTTTGCGATATAAATCATAAGGCAGCCGATGTGGCGGCCAGAGAATTTAACGCTACAGCATTTTATGATGCTGAAGAGATGATTAATTCAGAGCTGGTTGATGCGGTATTTATTTGCTCAATAGGATCGGTTCATAAAACGCAAATTCTTGCGGCGTTTAACGCGGGCAAACCGGTATTCTGCGAAAAGCCATTAACCCCAACCGCTGATGAATCAGCAGAAATCATCGATGCTGAAGTCAGAACCGGTAAGCGTCTGCTTCAGCTTGGCTTTATGCGCCGTTTCGACCCAGGTTATCAGGCGCTGAAAAAGACGATTGATGACGGGAAACCCGGCGATATCTTGCTGATCCATTGTGCACACAGGAATCCCTCTGTGCCAGAAAGCTATACGCTGGAAATGGCGGTGAATGATTCCGCCACTCACGAAATCGATATCATCCGCTATTTGCTTAACGAGAATATTATTTCGGTACGCGTGGATAAGCCCCGTAAGAAAACCCAGCGTGCGCTGCCGCATTTACAGGATCCTTTAATCATAATTTTCGAAACCGAATCTGGTGTACGCATCGATGATGAGCTGTTTGTGAACTGCCATTATGGCTATGACATACGCTGTGAGGTGATTGGCGAAAACGCGGTTGTCGCGCTTACTGAACAGCAGCTGATTAGCACGCGTTCGCTGAGCGGCAACGCACAGCATATCGCACAATCCTGCATGGAGCGTTTCGCCACGGCATACGACCGGGAAGTGCAGCATTTTGTCGATAACGTACGCAATGGGCGCGAAATGAGTGGCCCCTCCTCATGGGATGGTTACGTCGTGGCGCTGGTGTGTGATGCTGGTTTAGCATCGCTGAAAGATGGCGAAAAACACGATGTCATTATTCCGCCGCAGCCAGCGCTCTACCGTTGATAAATGCACTTTTGCGCTATCAGTGAGGAAGTATTCATGTTGACTTTAACTGAAGACGCGCTGCATCTGCAGTGCCGTGCAACGCATAAAAATGAGGCGATACACATTGCCGCCAGTGCTCTGGAAAAGGCGGGTTATGTCAAACCTGGCTTTGAACAAGGCATGCTTTCGCGGGAAAAGAGTGTCTCAACTTATATTGGAGCAGGTATTGCGCTTCCTCATTGCGCAAAGGAAAACCTTGATCTCGTCATTCAATCGGGCTTTCAGGTATTTCAATTTCCCGATGGCGTAAGCTGGGGTAAAGGAAAAATTGTTTTTATTGTTGTCGCTGTGGCTGCAACGAAAAATGAACATATTCAGATTCTGGCGGATATTGCAGGTCTACTGGGCGATGAAGTCAAGACTACCTTATTAGCGAATGCCAGAACTAAAGCCGGTTTTATCGATCAGTTCGAAAGAGCGTAACTTACGTAAAATATTGGGGATAAGAGAATGGAACTTGCATTGTGTACTGACGTTCTGGCTGATTTACCTTTTCCAGACATGCTGGACAAAGTTAAAAATTATGGGATTAGTGGTGTTGAAATGACCGCAGGCGGCTGGTCCCCCTGTCCACATGTCAAAACCGAAGAGTTATTGAATTCTCCTGAAAAGCTTGAGCAGTTTAAGCATGAACTGGCTGAGCGGGAGATGCGTATTGTGGCGCTTAACTGTTCTGGCAATCCGCTAGCGCCTGGTGAACTGGGTGAAGCCCATACCAAAAGCAGCTACAGGGCGGTTGAGTTAGCAGGCAAACTAAGTGTTAAAAAGATTGTGATGATGAGCGGTTTACCCGGAGGCGGGCCTGAAGATCGCGTGCCGAACTGGATAACATCCACGGTTTCATGGCCAGATTACATGCCGGGTGTAATCGACTATCAATGGAACGATGTTGCAATTCCATGGTGGAAAAAGTTTGTGCAGCACGCTAAGCACCATGGTGTAGAGAAAATTGCTATCGAAGCGTTTCCGAGTCAGCTGGTTTATAACCCATCCACCTTACTGCGTCTGCGCCACGCCGTCGATGACATGGTTGGCATTAACCTGGATCCCTCCCATTTGATAGCCATGGGCGCCGATCCTGTTGCGGCGGCACGTAAGCTGGAAGGGGCAGTCTTTCATGTACATGGTAAAGATGCGCGAATAGAGCGGGGTCTGGCCGACGTTGATGGACTGATGGAGTACCAACCCGTTACCCAGACTAAAACACGTACCTGGAACTATGTCGCCGTAGGTTGCGGGCAGGATCTGAAATGGTGGAAAGAGTTCTTTTCAGTGCTGCGTATGACGGGTTATGACGGTGACGTGTCACTTGAAATGGAAGATCTTACGATGAGTGTCGAAGCTGGCCTGCAGACGTCAATTGATGCCTTACTCGCCACTTTGAGCCGCTAGAAGCGCAGTGCCTGTCATTAACGGCAGGCATGCGCCCAAAACCCTATCGGGTCATATTTTCTGCAGACAGAATGCATACCTGTTTTTGGCCTTTTATGCCAGGCGGCCTGTCAGGACCACAGACGACGTTATGAGCAAACAGCAAGTTGTCTTGATGTCGCTGACGTTTTTTGCCGTGTATGGAGTGGCGCTCGCAGTCAGATGCTGATTTCGCGGGAGTGCTGAAATAGCGCTCTCGCGAAGACAGAGAGCGGGCCGTTAAATTCAGCCTGCGTAGTGACCGAATAATGCGCCCGTGAGCCCCGATAATCCCATCGCCAGGCTACTCCAGAAGCTGACCCGGATGATGCTGCGCATCACTGGTGCTCCCCCCGCTATGGCGGCAACAGTCCCCAGTAAAACGAGCGCCAGCAGAGCCGCTATCACGATGCTGGCTATGCCGGAACGAGTCAGTGCCACCATCAGCGGAATCAGCGCACCCACCGTGAAACTTCCGGCAGAAAACAGCGCAGCCTGAAGGGGGCGCGCGCTTGAGATATCGGAGATACCGAGCTCATCGCGGGTGTGCGCATCCAGAGCGTCATGTTTCATTAACGCGCTGGCGACCTCATGCGCCAGCGCTTTACTGAGGCCGCGTTGCACATAAATTGCGGCCAGTTCATGAGTTTCGGCAAGGTAATCATTTTCCAGTTCAACCTGCTCCTCAGCAATGGCGGCGCGCTCGGTGTCAGACTGCGATGAAACGGAAACATACTCACCGGTGGCCATGGACATTGCTCCCGCGACCAGGCCAGCCACGCCTGCCAGAAGAATACTGTGCGTGGAGCTGTCCGCCGCCGCCACGCCAGTCAACAGGCTGGCAGTAGAAACAATGCCGTCATTGGCGCCCAGGACGGCGGCACGTAGCCAGCCAGAGCGTGAAATTTTATGCGTTTCTCCGGGCGTCACGCTTTTCCTCCTGATAGTGTTTTTTCAAACCGTATGCAGATTCAGTTATTTTCAGTGCCTGAAATGACTGCGGTTCTGGACAACACGACATGTAATAAACCCATTGCGCCATGCGCATAAAAATAAATCTCAATGAAGGTCGTTAAGAATTTATGCAGGCCGAGATAATATTCCGCTGTGCCTGGCGAGGCGCTCAGCAGGGTTTGTGCAAGAAACCAGATGCCGCCTGATGAAGCAACAAGGATCAGTGCAAGCACACCAGCCCCCTGGATGGCAGCCGCAATACCTCCCTGTGCAGCCTCGGGCAGTTTTAGCTGACGGATTAATTTGATATCGCGTTTGATGCCGCTAAAGTCCAGCATTAGCCATGCGTAGTACCAGCGAAATCCTCGTTGTGACATCATCCATATCAGCAGTATCCAGCCAAGAAACAGTAGCAGAAAACCTGAGCCGATGTGGATCCAGGTTATCACGCCCTCAATGCTACTCAGGTTTAGCCGCTCTGCCTCAATAAAGTTCGAATTAATAATCTGCAATAAAATAAGCACGGCTACAGCAATGTGAAGCCCACGAAAAAAAGGGGCGTAGCTGTAGGGTATTAAGGCTGTCAGTGTCGATTTCATACTCGCTCCCGGAGAAAGTTACCTCACGAAAATAGCCTTTTAACGTTAAGTTATCCTTAGGTGCGAAAATAAGCGGGCGTCAGACGTGATGTAAAGCGCCTGATTTTTGGTGACCAGCGGCAAGGTTCTTTTCAGGGGGGCCATTAATTTGAGGTGATATCGTTGTTGAAAGTGATAATGAAAACGATAAGCAAAAAGTTTGTCTTAAATAAAAAGGGTGGTTTGTGGTGGCCATTTGAACGATATAATAACGCTGCCGAGAACCTCTCAATTAGCCATGACGGTGTTGTTAACTGCGTAAACCGTACATTCTTTCTGGGCGCTCTGCTGATGCTTCTGACAGTTTCTGAGTGCAGCCGCTGCGGCTTCTGTGGTCGTGCGCGCCCAGTAGGAAACTCCCCAGTCACCTGACGCATCCGTCGCAAAGGCTTTTTCAAAAAGCTGCGCAGATTCATACTCTCTGAATGCAGATTTTCCCTCGGCGTTATTGAGTGCAAGCGGTAAGGGCATATTTTTCATACTGATCCTGACCACCTCCTTGTATGGCATTCCCTTCTTATGAAGAAATTCTCCCACTGGCCCCCACCAGAAATCTTCCGGAGCGGAATCCATAAACGCGTGACCGTTAGCACGATAGGGGGGCATTACGACAAAACTGCCGGAGCCGCCTGCTGAGATATAAGCATTGAAAAACGAGAGGGCGGTCAGGGGCGGGAATAATTTATCGTTTTGTGAATAAAGCCAGAGCGAAGGAGTGTGTGAGGCGGCGCCCATCTCAGCGAAGGCTCTCAACAATCCCGCCTGGTCACACACTGAGCTGCCGCCGCTAGCGCCTCTTCCTCCGTCAAAATTAATGATCGCCTGAACACCCGACGGCTGTCCGGCACCGGCGGCCAGAGCGCCAAATCCACCGGCTGACATGCCGGCGAGAATGGCGTTATGCCCGGATGCCCATGGCTGGCGCCTGATTGCATTGAGCGCGCTCAGCAGATCATCAGCGTCTCGCTTCCTTGCCAGGCCATGCTGTGGATGTGCGCAGGTTCCGCCAGTATATTCGGCTCCGCCGCTGGAATAGCCATAGCCTTCCCGCAGAACGACCACCGCCGCATAGCCGTGGCGGGCGAACGCCAGAGCCGTTCCTGACATCCGGTTTGGATTCATTTCCCAGCGATCGAATTCAGCCGTGCCCGTGGTACCGTTGGTAATCAGGGCGATGGGCCAGCGGCCAGGCCCGGAGGGCCGCGTCACGAGAGCGTCCAGCAGGGCCGGTTTGCCATCTGGCAACGTGACACGCAACATAACAGGCTCTCTTATAAGCCCGTTGAACTGCTGATTATTTTCGACAGAGGGCGCAGCAGCACTTCCCATGGGAAGTGCCAGCCATACAGGCAGCAAAAGTAAAAGCCCGCGCACGGCCTGATTTAAAGAGGGGGATGTCACGATGTCCGGCCTGGCTTATGGTGGTTAACTGAACAACTTAGCGTGACGGTGCGGCGGTGAATACTGCGCGGCAGGAAAAATTGCTTGTCAGATTGTTACCCAGCCTTTTCCGGCCACCTGTAAAGGATACGCGCAGCATCAATGACCGATGGGATAGTGCAGTGGGTAAAGCACACGCTCTCTGCAACAGAGCAGCATCGTTGACCTTTGCTAAGCTCGTTGCTATTGATCGAGGACAGGTCAGTCAGTTAAGGCTTCCTTAAAAATAGTGCTGGCCATCGCGCCGTTGCTAATGCAATGCAAAAAACAGACAGGAGAGGATGCAATGAAAGTAAACGCTAAAGACCAAAACGGGACTGCTCAACATCTGGACGTCGCATCACTGATCATTACGTTCAGTAACGGTGAAACCATAGAGATCACCGATGAAAGCCCAAATCGGCCAGCCAATATCGCTGAGGGCGTGACAGTATGGGGAGGCAGAATGCCTGAAGAGGGCGCTTCTTTAGATAAACTCAAAAACACCACGCGCGGGCTGGGAATTTATCCAATGGCAGCGAATACCATTCATATTTTTCCCTATCCCTTCAGCAAGTAATTATTCGGTCTCGTTTCTGAAGAGCAGAAAATCGTCGTGAAAGAAAAGGCGCTATCACCCCTGTCAGAATATTTTACATCGCTCAGTCGCCATGCTCGACTTTAGCCAGGAAATAAAAATTTGCGTTAAATAATCATGCAGGCCAGATTTTTTTTATCATTAAGAAGAGTGTGGATCAGCCTGCTATCCTTTGTTAAGAGCTTGTTGGCTAATTCTCTGTTTTTCGCAGCAGATTTCAGCGGTGGCTAATAAAAAAGCGGAAATCTGCTTTCTTTAGTTAAGATACTTTTTTATTTAATTTAAAAATTAAATATTGTCAATTTTTTGAAGCGATGATTTATACGGAGTGTTTAAAACTCGATGCGAGTAAGTTAAAATATTGGTTCATTCATTTATTTCCGATAGTACTAAATATAATGCTGCAACAAAATAAGATTCTCCCCGCGTTATCACTCATCGCAATGGTCGTCAGCGCAACAGCGCATGCTGAAGACGCTAATGAAAAAACAGACGTACTTCTGATTGGCGGCGGCATCATGAGTGCCTCTATGGGAACATTACTGCAGGAGCTTCAGCCTGACTGGAAACAGCTCATGGTTGAAAAGCTGGATGGTGTTGCGCTCGAATCATCCAACGGCTGGAACAATGCCGGTACCGGCCACTCAGCCAATATGGAGCTGAACTATACGCCAGAACGTCCAGACGGTTCGATTGATGTTTCTAAGGCGCTGGAAATCAACGAAGCGTTCATGATCTCCCGCCAGTTCTGGTCATCGCAGGTAAAGCGTGGCGTATTAAACGATCCGCACTCTTTCATCAACTCTACGCCGCATATGAGCTTTGTATGGGGTGATAAGAACGTTGAGTACCTGACCAAACGTTATGCCGCTCTGCAACAAACGACGTTGTTCCAGGGCATGAAGTTCTCTACCGATCAGAATCAGATCAAGCAATGGGCTCCCCTGATTATCGCCGGGCGCGATCCGCAGCAGAAAGTGGCTGCCACCTGGACGCCGGTTGGCACCGACGTTAACTATGGCGAAATTACCCGCCAGCTGGTGGGTAGCCTGAAAAAAGAGAGTAACTTTAAGCTGGAAACCTCATCTGAGGTTACAGGTTTCAAACGCAACAGCGATAACTCCTGGCACGTCACGATTACTGACGTGAAAAGCGGCAAAGAGCATGCAGTAGATGCGAAATATGTCTTTATCGGCGCAGGCGGTGGGGCCCTGAAACTGCTGCAGGAGACAGGTATCCCGGAAGCGGATAACTATGCAGGTTTCCCTGTGGGCGGCTCATTCCTGGTCACTGAAAATCAGGACATCACGCGCCAGCACGCGGAGAAAGTTTACGGACAGGCTTCCGTGGGTGCGCCACCGATGTCGGTCCCGCATCTCGATGCGCGTTTCCTGGATGGCAAACGTGTGGTTTTGTTTGGGCCTTTTGCCACCTTCTCGACCAAGTTCCTTAAAAACGGCTCTTTCCTCGATCTGCTCAGCACCACTACGACTAAAAACGTGGGGCCGATGACTGACGTAGGGCTTGATAACTTCGATCTGGTGAAGTACCTGATTGGCCAGGTGATGTTAAGTGACGAAGACCGGTTCGAGGCGCTGAAAGAGTATTATCCGTCAGCGCGTAAAGAGGACTGGAAACTTATTCAGGCCGGCCAGCGCGTACAGATTATCAAGAAGGATGCGGAAAAAGGCGGCGTACTTAAGCTGGGAACTGAAATCGTAACCGATAAACAGAAAACTCTGGCTGCGCTGCTGGGCGCTTCTCCGGGCGCATCCACCGCTGCGCCTATCTCCATCAATGTGATGAAGGAGCTGTTCCCAGAGCAATTTAAATCGGCGGAGTGGCAGAGCAAGATCCGTAGCATCGTTCCGAGCTATGGACAGAAGCTGAACGGCAACGTTGCGCTGACCCAGCAGGTTTGGGATGAAACGGCAGCGACGCTGCAGCTGGTAAAACCGCCAGTGATTCAGATGAAGGCGGCTCAGGACGCTCCTCAGGCTCAACCTCAGAAACCAAAAGCCGCTGCTGAAGCTCAGCATGATATGGCTCTCTAATCCTTACGGATGATGATAAAGCCCCTGACGGTCTCTTCAGGGGCTTTGATTATCAGGCCGCTGCACGCCCATCTCCCCGCTCTGCATCCTGATCTGCGTCCCAACGCCACCAGCCGGACTTAAAGCCCCACTGTTTTATCCTCTTCTCGGTTAGCAGGAAGGTTTAGCGTAAATCAGCCTTACGCATTGGCATCCTGTCTATGGTGGAAAGCAGCTCTTCTGACGTAAGCGGTGTTTTTTGGCGAATTTTCACCCCGCCATCTTTTCCAACCAGCACAACTTCAAAACCGCTGGGCTTAAATTGTGAACGGAGCTGGCCACTGGCCGCAGGCGACGTATCACTCAGCACGATGATATCGCGCTCCGCTAGCTCAGCGCTGCTTTTCTCCAGCATGGCGATTTGCCTGACGTAGTCAGCATCTTTTTCAGATGGAGCAAATATAACAACAGGGCGTCTGTGCCACTGATACTGTCCAAGGCTTGCCGTATCTGGGGGCAGAGGGGAGAACAGCGTTGTATCTGCCATCAGCGCCGGGCTGTAACAAAACAGAGACAGCGCCAACACGCCTGAAGCAGTGAAGGCGTGCCGAGACAGGGATAACGGCTTTGGCAACAAATTTTTCATAGGTACCTTTACTCCTTCTGGGCAGGCTGGCGGCATTCAGAGAAAAAGAGTAACCGGGCAGATGAACGCGGATCCTGTATCAACAGTAGCGGAATTTGCCAGGGATGAACGTCTCCTTTCACATGTTTACAAGAAGGGCAAACAGAATGCGCACTACAGCTTTCCTGGTCTAAAGGCACAGGCATAATGTGCAGTCAGGTTCCTGTCCCGCTTTCGCTGCGTCATGGTGCTATTCAGCATCTATGCGTCACGTATCTCAGAAGCCTGACTGATAGCAGCCCGTCAGGCTTCACCCTGACAGGGCGCAGCCGTCGTCACGGGCTTTCTGAGCTTTTCGGACAGCTGCAGGCTGATCAGCGCCAGCACAATGAAAGCCACGGAGATGCCGGCCAGCCCGTAAAATCCCGCCACCGGATAAACCCAGGAGGCTACCGCTGAGCCGAAACCGATGCCCCCGAACATAAAGGCACTGGTCAGCGCCAGCGCGATGCCGCGATACCGGGCAGACGACAGTTCAACGATCCTGCGCTGCTGGCTGGGCCAGAGCAGATCTGTGGCAAAGGCCCAGAAGACCAGTGCCAGCAGTAGCACGCCCAGGGCTTTTGGCAGCAGGGCAATCAGCGCCGTATCTGTGATGAGCAGGGTCATGCCCGTCAACAGCAGCTTTTCCGAGGTAAAGCGTGTTGCCGCCCGGGTGACCCAGAGGTTCCCCAGCACCCCGGCGACGCCCAGCACCGCCAGCGCCGCGGAAACCGCATGCGTGCCGCCAGCGTAGGTGTCGCGGATAAGCGGGGCGATAAAAGAGTAAAAGCTGTAAACGCCGGAGGTGATGAAAAACACCACCAGGAAGGCCGTCAGGTATTTCCCCTCAGACAGGACGCTCGCCATCTCGGCGAGCCGGATACGCGAACCCACACTTTCATCCGGCACCGTCAGCAGGACATTCAGCCCGCTCAGCAGGCTCGCCAGTCCGACCAGCGCAAACAGGGCTTTCGCCCCCCACATGTCGGCAACCCATGCGGCGAGCGGAATACCGGCCAGGCTCGCCATCGATACCCCGAGAAGTACCATGCCGATAGCCCGCCCGCGCTGCTGTTCATCTACCAGCTCAGAACCCAGCGCGACCAGCACCGGGCCGATAAACCCGGCACCTACGCCCATCAGTATGCGGGAGGCGACCAGCGACCCGTAGGCCGGCGAGAGCGCAAAAGCGAAGGCGCCCAGGCCAAACAGCCCGATGCCCGTGAGCACCAGCTGGCGACGGCGAAGATGGCCAAAGATGACCTGAACCAGCGGGGCGGCGAGCGCAAAGGTCAGGCCGAATATACTCAGTAAGCGCGCGCTCTGCGCATCAGTCAGCTGCCAGGCAGCAGAGATAGCAGGCAGGCTGCCGGCGACAGAGAGCGCGCCGGTAGCCTGGACAAAGTAAGCGATGCTTAGCGCGCGCAGGGCGCGGCGCTGGGAAGAGGTGATAGCAGCGTTCATTATTCATCTCCGGCATAGAAAAACAGGGGCTGGATGCCCCTGTAGCGTTTACTGAACAGGAATTGGGTTATCCGCCACGGACTGGTTGAACTGATTCACCAGGGTATGCTCGTCTGCGCCCGGGTTATCGCGCACCGGCAGCACGCGATCGACGATGGCTTCGATGGTGTCGGTGCCGAGCTTGTCGAAGGTTTCGCGGATAAAGTCTTTCAGCGGCATGGCGCGCGGATCGCCGCTCTTGTAAATCAGGTCGGTATCCACCCACGGCGGAGAAATTTCAATTACCTGCACGCCGCTGTCGCGCAGCAGGAAACGCTGAGACAGGGTGTAAGAGTGAATGGCGGCCTTGGTGGCGGAGTAGAGCGCGTTGGTTGCCAGCGGCAGAAACGCCAGCACCGAGCTGTTGTTGATCAGCACCGCGTCAGGCTGCTGCTTCAGGTGTTCGATAAAGGCGGCGCTGACGCGCACCGGCCCGAGAATATTGGTATCCAGCAGGGTGACCGCCTGCGCATCATCCAGCTCGCCAGCCGCGTTGTCGAAAGGCATGATGCCGGCATTGTTGATCACCACGTTCAGCGCCGGATAGCGTGCCAGCACGCTCTGCGCGGCGGCTTTGATGCTGTCGGCGCTTGTCACGTCCAACACGACATAATCCATGCCTGGGCTGGCTGCGGTCACCTCCTTCAGCAGCGCCTCGCGGCGTCCCGAAATAATTACCTGGTTACCCAGCTGATGAAATTTTTCTGCCATTGCGCGGCCGATGCCAGAGGTACCGCCGGTGATGAAGATAGTGTTGTTAGTCAGTTTCATGGTCATATTCCTTCAGATGATAAGTGGTAAGGTTATTAGGCTGTCGGAGTGGATCAGTGCATGGAAACAGGTTGATAGCGTGGCGCCGGCGCGTCGCTGCCAAGGTGCGGGATCATCGCCTGGCGCGCCTGCTCATAAGTGGTCCACAGGGTTTCATCCTGCAGGGACGGAATAGTGACAAGCTCGCCGCGGGCAAAACCGGTCAGCGCGGCGTCCACCATCTCCTGTGCGCTCATGACGATTTTTGGATTGAGTTGCTCGACGGGCAGGCCGCCGCTCTCCCAGAACGGCGTCGCGGTCGCGCCGGGCAGTACCGCCTGCACCTGAATGCCTTTACCGGCCAGTTCGTGATGCAGCGACTGCGTAAACGCCAGCACAAAGGCTTTACTGCCGCCATAAACCCCGTTCAGCAACTCAGGCGCAATACTGACGATAGAGGCAATATTGATAACGGCGCCGCGCCCGCGGTCGACGAAGCCGGGCACCGCGGCGTAGGTCAGGCGGGTCAGCGCGGTGACGTTCAGGTTGATCATCGCGGTCGTCTGCTCCACGCTGCTCTGCAGCAGCGGCGTATGGGTGCCGATGCCGGCATTGTTAACCAGAAGCGTGATGCTGGCGTCCTGACGCAGCTTCTCTTCCAGCCTGGCAAGCTGGGCGGCATCGGCCAGGTCAGTCGCAACAACCTCGACGCTGCGGCCGCTGTCGGTGGTGATATGCTCTGCCAGCTGGTTCAGGCGGTTGTGGTTACGCGCCACGATAATCAGGTCATAGCCCATGCGTGCCAGGCGGCCAGCGTAAAGTGCGCCCATGCCGGTGGAGGCGCCGGTGACAACGGCAGTGCCGCGGTTGGTCAGTGTTTGCTGCGTCATGATGTTCACCTTGTCAGTTATCGGGTTGGTGAATTCATAGTACGCAGTCACGCACCGGCGCGGCTGACAAGAAAAGGCAGGATTCAGGACATCATGATGGCCGGATTAACGGACATCATGACGGGAGAAGCAGGAGGAGGGCGGAAGCGTCAGGCTCTTCCGGTGCGTATAGACTGCGGCGGAATGCCATAGCCGCGCATAAAGACCTCGCGCATGTGTCGCCGGTCGCGAAATCCAGATTCACGTGCGATCGCTTCCATCGAGAGCCTGCTCTGTTCAATCAGCAGCCTGGCATTTTCAAGGCGCAACGCCTCCACCGCTTTTGCCGGTGACTTACCTGTCTCTGACCGAAACAGCCTGCTGAGCTGGCGCGCGCTGACATGCACCGCATCCGCCAGCTCCTCAACAGTTAAGGGGTTACTCAGGTTTTTGCGTGCGTATTCCAGCGCAGACTGCAGGCGATCGCTGCGCGGCGAGAGCATCAGCATCTCTGAATGCTGGGTCTGCCCGCCCGAGCGGCGATGGTGCATCACCAGCAGATGCGCCACGCTGCGCGCAACCTCTGCGCCCAGATCCTTCTCCACCATACCCAGCGCCATATCGAGCCCGGCGGTTAAGCCAGCCGACGTCCAGACGTGGTCATCGATGATAAAGATGCGGTCTTCCTCCACCCGGGTGGTGGGGTGCATTGTTTTCAGGGTCTGCGCATGGATCCAGTGTGTGGTCGCGCGGCGTTCGGCAAGTAATCCCGCCTGACCCAGCACGAAGGCGCCAGTGCAAATACCGGCCACGCGGCGCGCTTTCAGCGCATGGGTCTGCAAAAAGGTGACCACCCCAGGCGTTGCCGGCAACTCAACCGGCGTCAGCACCCCGGCGACGAGCCAGGTATCAATTTGCGCCTCCGCATCAAGCAGCCTGCTGTCAACGGCGAAGCCGTACGAGGATAAAACCGACCCGCCATGTTCAGAGTAAACTGCGCAATCATAGAAAGGTTCACCCTTAACCTGATTGGCAAACTCAAAGATACTCAGCGTGGACAACCCTAAAACCTGAAAGTAATCAGAAATCAGCAAGCCTACCCGATGCATCCTATTCTCCTGTCACAGTCTGGCGCCGGAACCGTCTGGGGTGCCGGTATCGCTGAAAACGTTGAGCATTAACAATACCCTGAATATGACGCTTTACGTACTGACTTTTTAAGTGTGCGTCAATCCTCCTGCCGAACCGGACTTTCTATCTTCACTTTTCACGTGAAAGTGTTTGCTGTTATTGCACCTGTTTTGCAGCAGATGTCCGCACTATTATTCATTTCACACAAGGCAGCGGAAATAACCGGCTGCCCTGATAAATAACCCTGAACATCTCAATCACTGAAGGAAATGAAAATGAAAACTGTAAAATCTGCGCTGATTATTGCCGTCCTGTCCGCCATTTCATTTGGCAGCGTTGCTCAGAGCATTACCGCAACGGGTTCGACGCTGGATGAAGCGGAGTCACACATTGCGCAGCAGGCTAAAAAAGCAGGCTCTGATTATAAAATTACCGAAAGCTACGCGGGCAATCAGTTCCATATGACGGCCGAGCTGATTAAGTAAATTTAAAAGCGATGAAAATGGCCATTTATTTAAATGGCCTTTTCTTTTTTTATAAATTTCCTGCCCGCTTTAATTAGCGTTTGCCAAATATCGCTGCGATAACACCGTCTCGCGCTTTTTATTCAGGCGCTCTGGTTCGCCGCGAGTTCAGTCTGCCCGCCCTTTACAAAAGCCGGATGGGTGCGCATTAACGCCGTGATGGACTTAAGGTGTTCGCGCAGCAGGCCATGCAGCTCCCGGATCGCCGGAGAAAACTGTTTACGGTGAGGACAGATAAGATTCAACGGCACGGCTTCCCCAGGCTGTTCGGGAAGCAGCACTTCCAGCCGACCGGCCAGCACATCGCTGCTGACATCTATCCATGATTTATAGGCAATGCCCATCCCCGCGACTGCCCAGCGCCTCACCAAATCGGCATCATCGCACAGCATCCTGCTGCTTACCGTCAGCTGGCGCCGAACGCCATTTTCTGGAAATGACCATTTATCGTAAGCGTGCCCGTTCAAGGTGTAGAGCAGACAGTGGTGCCTGAGCAAATCATCAAGGCGCTGCAGCCTGCCATGCTTGCTGATATAGGCGGGTGAAGCGGTGAGCACGCGCCGGTTATCTTCGGCCAGCGGCAAGGCCACATAACTGCTGTTTTCAAGCGTGCCATAGCGGATGGCCACATCCACCGGATCGCGAAAAACATCGCTGACCTGATCGGACAGAAAGAGGCGAAGGGATATTTTGGGATGTTTTTCGCAGAAGGCGGTGATCACCGGCAGGATGATGTTTCGCCCGATGTCTGAGGGAACGGCAATTTTCAGCTCACCCTGGATTTCATCTTCACTGCCCTGCAGGCGTTCCGTTCCTGCCTGCAGGATGGTCAGCATTTCCTGTGCATAGGGCAGCCAGGTTTCTCCCTCTGCGGTCAGGCGCAGGCTGCGCGTGGATCGCGCAAACAGGCGTTTATTCAGGTCGCGCTCCAGACGGTTGACGGCGGCACTGACCTGCCCCGGAAGAATATCGGCTTCACGGGCTGCACTGGAAAAGCTGCCCAGCGCGGCGGAACGGACGAACAACGTAACATCTTCAAGACGTATCATTGAGGCTCCAGAATGCAAAACGTATTCGGATCCGGTCAGGCTGAGACATTACTGGCTATCAGAAGATCTGATAAAGCCAAGCAGGGCGGTGACGCGCGCCTGCCAGCCCTGCGGCTCGAGCCTGTCATTTGCTTCCAGACAGGCCTCAACCAGAAAAGACCAGATAATTTCTGCCATTACGCCGGCATTTTTTTGTAGCGGGATATTCATCCGTATCTGTTCAATGACCGCTCCGCGAAAGTCGCGCACGATCTCCAGCGCAGCTGCGGGCAGAACGGCAACTTCCCGCGTGGAGTTGATAATGAAGCAGCCGTTAAACGCAGGATTATTAAACGGCGCAGCCAGCAGGAACTGTTCAATATTTTGCCAGCCATAGGGCTGTTTTTGTAACAGAAACTGGGCGGGCGCGCTACTGACATAGTGTTCAAGCGCGCTGACAAAAAGCTGCTCCTTACTGCAGAAGGTCGCGTACAGGCTTGAGCGGTTAATATCGGTCGCTTCTTCAAGCTGGCCCAGGCTGGTGCCAGCCAGCCCGTTCTTCCAAAAGACCGGAATAACGCGGCTCAGAACGTCTTCATTGCTTATTTTCCTGGGTCTGGCCATCGGGGCCTCCGTTTTAAACCAATCGTTTTAATATGCATCCTGTCGGCAAAAAATACCAGACTAAAAAAAATAAAAAACTGATCGGTTCAAAACTTCTTGCCTTTTTGCTATGCCATTAGCTAGTTTTAAAACGAACAGTTTAAAACAGGATCGCAGCATGAAAATCGAGACCCCTTCAGCCCGATATGCTTTCTGGATCAGCGCCGCCGTCGTTGCCCATACGCTCTGGACCAGCGCAGCACCCGCAATGATTTATCCGCTCTATGCCGCTCAATGGCATCTCTCCTTTACGACCGTCACGGTGATTTTTGCCGTTTATCCGCTGACGGTTGTTGTGACCATGCTGCTGTTTGCCGGCCTGTCTGACAGAGCAGGAAGGAAAAATCTCATGCTCGCCGGGCTGCTCAGCTCCGCAGCGGGCGTGCTGCTGTTTGCCGCGGCAGATAGCGTAGCCGTCCTGCTGACGGGCCGGGTGATGATGGGGATTGGCGTAGGGCTATCAGCGGGGCCTTCGGCCGCGGCGCTGGTAGATTATGCCGGTCAGGACGGCTCTGCGCGCGCTGGCGCGGTGACGCTCGGGGCGCAGTCGATAGGGTTCGCCGCTGCTTTGTTGCTGGCCGGAGCGCTGATAACCTGGGCACCGGCGCCCACCCGCCTCAGTTTTTATGTTCTTTTCGCGCTGTTGATTGTGCTGATCGTTCTTTGTCTGTTTATCCCAGGCGACCGTCCTGCAGGCGCATCTTCCAGACTGCTGGCTCGCCCTGACGTGCCAGTATACCTGCGCCACACCTTCTTTTATGCCGCGCTGGCGGTAACAGGGGCCTATACCCACGGGGTGCTGATATCGTCGGTAGGGGCGCAGATCGCGCGTTCTCTCATTGGGTCGCCCAGCCCGTGGATTAACAGCGTGGCGCTGGCGCTTTTCCCGATGGCGCTGGGCATTGCCGGCATATTAGCCAGAAAAATCGAACCCCGTCGTTCAGTCATAACGGGATCGATAGTTTCCGCGACGGGTATGGCCAGCCTGTGTCTGTCCGTATCTGAACACAGCCTGACTTGTTTTGTCGGCGCCTCACTTATCTCCGGCGCCGGCTATGCCTTTATGACCTTTGGCGGACTGGGACTGATTGCGCGTCATGCACGACAGTCAGATCGCGGTAGCGCCATGTCTATGCTGTTCGTTTTTGCCTATCTGTTTACCGGCGGACTCGCCGTTGGCCTCGGCAAAATGGCCACGCAGCTGAACCTGGCGAGTGCGGTCTATGCTGGCGCGCTGACCCTTATTTTCATCTGTGCGGTGCTGATTATTCTTGGCGTATATCAGCTGCGCAGCACTAACCGGCTTTCTGTAGCCGACGTCTGAGACTTCGCTTTCTATTCATCAGCGCTGAGATGTCACGCAGCGCAACAGGTTTCTTTTATCTGAATTCAGGAGAATACAATGTCCTTAAATATCTATCCGCTCAACCTGGGCAATATTACGCTCGATAAATCAGGCCTGGTGTTATTTCAGGATGCGGGCGTGAAAACCACGATTCCCACGCTGGGTTTCCTGATCACCGGCGGCGAATTTCCGGTACTGGTCGATACCGGCTCACGCTCAACGGAATATTACCGTCAGTTCGGTTTTGAGGCTGAGCAAACGCGCGAGATGACCCTTTCATGGCTGCTTGCCCAGCATGGCCTGAAGCCTGCGGATATCCGCTACGTGATCCATACCCATGCGCATGTCGATCATGCAGGGGGAGATTATCTCTTTCCGATGACCACGACGGTTTGCCTGTCGAGACGTGAGCTGTCGTTTGCCGCTTCCGGCATTATGGGGCCAGCGATGTACGCGCTTGAAGATACCCGTCATCTGCTTGACCGCCTCTATACACGAGGCGCGCTGCGCCTGTTTGACGTGGACGGCAGCTATGAAGAAGAGGTTATTCCAGGCGTAACGGTACGCCTGAGCGGCGGCCATACCCCGGGTTCCATTTCGGTGCTGGTGGATACCGCTGAGGGCATTGCCAACATCAGCGGCGACGTGGTGTATAACCTGCAGAGCAGTCTTATCGACCCCTTCCTCGACAGCCTGAACGCTGGCGAACCGACCATTACCGGCAACCGGGCAATGTCGACGCTGGAGGAGAAGACCGCGATCAAAAAAGCCCTGTCCGGCGTCCGTTTTATGCTGCCCAGCCATGATGTGCCTGCTCTCGTTCAGGGAGGACGGGTGACGGGTCTTCTGCATAATGCGATCTCTAATCCCGAAGCCCGCGTCACTGACCCTTCTGCCTACACATTGCTGTAAATCTCCGCGGAGCCTGCCAGGCTCCGCTTCTCATTGCGCACCTGACTTTCACTGCAGGAGTGAAAGTGCTGATGGGTTTCCCCCGTTTTTCTACACGCGCTGAGCCCGTAATCTTCCATCAACGAATCGACAGCGCTGCTGCTCACGCCACAACAAACGGGGACCACACTATGAAAGCCATTGTATACAGCCAGAACGGACTGCCGGTTACCGATTCGCAGTCTCTTTACCAGACCGAATTACCAAAACCTCAGCCGGGCGAACACGATCTGCTGGTAAAAATCAGCGCGATTTCGGTGAATCCGGTCGATATCAAAGTGCGCGCGGGCTCGCCTGTGACGCAGCCGCGCATTCTCGGCTGGGACGCCGTGGGCACAGTGGAGGCTATCGGTGAGAGCGTCACCCTGTTCAGGCCTGGCGACAAGGTCTATTACGCTGGCTCCATTATCCGCCCGGGCTCCTATGCAGAATACAGTCTGGTTGACGAGCGTATTGCCGCTCATAAGCCCGCTTCACTGAGCGATGCCGACGCGGCTGCGCTCCCGCTCACCTCCCTTACCGCCTGGGAGTTACTGTTCGACCGTCTTGAAGTGAAGGGCGGGCACGGCGACGCCATCCTCATCATCGGTGCCGGCGGCGGCGTGGGTTCGGTGCTCACTCAGCTGGCCAGCAAGCTGACCGGCCTTCGCGTAATCGGCACCGCTTCCCGCGCGGAGACGGCGGAATGGGTGCGCGAGCTTGGCGCGCATGACGTCATCGATCACTCCCGTCCGCTGCTGGAAGGCCTGCGTGAAATCGGTGTCGCTTCCGTGCGTTACATCGCAAGCCTGACCCATACCGACAAACATTATCAGCAGATTGTCGAAGCGCTGGCGCCTCAGGGCCGGCTGGCTGTTATCGACGATCCGGAAACGCTGGATGCCTTACCGCTCAAGCGTAAGGCCGCTTCCCTGCACTGGGAGCTGATGTTCACCCGCTCACTGTTCCAGACCCCGGATATGATCCGCCAGAACGAGATTCTGGAGAGCGTGCGCCGCCTGGTCGAGGACGGCACCCTGCGTACCACGAAAGGCGAGCACTACGGAAAAATTAGCGCGGAAAACCTTCGCCGGGCGCACGGCTTTATTGAAAGCGGCCGGGCACGCGGAAAAATCGTGCTGGAAGGCTTTTGATTTCACCGCCAGTTACGCCACAGGCTGGCTGGCCCATTCAATATCCCAGGAAGATGCAATGATGAAAACACGTATGATAAAAACGGCGTTAGCGCTCTCTGTGGCGCTGGTGGCGGGCGGCAATACCCTGAATGCGCTGGCGGCAGACGATCACGCGTTGCCTGCGCTCAGCGAGCTTGCTCAGGACCGCGCAATTGGCAAACCCGAAGTGGTGGCGACATTTAGCGGCGCTATGCCGACCGGGGTGACCGTTACCGAAACGGGCCGTATTTTTGTAAATTTCCCGCGCTGGGGTGACGACGTGCCGTTTACCGTGGCCGAGGTAAAAGGGAACCGGCTGGTGCCTTACCCGGACGCCGCGATAAATATCGCTGACAATTCAGCTCCCCGCACGCATTTGCTGAGCGTGCAGAGCGTGGTGGCCGACGGCCGGGGCCGGGTCTGGATACTCGATACCGCCGCGCCGGGCTTTTCAAAACCGGTTGCAGGCGGCGCAAAACTTGTGGCGGTTAACCTGAAAACGAATCGGGTTGAAAAAACCGTTGTTTTCCCGGCTGACGTGATTAAACCCGCCACCTACGTCAACGACATGCGCTTCGATTTTCGCATCGGTAAAGCTGGCGTGGCGTACGTGACCGACTCCTCGCTGTCCGGCACTGGCGCGATTATCGTTATTGACCTGGATAGCGGCAAAGCGGTGCGCCGTCTGGACGGCGACCGCACAACGTCGCCTGAAGCGGGCTTTTCACCTGTCGTTGAGGGCGAAACGCTGCTTCAGCGTCACGCGGACGGAACAACCGCGCCGTTCAGCGTAGCCTCTGACGGCATTGCTCTCTCTCCGGACGGTAACACGCTCTATTACAGTCCGCTCTCGGGGCGTCACCTGTATGCCGTTTCCACGGCGCTGCTTCGCGATCCGGCCATCACAGCGTCTCAACTCTCGGCGTCCGTAAAAGACCTGGGTGAAAAAGGGGCGTCAGATGGCCTGGAAAGCGATGCGACAGGCGCTGTGTATGCCGGTGACTATGAGCGCAATGCTATCCGCAAGCTGCCAGCTGGCGGGGAGTGGACAACCCTTGCGCACGGCCCTGAAATCCTGTGGCCGGATACCCTGTCGGTCGGGCCAGATGGCTATCTCTACTTCACTACCAACCAGCTGAACCGCCAGCCCGGTTTCCACGGTGGTAAAGATTTGCGCCAGAAGCCGTATGCTCTGCTACGCATCAAAATCAACGCAGCGCCCGCCCCAACGCACTAAACCACTTCACAGTCGGGGGCAGAGTGCCCCCGCAGTCAGCGCAGATCGCATTGATTACCCGCCAAAGCAGACACGTCGGGAGCGCCCTAAACCATTCTGTAGCATAAAGCCCACGTCTGGCATGGGCTGAAGGGCGCTTTACTGCTTATGGTTTGCTGCGCGGGAAGGCGACCCGGCATTGCTTTCCTGAATGACAGGCTGACTTTTCCCGGCCCGAATAAACGGCCTTTCAATATAACGCCATGACAACCACGCGAGTAAGCAGGAAAGAATAATGGAAACGGTAAACCTCACATATCCATCTTCGATTCCAATGCTTGCGAATCGCTTCCCTAAGCCGTTATTCATCAAGGTATGAATCAGATAAAGAGAAAAAGAAATGTCGCCTAACCGTATTAAAAGTTCAGGTACATACTTACCAATAATATCCTCAGAAAGTGCAAAGGTTAATAAAATGAGGCCATATATCCAGCCCGAACTTAGCAGCCCGTGCCCGGCAAACATACCATGACTAAAGCAGTAGGCTGCAGCGATCAGGCTACACCCTGCACCAACGGCCATAATTTTGGGTGATAGCCACTTCAGGTAAGGGAGTAGTAGTCCGACGCACATTCCTGTGATAAAAAGCCAGGTCATCGGGTTAGTGATCAACCCAGCCAGGGCTGAATCAATCTTATATCCGGCAGGCTGAAGCGTTAACTGATGGCCTAAAGTCAAAGGCAGCACAATAAGCGTGGCAGCAAACAGCGCGCCAGCCCCTATCCAGCGCTTAGCAAACAGAAGCGCAACGGAGATAAACAGGTAAAACATAACCTCATAATTTAGTGTCCATCTGACGCCATACATTCCACTATCGTCAACATAAAAGGGGGGATGGTCGGGTAAAATCGGCATAAAGGTCAGGGCGCTAATAAGGTTTTCTGTTTTATCCGGATAATGAAATGTACTCATCGCGCCTGTCAGGAAAAAAGAGATAAGCAGGATGATATAGTAGGCCGGTAATATTCTCAGTGCCCTTTTTTTTAAAAAGGTCAAGGCGCCGATAATACCCTGAGGCGATCTTGCCGCGCTCAGCGTTATAACAAATCCGCTGATAAGAAAAAAGAGATCAACACCGGTTGCTCCCCATCCAAAAAGTTCATCTCCACGCCCTGGAATCTGAGCATTAATGTTCCATCGGAAGTGGAAAAGCATAACGCTTAGCGCAGCAATTCCTCTGAGCGCCTGTAAGCCCCTGTATGATGTTTGCTTATTAATCATGATCTATATTCAAAGTGTTAAGAGTGTATGCTTAATGCGACTTTATCATCATTGAGTTGTAAAGATCATGCTTGTTTGCAAAGCTTACCTGTGCTTGATGCCCAGGCTTTTGCTGCGTTGTACCGGCCGAGCCTGGCATTCAAGGCAATATAACACTGTCGATATTCACCGGGCGGCGTTCAGTGCAGATCATATCTGACCGGGCCTCAGGGACACGGTCAGTTGCCTGTGTGAGGGTGGCGGGGAAGTGTGGAAGCCCCGGCGCATAACGTGCGGGGCCTGTTGCAGCCAATCTGTAACCTCTGAGCGGACGCTCAGCGGTTTCTCTCCATAAACGTACCGGCAGAGCCGACGTTGGGGTCAATAAACACGACGTCATCGGGTGAGCGGCGCGGAGTGTCCAGCGTCAGGAAGATCACGGGTTCTTCCAGCAGAACGGGAAGCGCATGAACGACGTTGCGCTCGAAAAAAAGCATGTCGCCTGGCCCGAACTCAGCTTCAGTCGACGCATCCTCCATCCAGAACGTTCCGCGGCCTGAGAGCACGTACAGGTATTCATCGCATTCGCGGTGAAAATGAGGGGGCACGCCCCGATAAGCCCGGAATACGCGGCTGCTGGCAGCTGGGCGATCGGTTAGATAGATATCGGCCAGCATTGTGGGGGCCGACGCTGGCAGATTCGTTGCGATTTCGGCCGGTCTAAAACGCGCTGACTTCTGTGAAGTGATATCCGTCATTTCACTTTCTCCCTAACAAGGTAAAAGGTAAGGGCGAGGAGCAAAAGCGGTGGGGGGACCGCCTCTGCGCCACGGGCGTCCTGAGCATCAGCTCACTTTTGGAAAATCAACAACGGTGTCGTTCACCCGGTTCACCATATTGGTAAACAGAATGGCGCTGACGGCACCAAGGGTTTCCACAACCTGCTGGTCGCTGAATCCGGCCTCGCGGAAAGCCTGAACGCGCTCGGCTGATACCGTTCCACGAGAGGAAACGAGATACTGAACAAACTGCACCAGCGCATCGATGCGCGCATCGCCGCTGAAGCGGGCTTCACGCAGCTCCCGCGTCTGCTCGTCGGTATAACCCGCCTTTTTAGCCATCAGCGTATGCGCGGCCAGGCAGTAGTCACAGCCCGACTCTTCACTGACAGCAAGATTAATCGCTTCCAGCTCACGGGCGCTCAGGCTGCCTTTGTGCAGAGCTGCGTTCAGCTGAAGCATCTGACCCAGAACCTCAGGTGAATTGCTGCCGATGGTCAGATAGGCATTGGGGACTTTACCCATGCTGCCTTTGATGGCGCCAAAAAGCTGGGCGGTTTTGCCGGTGGCGTCGCTTTCAGTAATGGTATGCAAACGGCTCATATAAGCTCCTTGATTGAGGTATACAGGCAGAGGCGACGGCGCTTTCTTGCGGAGAAGACGCGGTCGCGCTGCGTTCAGGAGAAGAGTACTGCGGCTGAAAGAGAGGAAAAACCGGCTGTAAGAGTCAGCACTTTATCTCGAAAAGATAAAATGCTGACCCTTACAGCACTTCGAATCAGCCTCTGACTGCTACCGGTCTGGTTCATACCCAGAAAGGACAAGAGAGGCTGGCAGGCATCCTTCATCACGCCTCTTTTACCAGCCCAAACAGGTCATTCAGCGATTCGCTCATGGTGGGATGGGTAAAAATTTGATCCCTGAGCAGGGTATACGGCAGGCCTGCATCCATGACGGTTTTCACGATATTGATCACCTCATGAGAGTCTGCTGCCAGCAACGCCACGCCAAGAATTTTCTTGCTGTCATTGTCTACCAGCGCCTTGAGGATGCCTCGCGTATCGTCAATAACCCGAGCACGTGGAATCGCCGCCACGGGCAATGACACCACCTGAAAATTCCGGCCCTGCTCACGCGCCTGCGCTTCTGTAAGCCCGATGCGTGACAGCGTGGGCGTCATAAAGACCGAATAAGGTATATTTACGCGATCGTCTGTGGTGCGCGTTCCTTTACCCAGCAGCTGATCGTGCACAATGCGAAAATCATCCAGCGAAATATAGGTAAACTGCGGGCCGCCGGTGACATCACCCAGCGCCCATATATGATCCACAGATGTTTTTAGATACTTATCAACCACAATGGCACCACGCGCATCTGTAGCTACATCGGCGTTCTCCAGCTTCAGTTCCCGCGTCGCCGGGCGCCGCCCGGTTGCCACCAGTAAGACGTCAGCCTGACGTTCGCCCTGATCCGTGTGGATCGTAACGCTGTTCTCGTCGCTGGAAACCGACTGCACCCGGGTGTTCAGCTCAATTTTTACCCCCTGGTCCTGCAGAACGGTTTTGATGGCCGCGCTGATATCTGCATCCTCACGTGCCAGAAACTGCGAGGACGTCTCAAGTAAGGTGACCTCACTGCCAAAGCTGGCAAACATTGAAGCGAACTCAACGCCAATATAGCCTCCACCAAGGATGGCCAGACGTTTGGGCAGGCTGGATACATTCAGGATGCCCGTGCTGTCTACAATGCGTGGCCCGGGCACCAGGCCTTCAATCTGCGGGAACACAGCTTCGGCGCCAGTATTAATGAAAATGCGATCGGCAGTGATCTCGCTGCTTCCCTGCTCCGTCGTGATGTTTAGCGTGTGAGGATCAATGAACGCCGCCTGGCCATCGATCATCTCGACCTGCGCGATATTCGCCAGGTTGAGATAATTTTTTTCACGCAAAAGCGCGACGACTGAGGCTTTGCGCTGCATCGCCTCACCGAAGTCGGCGTCGGTTTGCGCATCGTGCACCAGCGCCTTAGTGGGAATACAGCCGACGTTGATACAGGTGCCGCCGTACATCTCCTTTGATTTCTCAACGATCGCCACGCGCCAGCCGGCACGCCCCAGGGCGGCGGCCAGCGTTTTGCCTGCTTTACCAAAACCGATAATTGCTGCCTGATAATGGTTCATAATGCTCTCCGATATAAATAGCGGTAAAAACTGTCAACGTCACCAGCTTACGATTAACGGCGACGCGCTTTTACGCCGTAACGCTGGCTTTATTGTCTTTGCGTCTGAATAACCGGATTTCAGGATAAGAAATGAAAAACAGAGGGCGAGTATGGATCCACTGAGTCATCTGCTGTTATTGCATAATCCCCGGAGCAGCATTGACAAAAACTGTGTACTGAGTGGCGAATGGCAGCTGCCGCATCGGGCAGGGCATCTGTGTTCGGTGCGCTGGCACACTGTCGCTGGCGGTTCAGTTATGCTGGACATGCCGGGCTCAGCAAAAGTTGAGATCTCTGCCGGGAGCGTCGTCTTTTTGCCGCAGAATGCCGCGCATCGCCTCTATCAGCAGCAGAGGTCGCCAACCCATCTGGTATGCGGCGGACTGACGTTACCTGCATCGGCTCAGGCTTTTCTTACGGCGCTGCCGGAAGTATTGATGCTTAAGCCAGCAGCCGGGAGCCATGAAGCACGCTGGCTGGCCGCCGCCCTGACTTTAGTCACTCAGCATGATGCCACCGATGCGCCGGGCGATGAGGCGTTGCGCAGTCATCAAATCAGCGCAATGTTTACGCTTGCCGTTCGCAGCGCCCTTTCTGATACGCTGCAGAATAAAAGTCTGCTGACACTGGCACTCCATCCGCGCATCGGGACGCTGATCGCCCAACTTTGCGAAGCGCCAGCGCTGCCGTGGACCGTGGCAGAAATGGCACAGCGCGTATTTATGTCGCGCGCCTCATTTGCGCAGCTGTTCCGCCAGCTGAGCGCCACCACGCCGCTCGCCGTTTTGACCTCTATTCGTCTACAGCTGGCCGCCCAGCAGCTGGCGCGCGATTCCGCGCCGGTCATCAATATCGCCCTCGCTGTTGGCTATGCCAGTGAGTCATCCTTTCATAAAGCTTTTCTGCGGGAGTTTAATTGCACACCGGGCGAGTATCGCCGGCGAACAGAAAGGCTGGCGAAGGAGGACAGGATGCTTTTTCAGGCATAACTGTTTTCTCTTTGCAGTCACGTGAATGCCGAAGAGATCTGATTCGGCATTCGCGCGATAAGTCACCCCCTGTCGGGGAGTCAGTTGATGAGCGCACCGCCTTCAATATCAATGACCGTGCCAGTGACAAACGGGTTATTCAGTAAAAACAGATAACCTTCAGCGATGTCCTGCGCGCGACCGTACGCTTTCACCGGCAGATTCTCAGCCGCCGCCTGAAGCATTTTTTCACGAGCGGCAGGGTCCATCGTGGCGTACGCCTCCGTATCCGTCAGGCCGGGACTCACGACGTTTACGCGCAACGGCGCGAGTTCTTTTGCCAGCACCTTTGCGGCCGATTCAATGGCAGCGTTCATCGTGGATTTAACAAGCGTGCCGCTCAGAGTGCGTCGAGCCAAAAAACCGCTGGTCAGCGTCAGCGTTCCACGCTGCCGGATATTTCTGCTGAGATGCCTGGCCGTGTAGATGCTGCCCCAGAATTTGGTATCAAAAGCGCGCCGCGCCGCGCTGAGATCCATGTCCGTCAGAAGGCCACCGGGTGCACTGGAACCTGCGGTAAACACAATATGATCAACATCACCCAGCGAGTGACTCAGCGCAACGACTTCAGCTTCGTTACTGACATCCAGCATTAATGTCCTGACATCTGCTGGCCTCAGAGTAAGCGACTGGCGCGCAGCTTCCAGCTTCTCTTGATTTCGTCCTGCCAGAATAATGCTGTTTTCCTGTTCCGCCAGCGCGCTGGCCACAGCAAAACCAATGCCTGACGCGCCACCAATAATTAACGTTTTACTCATCGGTTTACTCCTCATCTTCTTAAAAAGTGGATGGCTGTATATCGGTTGTGAAAAGGGGTTAAAGCACTTTACTTACCCAGGCTTTCTTTGATAATGGCGCCTCAGGTGCAATGACTTTTCGGAAAAGATGAAATATGGGAAAGCTCGAGGATATGGCGCTGATCGTTGAAGTAGCCGAGACCGGTGGCCTGTCGGCCGCCGGACGTCGGCTGTCGCTTTCTCCGGCCTCAATGACGGCAAGACTGAAAGCAATTGAAGAGCGCTACCAGACCCGGCTTTTTCATCGTTCCACGCGCGCCCTTACGCTGACCAGGGCGGGAGAGGATTTTTACCACGCCGCTTTGCGGGTACTGAATGAGGCCCGACACGCAGAATCGCTGCTGATGCAGAAAGAGGGGGTACTCAGCGGAAACATTCGCATCTCTGCGCCGTCAGATTTTGGAAGACAATATCTGAGCCCTGCGTTACTGGATTTTTCCCGCCTTCATCCTGAAGTAAATACGTCGGTTTACCTGGGCGAACGCGTTGAGGATTTAATTGCTAACCGGCTGGACATGAGCATCCGTTTCGGTAATTTGCCGGACAGCAGCCTGATTGTCAGGAATATCGCTCCTAACCACAGGGTGCTGGTTGCCTCAAATTCCTATCTCCAGGCCTGCGGGATGCCCTCTACGCCTGATGCGCTTCACCATCACAGGTGCCTGGTTCTTGAGCGACACGGTGTGGTTATAAATGAGTGGCGATTTGAGGAAGAAGGTGTCAGCAGAACGATCCGCGTGGATCCTGCCATGGTGTGTAACGATGGCGCGCTTCTCCGTCAGTGGGTGCTTGAGGACGGAGGGATTGCCTGTAAATCCTGGTGGGATGTAAAAAGAGACGTTGAACAGGGCAAGCTTAATGTGCTGTTTGCAGAAAGCTTTATAGGGTTCAGCCGCTTCGATCGCAAAGATGTTGGGCTGCAGTTTGTCTACCCGCAGCGCAAGCTTCAGCCTTTACAGGTGACCGCCTTCAGTGCTTTTTTTATCGACTGGCTAAAAAAAGAGTGAGCGAGACCTTTTTCATTCAGCCCCAGCGTCAGACGGCACCTGCCAGCATTTAATCTTCTGTATTGTGAACCCGGTCACCTCCTCGCCGGGCGCTATTTAAACGAACCCCACTATAGTCATTAACATTCCGATTACGGTGGGTAACTAAAATGAAAAGAAATAAAAAAACGGTGCAGAACCGTTTAGCCACAAACATCACCATGGCATTATCCCTGGCTGTTTTTTCACTGGCGGGAAGCAAAATGGCAAATGCCGCGATCGATCATCAAACAGCGCTGGTTGGCACCTGGACATCGCTTCCAGATGCGCCGTCAGCGCAAAAACCTGACCATCCCAGTGAGGGGTTATATCGCCTGAAGGTGAACAGCGACGGTACGCTGACGCCACTCGAGGTGATCAAGATGAAAAGTCCGTCGTGGATTGTGAAATCGCGCGATGGGCGTTTTGCCTACACCACCAATGAAGAGAATGATGGGGCGGTCACCGCGCTGAGTGTGGATAAAAGCGGCCAGGTGCGGGTGCTTAATCGCGTGAACAGTCACGGCCAGCAGCCCACCCATGCCACCATCAGCCCGGACGGTAAGTTCCTCTTTGTCTCTAACTACTCCGTGGCGAAAGGTGGGGCGGGCATATCGGTCTTCCCAATCCATCACGATGGCAAACTGGGCGAGCAGGTACAACATTTTCCGTTCGAGCACGGCACCGGCGCCGTTGCAGGGCGTCAGGATAGCGGCCATGCGCACGCCACCGCGTTTACCCGTGATGGCAAATATCTCTACGCAGCCGACCTCGGCGGTGACAAGCTGCACGCCTACCGTTATTACGCTGACAAAGCTGAGCCGCTGGAGGCGGATAGCGCGCGCGACGTGAATTTTACTGCCGGTTCAGGTCCCCGCCACATGGTATTTACGCCAGAGGGCAAGCATGCCTATGTCATCACTGAGATGGCCGGTGAGATTGTCGTGTTCAGTGTGGATCAGGATCGGCTGGAACCGGTTGGCCATATCAGGCTGAATAGAGAGAATAGCAGCGCAGAATATCGCAGCGGTGGGGGGATTATTTTAAGTCCGAACGGCAAATATGTGATTGCCTCGAACCGCGGATCAGATAATAAATTGCTGGTGTTCAAAATTGAAGCCGATGGCATGTTAGGCAAACCGGTAAGCTATAAGGCTAACGGAATTGAACCGCGTGCCTTTGCCTTCGACGCTAGCGGTAAATATCTTTACGTGGCTAACGTCTTCACCAACACCATTTCTCTGTTCCATTTCGATGAGAATACCGGCGAGATGAAAGCGGCGGGTGACGCGGCGAAAATCTCTACGCCAACGGATATTGCATTTTTTAATTAAGAAGCATCAATGCGCTCAGCAGCAGGCGTTTGCTGCAAATTCGCTGTTTTGAGGGTATCACCTGCGCGTTTTAACCCGCAGCATTGCTCAGGTTGTTCTATCTTTAATGTCGTCATAATAAAACAACTGCTGGAGTAAGGGTTTATGTCGGAAGAAACAGAAAAGAAATCGCTTAGCCACCGTGCGCCCCACACTGGCCCGGAATCCTCAGAAGCCGGTATGGGTTCGCTGGCACCCAGTGATGGTTCGCATCAGCCGCAGCCCGAACCCACGCCGCCCGGCAAACAGCCTACCGCACCCGGCAGCCTGAAAGCCCCGCAGACGCATAACGCCAAACTTGACCAGCTCGAAGCACACCGTAAAAACGGCACCGACCGCGCCCTTACCACTAATCAGGGCACGCGCATCGCCAACGATCAAAACTCGCTGCGCGCCGGTTCCCGCGGTCCTACGCTGCTGGAAGATTTCATCATGCGTGAAAAGATCACGCACTTCGATCATGAGCGAATTCCAGAGCGAATCGTGCACGCTCGCGGCTCTGCGGCGCATGGCTATTTTCAGCCTTACCGCTCACTTAAAGATCTTACTAAAGCCCAGTTCCTGAGCGATCCAGACCAGACCACGCCCGTTTTTGTCCGCTTCTCCACGGTGCAGGGCGGTGCCGGTTCCGCCGACACCGTACGCGATATCCGCGGCTTCGCCGCCAAGTTCTATACCGAAGAGGGCGTGTTTGACCTGGTCGGGAACAATACGCCGGTCTTCTTTATTCAGGATGCGCATAAATTCCCCGACTTCGTGCATGCCGTTAAGCCGGAACCGCACAACGAAATTCCGCAAGGCCAGAGCGCTCATGACACCTTTTGGGATTACGTTTCTCTCCAGCCGGAAACCATGCATAACGTCATCTGGGCGATGTCCGATCGCGGTATTCCGCGCAGCTATCGCACCATGGAAGGTTTCGGTATTCATACCTTCCGCCTGATTAATGCCGAAGGCAAAGCGACCTTTGTGCGTTTCCACTGGAAGCCGGTAGCGGGTAAAGCCTCGCTGCTGTGGGATGAGTCGCAGAAGCTGACCGGGCGCGATCCTGACTTCCATCGCCGCGATTTATGGGAAGCCATTGAAGCGGGAGACTATCCGGAATATGAACTGGGACTGCAGCTGATCCCGGAAGAGGATGAGTTTAAATTTGACTTCGATATTCTCGATGCGACCAAACTGATTCCAGAAGCGCTGGTTCCAGTCGAGATCGTCGGTAAGATGGTGCTCAACCGTAACCCCGATAATTTCTTTGCTGAAACCGAACAGGTTGCGTTCCACCCTGGCCATATTGTGCCGGGCCTGGATTTTACTAACGATCCGCTGTTGCAGGGCCGTCTCTTCTCCTATACCGATACGCAGATCAGCCGCCTGGGCGGACCGAATTTCCATGAAATCCCGATCAACCGCCCGACCTGCCCTTACCATAACTTCCAGCGCCAGGGCATGCATCGTCAGGATATTGATACCAATCCAGCCAACTACGAGCCGAACTCGATCAACGACAACTGGCCGCGCGAAACGCCGCCAGCGGCTAAAAATGGTGGGTTTGAAAGTTATCAGGAGCGGGTGGAGGGCCACAAGGTGCGTGAGCGTAGCCCGTCATTCGGCGAATACTATGCCCAGCCGCGCCTGTTCTGGCTCAGCCAGACCGAGGTCGAGCAGCAGCACATTATCGGCGCCTATTCGTTTGAGCTGAGTAAAGTCGCGCGCGCCTATATTCGTGAACGCGTGGTGGATCATCTGGCGCGCATTGACATTGCCCTGGCGCAGGGCGTCGCGGATAACCTCGGTATCGCCCTGACCGACGAACAGCTGAATATTCAGCCGCCAGCGGCAGTCAACGGCCTCACCAAAGACGATAGCCTGAGCCTCTATGCGATTCCAGACGGCGAGATCAAAGGGCGTCAGGTTGCCCTGCTGCTCAGCGACGGCGTAAAAGCGGACGATGTGCTGAATATCTTGCAGGCGCTTAAAGCCGCGGGCGTACATGCCAAACTGCTGGCGCCGCATATGGGCCAGGTGCGCGCAGACGACGGCTCTGTACTGCCGGTCGACGCGACCTTTGCCGGTCTGCCTTCTCTGACCTTTGACGCGGCGATCGTGCCGGATGGCAATATCGACGCTCTGCTGAAGAGCGGGGATGCGCGCTACTTCCTGCTGGAAGCCTATAAGCACCTGAAGGTGATTGGTCTGGTGGGTGAGGCGCGCCGCTTCAAAACGCAGTTCGGCCTGGAAGAGGCGGATCGTGAAGAGGGCCTTGTGCAAGGTGATAAAGCGGAAAGCGCGCTGATGTCTGAATTCACACAGGCGATGAAAGCGCACCGCGTCTGGTCGCGCAGCCAGAAGGCGCAAACTATTCCTGCATGACGATAGCGGCTGGCGATCGTTGCGCGGTTGATCCTCTCGATTTCGGGCCGGGTTGACTGCAGGCATAGCAGAGGCAAAAAGGGCGACATGTTTATCATGGCGCTCTTTTTTTTTAACGCTACTTTTACGCGTGCGCTGCAGAGCAGCGACTTTATCCCGCCGCGTCGGCTCCAGAGGCGCGATTTATTCAGGCTACCGGCAGAAACAGTTACTTACCGTTTTCATCAAACTCAGCTGAAGTTATCGCCTCGCCTGTCGATACTGTAAACGCAAGGTAACGCGCTTAATGGCTGACGTTATCGCTGTTTTTAATCGCGTAGGGATGCGGCATCACGCCTGCTTTTACGTCCTGACGTTTCAGGCGGCCTCTCAGGTGCTTTCTTCTGGCGATGTTAACGATCCGTCTGACGGAACCTGTCTCCAGCTTGCTGTTTCATGCCGACCCCAGCATTTTAAGGAGGGGATAGATTTGAAATCCACTATCCATACGGAAGCGGCACGCCTTTACGCCCTCGATCAGTATCAGCTGATGAAGAGGCCGTACTCCGATGCGCTTGATCGGCTCACCTTGCTGGCGGCTAGCCTGTTTCGGGTACCGGTATCGTTTATTTCGATAATTGACAGCGAAAAGCAGCTTTTTAAAGCGCGCTATGGACTGAATATTTGCGAAACGTCGCGCAGCGTCGCTTTTTGCCATTACACCCTGGAACAGGACGACATCCTTTGCGTGCCGGATACCCATCTGGACCCTCGGTTTCGCCAAAATCCGCTGGTGCTCGGCTACCCCCATATCCGTTTCTATGCCGGTATTCCGCTGGTGACGCCGGAGGGGCACCGCATTGGAACGGTTTGTCTGGTCGATACCCAGCCGCGGCCGCCGCTAAGCGCAGCCGACAGAGGTCACCTTGCGGCAATCGCTTCACTGGTGATGGACCGTATGGAAGTGCATCGCCTGGAGTTGCTGCGGCATAGCAGCCAGCAGCGGCTGGAAGCGATATCCGCGACCTCATCCGATGCCATTATCTGCACAGATATTAAACAGGGCGTCATTTTCTGGAACCCGGCGGCAACCAGCCTGTTCGGCTATAGCGCGCAGGAGATGACGGGCGACTATGTGGCCGGGCTGGTTTCAGAGCGATCCCAGACCCACTATCGTCAGGAGCTGGCGCGCATGATGGCCGATCGGTCGGCCATTTCGCAGCCGCGACGGATTCAGGTCTGGGCAAAGCGGCGCAACGGGCAGGAATTTCCGGCTGAAGTCTCCTTTTCAGGCTGGTATGAGGATCAGGACAGGCTGGTCGGGATGATCATTCGCGATGTCACGGAGCGTCACGAAAGCGAGGCGCGCCTGTGCGAACTTGCCTCGCTCGATATGCTGACCCGCCTGGCGAGCCGCGGCGCGTTTATGGATCAGCTTGAGCATCTGACGGCCGCCGACGTGCCTTTTACCCTCATGATGGCCGATCTGGACGGATTTAAAGAGATCAATGATTCGCTTGGGCATGCAGCGGGCGACGCCTTGCTGTGCCATGTGGCCGATCAGATTCGCCTTGTCTGCGCACACGCTGTTATGGCGGCGCGACTCGGTGGCGATGAGTTTGTGATCCTGCTGCCGGAAAACGGTCAGGCAGCGCAGCGGGTTGCGGAACAGCTGATTCTGGCGGTGCAGGCCCCCTTTACCTGTCAGGACACCTCCGTCACCGTTGGAGCCAGCCTGGGCATCGCCTGTTTCCCAGAACATGGTCCGGACGCCTCGGCGGTGATGTCGGCGGCGGATCTTGCGCTTTATCGCGCCAAGGCAGCAGGCAAAGGTTGTAGCGTGCTTTTTCTGCCGAGCTTTCTCGAAGCTGACCAGCAGCGCCGCCGTTTTGAACGTGAACTTGAGATGGCTGTGCGTCAGCAGCAGTTCGTGCTCTTTTATCAGCCTCAGTATGATGCCGTCAGCGGTAAATTAACCGGCTGCGAGGCGCTACTGCGCTGGCAGCATCCTGCGCGGGGAATGCTGCTGCCCGGCGCGTTTCTAAACATCCTGATGAAAAGCTCGCTTTCCCTCACGCTTGGCGAGTGGATCTTACGTAGCGCGCTACGCCAGGTCAGCGAATGGCGACGCTACCTGCCTGCGCTGCGCGTCAGCATCAATCTTTTTCCACGCCAGCTGGATGACAGCCGTCTCGACAGACTGCTGGGCGAACTGACGGCCAATGACGCCAGCTTCGTCAACCTTGAGGTCGACGAGTCGATGCTGACCACGCTGGTGCAGGAGGTTCCGTCTCGCTTCAGTGCCATCAGGCAAACCGGGGCCAGTTTTATTATCGACCACTATGGACGCACGCTGGGCGCGATTAACCTGCTGCAACATGAATTTGTTACCGGTCTCAAAATAGATAAGTCGCTTACGGCACAACTGGCCGACAGCGGACGCATCCGCATGATGTTCCGCGCGCTGGCGGCATTAGGGAAAAGCCTGAGCCTGACGGTACTGGCGGAAGGGGTAGAAAATGGCGCGCAGCGCGATTTCGCCGCCCAGTCGCAGTGCGACATTGTTCAGGGCAACGCGCTTGGCGAGCCTCTTAGCCCAGAAGCCTTTCAGAGGCTGTTGCCTGATACAGCGGTCTGTTCGCATGAGTAATAAACCTACCGATTTTTTTATGGTTAAGTTCGCTCTGAGACGTAGTCTGAGGCGGAGGATATGTGTTGATAGATTTTGATAACGACAGCCATCGTTACTGCGTGCTGCAGGCGCTGCGCGAGCCTGATGCGAGCCGTGACGATGTGCTGCATCAGTTTGTGCAGCTCGCCAGTCAGGTACTGGGCATTCCGGGCAGTTTTATCTCTGTGCTGGACGACAGCGACCAGTATATTCAGGCTGCGCATAATTTCGTGCTGAAACAGACCGCGCGCGAAGATGCTCTGTGCCGTTACGTCGCGGATAACGACGCCGAGATTGTGGTACCAGACACCTTACTTGATAGCCGCTTCATGGCGCACCGCTATGTTACCGACGCGCCGTTCATCCGCTTTTATGCTGGCGTGCCGCTGAAAGACCGCGAAGGTCGCCTGTTTGGGACGCTCTGCGTAACGGATGGCGAGCCTCACACTTTTAGCGTCGAGCAGCTGCTGACCCTCAAGAAGCTGGCTAACTTAATGATGTCTTTCCTGGAGGCCTGGCATGCGGCGGGGTTTACCGACCCGGCCACCGGCATGCCAAACCGGCAGCGGTTGATGCGCGATCTACAGTATCTCGCCGACTCGGGCGATGTCTCCTTGCGTCGTCTGGTGCTAATCGATTGTATCGATATGCCTCGCGCCTATGAGCTGGCTCGCTCCATGGGGATGGGCCCGGTTGAGACATTGCTAAAAAATGTCGCTGCGCTGCTGCCGCGGCTGCTGCTGCCCGCGTCTGACGAGCGGCTTTACACCGTCACGACCGGACGCTTCGCCCTGTTGACGCATGGCAAAAGCCCATTGAGCGCAGCGTCGATTGCGGAGCGGTTAACGGGCATGAGCGCCGAGCTGGGTGAAGGCCTGTCGCTCGCGCTGAGTACGCATACCGGGCAGGTTGATTTTACCGCAGGCTGCTGCAACGCTCAGGAAATTCTGCGCCGCGCCGCCAGCGCGCTGTATGAGGCAACAGGCAGCGGCACTCCCGCCATGGCCTATACCGAATCAGCGGATGTGCAGCAGGGTCGCGATTTTAAGCTTATGCGTGAGTTTGCTGCAGCGCTGCATCAGGAAGGGGGGCTTTATCTGGTTTATCAGCCCAAAATTTGCCTGAGAACCGGCGCCCCTGTCGGGCTGGAGGCGCTGATTCGCTGGTGCCACCCCGAACATGGCGAGCTGCTGCCCGGGGCTTTTGTGCCGCTGGCCGAGAAGACGGGACAGCTGCCGATGATGACAACCTGGGTTATCGATCGCGCCATTCTTCGCCTGGCGCATCTGCGCGATAAGGGTATCCAGCTGCCGATTACCGTCAATATCAGCCTCAATGATTTTGCGTGCGAAGGGTTTGCCGACGATCTTGAGAGGAAATTAAACCAGTATGGCTTGCCGCCTTCACTGCTCGGCATTGAGTGTCTGGAAACCGAGCGTATTCTGGAGAGTTCGCAGGCGATGCAGGGGCTTGAGCGGCTTAAGCAGCGCGGCTTTACTATTTCGCTCGATGACTTCGGCACCGGCTACAGCAATATCAGCTATCTGCGGCAGATGCCGCTGGATGTTATTAAGCTCGATCGCTCTCTGATTAGCAATCTTTCAACGGATACCGCCTCGCGAATTATCGCCTGCAGTATTATCAACATGCTCAAGGCGCTCGATTATGTCGTACTGGCCGAAGGCGTCGAGGACGCGGAAACGGGACGAATCCTCTCGGAATATGGCAGCGACCAGGCGCAGGGCTATTTTTATTCGCGGCCCATGGCTGAGAAGGCGCTGGACGCATGGCTGCTGAGGAAACGAGACGCGCTGACTGAATGAGTCGTGGCCAGCGTGCTGCGCGAGCGGTAAATCAACGCCTGGCGGGAGCTAAGGGTGTTGCGCTTCTTTGATCAGGGCGGCCAGCCGGTGGAACTGGGTAACGATTTCGCTCTCCGCCATGCTGGCAAAGCCCAGCAATAAACCGGCCTGACGCTTTTCGCCGACATAATAGCTCGACAGGGCGCGCACCAGGATGCCCTGACGATTAGCGCGCTGCGCCAGCGTAAGGTCGTCAACCCCCGCTGGCAGCTGCAAAATCAGATGCAGCCCGGCATTGCTGTTGTACTGGCCTAAAAAACTGCCGCCTAATTTGTCGTTGATTAAATTGACCAGAACCTGCCTACGTCGGCTGTATAACTGGCGCATTTTCCGTATATGCGCCGCGTAATAGCCTTCCCGGATAAAATCAGCCAGCGCTGCCTGGGTCAGCTGATGCCCGCCGCGATAGAGCTCGCTATGCACTCTTTTCAGCGGCGTTTTCAACTGCTCAGGCAGAACCATATAGCCGAGCCGGAGCGCGGGGTAGAGGGTTTTGCTGAAGGTGCCGACGTAAATCACCGGGCTGTTGGCCTCTAGCCCCTGTAATGCAGGAATAGGCTGGCCGGCAAAGCGAAACTCGCTGTCATAGTCATCCTCCACGATCCAGCTATGGGTTTTGCGCGCCTGCGCCAGCAGCTGCTGCCTGCGGCTCAGGCTCATCACCGATCCCAGAGGATACTGGTGAGAAGGCGTAACAAAAATCAGCCTGGGCGGAACGGCCACTTCGCCGTCGGGGATCAGCCCCTGCTCGTCCACCGGCATGGTGACGATCTCGACGCCGTTCATACGGAGGATATGTTTAATGCCCCAGTAGCCGGGCTCCTCTGTCCAGGCCCGCTCTCCAGGATTGCAGAGCGAGCGCGTCACCAGATCGAGCGCCTGATGAATGCCTTCGGTAATCAGGATCTGGTCCGGCGTGCACTGCACCCCGCGCGCCGTGCGCAGGTAATCGGTCAGCGCGGCTTTAAGCACCTCGGCACCGCCCGTGGTGTCATAGGTTAAAAGCGCAGGCGACAGTTGACGAGCCTGACGATCGTAGAATTTTTTCAGCACGCGGTGGGGGAAGTTCGCGACGTCGGGCACGCCGGGTAAAAAGGCTCCCCACTGTCTGGGGCTGGCGCTGGCGTGCGACAGCAACAGCAGGCCGCGCTCAGAGAGTTGGGAAGCGTCCTCTGCGGGCACCTCATCCTGACGTGCGGTCGGTCGCCCCCCGAGATTATCGAGCACGCTGTGCGTGACGACCGTTCCGCTGCCCGTACGCGAGGAGATATAGCCCTCCGCCTGCAACTGCTCATAGACCCGCAGTACCGTATTGCGCGACAGCTCAAGCTCACTGGCCAGATCGCGCGTCGGCGGCATGCGAGAAGAGGGCGTCAGATTGCCCGAAAGAATGGCGTTGCAAATAGCGCTATACAGTCGCTTATGCAGCTTTCCTTCCGTGCCGTTAAAAAATGCCTGTCTGATCACATCCCCAGCGAGTGAACGCATTTGGATCCTGCAAATAAAATGATTTGGCTCTCGAATAAGGTACCAAACGCTGACAGATTGTCTCCAACAGTTCAAATAAATTGTGAAGGGAAGGAGCTTACTATGCGTAATAACCATCTTCAGCAGCGTCGCCTGAATGCCACGCCGCGCGGCGTGGGCGTGATGTGTGATTTCTATGCTCACTCGGCCGACAACAGTACGCTGACGGATGTTGAGGGCAATCGCTATATCGATTTTGCTGCAGGCATCGCCGTGCTCAACACCGGCCATCGTCATCCTCGTGTGGTGCAGGCCATGGAGCAACAGCTTAAGGCCTTTACCCATACCGCCTGGCAGATCGTGCCTTATGAGAGCTACATTTCGCTGGCGGAGAAAATCAATGCCGCCGCGCCGATCCAGGGCGAACGGAAAACCGCTTTTTTTTCCACCGGCGCCGAAGCGGTGGAGAACGCGATCAAAATTGCGCGCGCCCATACCAGACGCCCGGGTGTCATTGCCTTCGGCGGCGGCTTCCACGGGCGCACCTATATGACGATGGCGCTAACGGGCAAAGTGGCGCCGTATAAAATCGGTTTCGGGCCTTTCCCGGGCTCGGTTTTCCATGTGCCTTATCCTGCCGAACGGCATAAGGTGACAACCGCTGATGCGGTCAACGCTATCGAGCGCCTGTTTAAGTGCGATATCGAGCCGACGCAGGTCGCGGCCATTATCTTTGAACCGGTGCAGGGCGAAGGCGGGTTTAATGTGGCGCCGCCAGAGCTGATTGCCGCGATCCGTACGATCTGCGACAAGCATGGCATCGTTATGATCGCGGACGAGGTGCAGAGCGGCTTCGCCCGCACCGGCAAGCTGTTTGCCATGGATCACTATCAGCACCAGCCCGATCTGATGACCATGGCGAAAAGCCTGGCGGGCGGGATGCCGCTCTCCGGCGTCGTGGGCAAAGCGGAGATTATGGACGCACCGGCGCCGGGCGGTCTGGGCGGCACCTACGCGGGCAATCCCATGGCGGTGGCCGCCGCACACGCCGTGCTGGATATCATTAAGGATGAACAGCTCTGTCAGCGCGCCGATGCGCTGGGCGAGCGCCTGCGCGTGGTACTGAGGGATTGTCAGGCGTGGTGCGCCGAGCTGGCGGAAGTGCGCGGTCTGGGATCGATGGTCGCGGCAGAATTCTGCGACGCGCGGACCGGCGAGCCCTCCGCCGCCGCGGCGCAAAAAGTGCAGAAGCTGGCGCTTGAGCAGGGGCTCCTGCTGCTGACCTGCGGGCAATATGGCAACGTGATCCGCTTCCTTTATCCCCTGACTATTCCAGACGCCCAGTTCGAAGCGGCGCTGAGGATCATCGAATCCGCGACGAAACAGTAGGCAAAAAGGTTATAGCGCGTTTATTCGCGCTATGGCCGAATAACAAAAAAGTGAGAGGCTGAGCTGTCAGCCATCAGGCAGCACGGCTTGTGTGAGAATCGTTACGCGGCAGCGAGTAATGTGTGCGCTTATCAGCAAAATCCACCGATATTGGTTGTCAGCATCGCAGGCGCCTCGTAGGCTGAAAACGATTTTATTAGTCCATTTTGTATCTCAATGAAAAAATCGTTTCGTTAAAAAGCTTACTCTGGAGTCCGCGATGAAAATGCTTAAGCCATTATTGTTACTGGGTCTGCTGTCTGTTTCCGCCACGGTATCGGCAGAGAAAATTGCCGTGTCGATGGCTTACTTCGATCAGAATTTTTTAACCATTATTCGCCAGTCGATTGATAAAGAGGCGAAAGCGCGCGGGCTCGACGTGCAGTTTGAGGATGCGCGCGGCGATGTCGGTCGCCAGACCGATCAGGTGCAAAGTTTTATCAGTTCCGGCGTGGATGCCATCATTGTCGATCCTGTTGATTCAGCCAGCACGCCGCAGCTGACCCGACTGGCGCAGCAGGCGAAGATCCCGCTGGTGTATGTAAACCGGACGCCGGGAGATAAAACGCTGCCGCAGGGCGTAGTGTTCGTCGGGTCTGACGAGCGGGAATCGGGCACCTTGCAGATGGAGGCGCTGGCGAAAATGGCTAACTACAAAGGCAACGTGGCGATCATGATCGGTAACCTGACCGACGCCGGCGCGCTGCAGCGTACCAAAGATGTAGAGCAGGTTGTCGCGAAATACCCGGGAATGAAAGTGGTACAGAAGCAACCTGCCAACTATGCGCGTAACGAAGGCATGGATCTGATGCTGAACTGGCTCGGCAATGGTGAAGATATTGATATCGTTGCGGCCAATAATGATGAGATGGCGATTGGCGCAGCGATAGCGCTCTCTAAAAGCAAGAAAAAGGTTCTGGTAGGGGGCATTGACGCTACGCCAGACGGGTTGAAAGCCCTTGCGCAAGACAAAATGCAGGTGACCGTTTTCCAGGATGCGGTTGGTCAGGGTAAAGCGTCTGTGGACGTGGCGCAAAAACTGATCAAAGGCGAGAAAGTCGATTCTCACCTGTGGATTCCGTTTGAGCTGGTCACCCGAGAAAATATGCAGAAATATGTGGAGAAGGGCCAGTAACGACGTAAAACAACGATCGGCTTGCCGCTGCAGGCCGATCGTTCAGGTCACCTCTTTTCACTCCGCTTCATCGGCACGCTGCGCGTCATAACCCGCCTGCGCCTGCTCAATCGCCGCGCCATATTCCCTGGCCCAGCCCACCAGCGCCACAAAAGGCGCCTGCAAGGTGCGGCCCAGCGGCGTGATGGCATACTCCACCGCCACGGGGGAGGAGGCGATCACGCGGCGGCTGACCAGACCGTTGCGCTCCAGTCGGCGCAGCGCCTCTGTCAGGGCCTTGTGCGTGATCGGATCAAGCCGGCGCCTGATGGCGTTGAAGCGCGCCGGTTCGCTGCACAGCACGGTCAGGATCAATACCGACCACTTGTTCGCCACCTGTTCCAGGACTGGGCGCGTGCTGTTGATCTCTGCCAGCAGGGCCGGGATATCGGTCGCCATCTAGTTTCCCTCTGTATATCTGGTATAGATTAAGTGCGTAATTGACACTAAATATACGAAATATATTATCTGGCTTCCACTCTATTTCTGGAGCAGCCATGTTGAAACTCAGAGGAAAGACCGCCCTGGTGACCGGCGGCGGCAGCGGTATCGGCTTTGCGGTCGCGCGCCGCTTTGTGCAAGAAGGCGCCCACGTTTTTATTACCGGCCGACGCGAAGCGCAGCTGGCTGAGGCGGTCAGGCTTATCGGCGGCAGCGTCGAGGCGATAGCCGGCGACCTCACTTGCGCCAGCGACCTGGCTCGACTGTTCGAAACCCTCCACGCCAGAGCAGGACGTCTCGACATTTTTGTCAATTCATCAGGCGTCTCCGAGCCTGCGAGCCTGGTCGATACCACCGGGGAGCATTTCGATCGCGCCTTCAACCTGAACGTGCGCGCCATGGTGTTTGCGGTACAGCATGCGGTTCAGCACATGGGCGAGGGCGGCGCTATCGTGCTGGTCGGTTCCATTGCCGGCAGCATCGCCAATCCAGGCTACGGCGCCTATTCCGCCAGCAAGGCCGCGGTACGCTCCTATGCCCGCACCTGGAGCACGGAGCTGGCGCCGCGCGGCATCAGGGTCAATACGCTAAGTCCCGGACCGACCGACACGCCGATGTTCGACCAGGCCAGCGACGATGTGCGGCTGACGCTGAGCGCCCGGATACCGGCCGGGCGTCTGGGAAATGCCGATGAAGTGGCGGCTGCCGCCTTGTACCTGGCCTCGGACGAAAGCCTTTACGTCAGCGGCGCAGAGCTGGTGATTGATGGCGGGATGACGGCGTGAGCGCCAGCCAGTGCGCAATGCCGCGCTGAGTGGAGGTTGCACGTGGAGGGCAGACCGCATCAGTAAATTACTGGCCAGTTCTGGGCGGATTGCGGTGTTTAAATGGCTGGAAAGCCCTGACGAAGCCTTTGCTGATTACGCTCAGCTCTGTTTCTGTGAGCAGTATGGCGTCTGTGCCAGTCTCATTCAGGACAAGGCGGGCCTGTCGCAGCCCGCCGTCTCGCTGTGTCTTAAGCGCGGTAAGCGGTGATATGCAGGCGGCCGCGCTAGACCTTCATCCCCCTGTTTTCAGCGCCCGCTTTGTCGCCTGCCGGGTTGTCCAGCGCGGGATCCGTCAGCGTTGCCCGCATGCGAGGGAGGCTGTGCGGATAGTTTTGCTGGACAAATTCAATCATCTTCTCCCGCACATGGCAGCGAAGATCCCAGGCCGTGGGGGAGTTTTGCGCCGTCATCAGGAGTCGGATGGTCATGGTTTTGTCATCGGCATCGGTGACCTGAAGCACCTGCGTCTCTCGATCCCAGAGCCGGGTTTCGCTCAGGATCTTTTCAAATTGCCTACGCAGCGGCTCCAGCGGCATAGAGTAATCCAGGTACAGGAAGACGGAACCTAAAATCTGCGCATTTGTCCGCGTCCAGTTCTGGAAGGGATTTTCGGTGAAGTAGGTAATGGGCAGCACCAGTCTTCGCAGATCCCAGAGACGAACGACCACATAGGTCAGGTTAATCTCTTCAATCCATCCCCACTCTTTTTCAACCACCACCGCGTCATCGATTTTAATCGGCTGGGTGAAGGCAATCTGAATGCCGGCGAAGAGGTTGACGAGCGACTTCTGCAGGGCAAAGCCGATGATGATGCCCGCCACACCGGCCCCGGCGAGAATGGTGGTGCCGAATTTTCGCACGCCTGGGAAGCTGAGCAGGATAAGAGAAAGACAGATGGAAACAAGCAGCACAATCGCCACTTTTTTGACATAAATAATCTGCGTGCGGATTTTACGGGCGCGCAGATTGTTGGAAAGATTAATATCATAGCGGATAAAAAGCATATCCTGCGCGACGTTAATCAGGCGAATTAAAACCGAGCACAATGACAATATAATAAATATATTGAGCGTGGTGGTGACAAATGAAAAGGATTCCGGGTGAATCTCGATATAATTCACGCCGACATTAATCATGATCAGCGGGATGAAGAGAAACATGGAGCCGCGTAGATGTTTTTCAAGGGATTTGAATAGCTTTCTGTCGCGACCCTGCCAGTAACGAATGAATCTCAGCAGTAAAAAACGGGAGAGAAAACCTGCGGTTAACGAGAAGATGACGAGCAATACAGCAGGCACCCATGTTGGCATGTCAGAGAACTCACCAGATAGTAAAGCCATTATTTTCCCTTATGTTCGGCTGACAGCAAGGCTGTCAGCGAAGTGGTAAATGTCAGTAACCGTTGTCATCACGGCTATCTGCTGATGACGTAATTAACTCCCTTAGTTTATGAAAAAGTGAGTCGCCTGCCTGGTTTACCTTGTTAAAAATCGAAAAGCGTCCGGAGCCGGAGGGTGTTTGCGTTCCAGCTTATTGATATTGAGGGAGAATTTTTCTGCCCCAGGGCGTGTCGCCTGAAGATGCAGCGGGTTGCGGTCAGCCGGCAATGCTCAACGCTTACGACCGCCGGCGGTCAGTCCGTGACTTTCGGACAGCAGATCGTAAATCTCCTGCGAGGAGAGCGGGCCAGAGAGGACAACGCTTATCCAGTGCTCTTTATTCATATGGTAAGCGGGCAGAATGCCCTTTTTTTGCCTCAAGGAACCGATATGTTCCGGCCGGATTTTGACCGCCAGCACGTCAATTTCCTCCTCGCTTTCAAGCCCCAGCTTGCTGCCGGGCACGTTCATCACGATACCGAACCACTTTTTCCCGTCGTGATGCCGGAGCACAGCATAGCCAGGCAGATTGCCCCATAAATATTCCGGTTCCGCCTGGTAGTGCTCAAGGGCATATTTGAATAGCGTCTCTCGTTTCATCGTATCACCTGGCGCTCTGTTGATTTTAAGAGACACAAACGCCCCTAATACGTTTTCAGTTTCGAGTGAACATACAGGGCGAGCAAGCTAAAACGCAATAGTGTTGCAGACCGGCGTTGAGACTCCCAGCCTGCAGGCGCGCTTCTGGCTAGCGAATAAAGGTTTTTTTAACGCACACCGAATAGTGAAAGTAAGGTATCCAGATACAGGCGTGAAGGATATGCCTGACAATCGGCATGATTTGCTCATAACCCAGCGACACCTCCGGGAAAAGATATTGCATGCAGGCCAGATCAAGCAGCATGATCGCCACGCCGACGGCGAGCAAGAGCGTATAGGCCAGGGGTAACGATCGCTTTTTACGTACGAAGAGAGAAACCGTGAAGATAATATAGAGCAGCGCGAAGAAGCTAACCTTTCTCATCACACTCAGCGCAATATTCCTGATACTGAGAGATTTCGTTATCGCACTTTATACATGTCCATTTAAAAGGGGCGTCGGTCATTATTCATCCTTGTAGTGATTCCGTTCTTACGGTTACCGATCGTGTCAGAACGGATAAACGTCGTGTAGATCGCTATCGGCTGGCCAGGAGGTATCCTTTAGCGTTTTTCATGCCCATTCTGAACGTGGCGCGTTAGCACGCCTCCACAGCGCTCGCTCTTCCACTACGCCTTCCGCCAAACGTTTTGCGATAAGATGAGAGGGAAATCCCCACCGATTTACGGAAGGCGGCGCGGAAACTCTCCATCGATGCAAATCCACAGCGCGTCATGATTTGCTCATTAGCAAGCTGGTTATTTTCCAGCAGCTCGCGCGCCAGATTCATTCTCGCCTGCAGCAGCCAGGCTTTGGGCGTCGTGCCTGACGCTTCTCTGAAGCGTCGCAGGAAGGTCCGCTCCGACATCAGCGCCTGCTGCGCCATCTGGCTGACCGACAAGGGGCAGTGCAAATGCTGGAGCACCCAGTCCAGCAGCGGCGCAATCTCATCGCGCGGCTTTTGCGCCACAGGAGAGGGGATAAACTGGATTTGCCCGCCGGAGCGCTGCGGCGCCATCACCAGGCGTCTTGCGACGATATTGGCGATATGGGTGCCGTAATCCCGGCCGATCAGATGCAGACAGGCATCGATGCCCGCCGCGCTGCCCGCCGAGGTGATGATTTGCCCGCTGTCGACATACAGCACGTTGGGATCGACCGTGACCTCAGGATAGCGCGCGGCCAGTTCGTCGGTGTAGCGCCAGTGGGTGGTCGCGCGCTTGCCGTTCAACAAGCCAGCCGCAGCGAGAACAAAGACGCCCGAACAGATTGACAGCAGGCGCGCCCCACGCTGAAAGGCATCGCATAAGGCGTCGAGTAACGCCTGGGGCGGCTTTTCATCGCGGTTACGCCAGCCGGGGATAATAATGGTCTGCGCCTCGCTGAGCGACGCAATGCCAAAGCTCGATACGATCTGGATCCCTTCTGCCACCTGCATCGGCGAGGCGTCGACCGAGACGATGCGGTGACGGTACCAGGGGAAATCGAATTCAGGCCGAGGCAGGCCAAATATCTCCACCGCAATGCCAAACTCAAAGGTACAGAGTCCGTTATAGGCCAGAACGGCCACTAAACCTGATTCATTCATCATTGGCGGAAAACTACCGATTATTGTCAGAACCGCCACTTTATCAGTCTGATGACGCTTCATACAATCAACATCCCTTCAGACAGGAGAGATAAACGATGACCAGTTTAATCAGCGAAGTTGCACCAGCCACCCCTGCGGAATCTTTACAGCATTTCAGCCGTCGCCTGGCCTTTGAGACCGACTGCGCTGATGTGCATCACAGCCAGAAAACCGGCGATATCGACTATGTGCTGGTGGATGTCAGAAGCAATGAAGCCTTTTTAAAGGCGCACGTGCCGGGCGCGATCAATATCCCGACGCGCGCCATCACTGAAGCGCGCATGGCTGAATATGCGCGCGACACGCTGTTTGTCGTCTACTGCGCCGGCCCGCACTGCAACGGCGTCCATCGCGCCGCCGTTCGCCTGGCTAGCCTGGGATTCTTCGTTAAAGAGATGATTGGCGGCATGACCGGTTGGGTTGACGAAGGGCTTGCGCTGCAGCAGGAAAACGGCACCGCTCCCGTTGGCGGCTTCTCCTGCGAATGCTGAATCGGGACGCCTTTTCCGTTTTTCTGCCGGAAAGGACGGTCGCTTACCCCGCAAAATTGTTGTGGGGTAGCTCAAGCTTTCCGCTAAAGGTATTATAAAGGTATTGTCATTGGTGTTAGGTTGCTTCTACCAACACCGGGGAGTCCTTTCCAATGAAAACAACAATACCCAAACTGGCTTTTATGATGTTTCTTGAGTGGTTCATATGGGGCGCATGGTTCGTGCCGCTGTGGGCCTTTCTCAGCAAAAACGGCTTTTCACCCGTTGAGATCGCCTGGTGCTACGCCTGTACCTCTATCGCCGCCATTCTGTCGCCGATCCTGGTGGGATCGCTGGCGGATCGCTTTTTCCAGGCGCAAAAGGTGCTGTCGCTGCTGACCATTGTCGGCGCACTACTGATGTTTTTCGCCGCGCAGCAAACCCACTTCAGCGGCTTCTTTCCGCTGCTACTGCTCTATGCGCTCACCTACATGCCGACTATCGCCCTGACCAACAGCATCGCTTTCTCCCACGTGGGGGATGTCGAGCGCGACTATCCGCGCATCCGCGTGATGGGCACCATCGGCTGGATCGCCTCCGGTATCGCCTGCGGTTTTCTGCCGCCGCTGTTCGGCTTCGGCGACATCTCCGCCAGCAATGTTCCGCTGCTGATCACCGCCGCCAGCTCGCTGATGCTCGGCCTGTTCGCGCTGACGCTGCCCGCCACCGAACCGAAAAGCACGGCGAAATTTAGCCTGCGCGTCGCACTGGGGCTGGATGCGCTGCACCTGCTGAAAGATCGCAGCTTTCTGGTGTTTTTTGTCTGCTCCTTTCTGTTCAGTATGCCGCTGGCGTTTTACTACATCTTTGCCGAAGGCTACCTGACCGAAGTCGGTCTGCCGCACGCCACGGGATGGATGACGCTTGGCCAGGTGTCGGAGATTTTCTTTCTGCTGGCGCTGCCCTTTTTTATTAAACGTTTCGGCATCGGCAAGGTTCTCCTGCTCGGCCTGACGACAGCGGCGCTGCGCTACCTGTTCTTCATCTTCGGCAGCGATCAGAACCTCCTGACCTTTGGCTTGCTGTTTATGGGCATTTTGCTGCACGGCGTCAGCTATGACTTCTACTTCATCACCGCCTATATCTATGTCGATAAAAAAGCGCCGGTAGCGATGCGTAACGCGGCGCAGGGGCTGATTACGCTGGCGTGCCAGGGAGTCGGCAGCCTGCTGGGCTATCGCCTCGGCGGTTATCTGATGCAGGAGATGTTCGCCTATGACCAGCCGCGCAACGGCCAGACATTTAACTGGGCAGGCATGTGGCTGTTCGGCAGCATCATGATCGTCATTATCACCGTCGCCTTTATCGTACTGTTCCGCGACGGCAAAAAGCGCAGCGACGAACTCACCACTTTCGACCATTCAGCCACCGCTGACAGCCATAAATAAGAGATGTAAACATGACAACAACAGACCAGGAAAAAAGGATTTTAGGCGCGTTTTACGGCCAGGCGCTGGGCGATGCGATGGGCATGCCGTCGGAGCTGTGGCCGCGCAGCCGCGTTAAGCAGCACTTTGGCTGGATCGATCGCTTTTTGCCGGGGCCCGCCGAGAACAGCGCCGCCTGTTATTTCGGCCGCGCGGCGTTCACTGATGATACCTCGATGGCGCTGGCGCTGGCGGATGCGATTATCAGCCATGACGGCGAAATTAATGCCGAAACCATTGGCGCCAATATCCTGCGCTGGGCAGAAGCCTTCGACGCCTTCAACAAAAACGTCCTGGGGCCGACATCCAAAATCGCGCTGAATGCGTTGAAAAACGGCACGCCGGTCGCGCAGCTTGAGAACAACGGCATGACCAACGGCGCCGCCATGCGCGTCTCGCCGCTGGGCTGCCTGCTGCCCGCGCGCCATCTCAGCGCCTTTATCGACGCCGTCGCGCTGGCGTCGAGCCCGACGCATAAGTCGGATGTGGCGATCGCCGGCGCCACGGCCATCGCCTGGGCGGTTTCGCGCGCCATCGACGGCGGCGACTGGGCGACGATTCGTGACGAACTTCCGCCCATCGCCCGCGCGGCGCAGGAGAAACGCATCACCACCTTTAGCGCGTCGATCGCGGCGCGTATCGAGCTGGCGCTGCAGGTTGTATCACAGAGCCGAGGCGTGGAATCCGCTATGCAGCAGATCTACGATGTGGTGGGCACCGGCACCAGCACCATAGAATCCGTACCGGCGGCCATCGCCATGGTCGAGCTGGCGCAGACCAACCCGAACCGCTGCGCGATCCTGTGCGCCAACCTGGGCGGCGACACCGACACCATCGGCGCGATGGCGGTGGCGATTTGCGGCGCGCTGCACGGCATCGACGCGATTGACGAGACGCTGAAGGCCGAGCTGGACGCCGCCAACGCGCAGGATTTCACCCACTACAGCCGCGCTTTCCTGCGCTTCCGCCAGCAGCGCGAGGCCGCCTGTGCTGACGCCTGACGATCTGGCGCGGCTGGAGGGGCGGCTGCCGGTGTGCGTTATCGGCGCGGCGGTGGTAGATGTGATTGCCGATGCCTACACGCTGCCGCATCGCGGCAGCGATATCGAACTGCATCAGCAGGGCGTCAACGTTGGCGGCTGCGCCCTCAACGTGGCGATTGCGCTGCATCGCCTCGGCATCCCGGCAATCAACGCGCTGCCGCTTGGCAACGGCATCTGGGCCAGTATCGTGCGGCAGAAACTCGCTGACTACGGCATTCACAGCGTGCTGGAAAGCGCCAAAGGGGATAACGGCTGGTGCCTGGCGCTGGTGGAGCCGGACGGCGAACGCACCTTTTTATCGGTGAGCGGCGTTGAGAACCTGTGGGATACGGCGATGCTGTGCACGCTGCCGCAGCCTGAGCATCGCTGGATTTATCTTTCCGGCTATCAGCTCACCAGCAAAAGCGGTGAGGTGCTGATCGACTGGCTGGAGCGGCAGGCGCAGCCCTTCCAGCTGCTGATCGATTTTGGCCCGCGGCTGGCGGATATCGGCGAGGCGCATTTTGACCGCATTATGGCGCTGCGGCCGCTGATCACCGTCAACCGCCAGGAGGCTGAGCTGTTATGGCGCGAGCGTTTGTCTCTCTCGGCGCCTTTCGACGCGCAGCAGCTGATGGCGCGCTGGCGGCAGCAATTTAGCGGCGCGATGGTGGTACGGCTGGATAGCGAAGGGGCGGGCTTTATCGACGACGCCGGTACGGGCTGGATCCCCGCGCTGGCGACCCAGGTCGTCGATACTATCGGCGCAGGCGACAGCCACGCCGGCGGGCTGTTAGCGGGGCTCGCGTCCGGCTGGTCGCTGGCGGAGAGCGTGGCGCTGGGCAATGCGGTCGCCTCATACGTGGTCTCTCGGCGCGGCGGCGACTGCGCGCCGGATCGCACGGCGCTGCGCGCCTACTGGCAGCAGCGCCTTACTCCGCGATAAACACGTACATATCGCTGCGGCAATAGCTGATGCTGTACTCCAGCGGGTTGCCCTGCGCGTCGAGCGTCAGCTGCTTAATGACCAGCACAGGCACGCTGGCAGGCAGGGCAATTTGCTGTTGCAGCGCCTCGTCCGGCATGCGTGCGCTCACTCTGCTCTGCGACTTTACCGGCAAAATCTGCTGCTGGTAAAAGTAGTCATACAGCGAAATGCCAATTTTGTCGGGGTCGGCGATATAGCGCGCCGGCACCCACGACTCTTCAACGGAAACCGCCTGCTGGTCAACGTAGCGAATGCGCTTGAGCAGATAAACTTCGCTGCCGCTCTTCACGCCCAGTTTTTCTGCGATATCCGCGCTGCAAGCGATCTTACTTTTGTTGATCCAGACGGTGTCGGGCTTTTTGCCTCGCAATACCGCCTGCTGCGACAGGCCCTTAGGCTCTTTTAAGGAATATTCAAACTGGCTGCAAATCTGCGTGCCATAGCCGCGTGAACGATGCACCACGCCCTCTTTTTCCAGCTCATCCATCGCCTTACGCACGGTGATGCGCGAAATGTTTAGCGACTGGCTGAACTCCCGTTCGCCCGGCAGGATCTCTTCTTGCACCAGAGTGCCGTCGCGCACCGCCTCTTTGATCGTGCTGGCGAAGCGTTTGTACAGCGGCGTGCGGCTCTCTTGCGCCAGCGTGGCGGTAAGCCGCGAAAATAGCGCGTTGTGATCGGTCATAACAGCTGGGCACTCATTTCAATAGGCGGCGGATGGGTCATGATACTGAATTTTCAGCGGCTGCGAAGGGCGATTGTCGGCAGAAAGCGCAACGCCTGCGTTTAACCGGTCCGCTCGTACAGCGGCCAGGCTTATAACCTGTAAAAATCAGACTAAACAGGGGCGCGTGATGCCAGTTTGCCGTATAAAAGAGAAGTCGAGAGGCGGCTTTAGTCGGCTAATTAGCAACAGACTCACCGGTTAAAGCAGTGAGCCTGCTTGTATATCAATGCGTCACGCTAACATCTTTTAGCGTCACGGGACTTTCAGGTTTATCACCTACCTGCATAGCGACCGGAACGAAAATATTAAGGTCTTGCAGCCAGGCGAGTTTGTCATGGCTTCCCGCTTGACCTTCGTTAGTTTCATGACACTCAACTAACAGATATTTGCCGCTAAACTGAGGTGAAATTTTATCTGCGTCTCCCTCGCACGTGACGTTGCAACTTAATGCTGAAGCCGTAACTTTCTTATCAGAATCGATATCTTCCCACTGCGCCTGGTATCGCTGACCAGTCACCAGCGGAAAACGCAAATCTGTCTGCAACTTATTGCACCAGGACGTTGATTGTTAGCGTGACTGTTATGCAAAGCTTCGCCTGAGGTAAGCTATTATCGCTCGTGGCACAGAGCAGACACATGCAAAAGCGAAAAGCAGACTCAATGGGTGTGCTGCAGCCACAACACACCTCTTTCCCGTTTTATAAAAACTTGAATGGTAACTATGAACAATGTTTTGCCCCTGCTTGATGTGCAAAACGTGGCTTTTTCCGTTGGTGAACGTCAGCTACTGCAACCCGTATCTGTGCAATTACATCAGGGCGATTCCCTGTTACTGACCGGCCCCTCTGGAAGCGGAAAAAGCACACTTTTGAAAATTCTTGCTTCGCTTGTCACCCCAACGGCTGGACATATCCTCTTCAAAAGCCGTGATATCACGACACTCACGCCAGAGACGTATCGTCAGCAAGTGGCTTATTGCTTTCAGACTCCGCAACTGTTTGGTGAGACGGTATATGAAAACCTTGCGTTGCCATGGCAGATTCGCCGGCAAAAACCCCAGCGGGATAAAATGGTTGCTGGGCTGGAAAGCGTCAATCTCTCTGCGGATATGCTGAATAAATCTGTAGAACAACTTTCAGGCGGAGAAAAGCAGCGTATCGGACTGCTGCGTAATCTGCAGTTTATGCCTGAGTTACTGTTACTGGATGAAGTCACTAGCGCCCTCGATGAAGAGAACAGGCTGGCGGTGCTTTCATTGATTAACCGGATCTCAGCCGAAGAGAAGGTAGCCGTGGTGCGGATCAGTCATGATGTAAATGATATTCAGCAGGCTGAGCATGTGCTTCACCTTGAGCCGCCAAAAAAGGAGAACAGGCGTGAATCAGCATAATATCAGTGATACCTCGCTAATACTGTCGCTCTCTCTGGTCATGATAGCGCTGCTTATCAGCCAGAAAGAAAAGCTCGGCATGGGCAAAGATATTCTCTGGAGCGTTTGCCGGGCGATTTTTCAACTGGTTATCGTCGGCTTTGTGCTGAAGTCAATTTTTGATGTCAATAATAGCTGGCTGACGGTGCTGATGGTGCTGTTTATCTGCTTCAATGCCGCGATCAATGCCCGTAAACGCGGTAGAAATATCGCTAACGTTTTTGCGATATCCTTTGCCGCTATTTTTAGCGGCACCGCTATCACGCTTACTATTCTGGTATTAAGTGGTGCGATAGCCTTTGTGCCGATGCAGGTCATTCCCATCTCAGGGATGATCGCGGGGAACGCCATGGTCGCGGTAGGGCTGTGTTACAGCAATCTGAACCAGCGCTTCAGCGACAACCGCCAGAAAATAATGGAGATGCTGAGCCTTGGCGCGTCGGTAAAAATGTCGTCGGGCCGCATTATTGCCGACAGTATTCGTACAGCCATGATCCCGACAGTAGATGCGGCCAAAACCGTTGGGCTGGTCAGTTTGCCGGGTATGATGTCCGGGCTGATATTCGCGGGAATAGACCCGCTAAAGGCGATTAAATATCAGATCATGGTGACATTTATGCTTATAGGGACCGCCAGCCTCTCAACCATCATCGCGGTCTACTTATCCTATCGACGATTTTACAACGCCAGGTCACAGCTAAAAATGTCCGATAAACAGGGAGATTAGCCTGATTGATTTGCCCCTGCGCATTAACATTCTTACTGATCTGAACGGGTCGATTGAGTGCTGGCTGCATGTTGTCTATAACGGTTCAGCGTCGCTTTATTGAGATGCTGATATACAATACGTAGCCAGCGCACAAAAAGAATGACGTTACGCCCTGACAGGTCTGTCAACGACATTTCCCAACGCATTCCGCAGCGCCGGCTCGGCATATTTGCTGATGAGCCAGGCGATATAATAGAGCGCGGCGACCACCACCACCGGCAGCGCTATCATCACCGCCTCACTCTTAATATAACCGTTCAGCTTAATCATCATGGCGATCATCAGGTTTTCATGAATCAAATAGAGCGCGTAACTGACAAAGCCGATGGCGGTGAAAAAGCGCACCGAAAGCCAGCGCTCCATCTGTTTTGAATAAAAGCTGGCAATAAAAAAGAGCATCACCATTAATAATGGTACCACTGAAATAACACCGTCATGCTTAACGTAGTAACTGAAGTTAATCAGCAGCGCCAGTAATACCAGGAGATAGTGATAACCTTTATCGCGTCCGTGTAAGCGTTCATACACCAGACAACCTACCATGAACCAGGCGTAATGGATAAAACCGAATTTTGAAATCACATCGATTATTAAGGGATGGCCCAGTGATTTCAGTACCGATGATGCCGAAAGTAATAACATCGGCACGAGCAGCGCTGGCAGGCAATATTTCCGTCCAAAGGTGAAATAAACGGCGCCGATAATCAGATAAAACAGCGCTTCGACATATAATGACCAGAATGAGCCCGCCATAGAGCTGAATTCAACCCCGGTAAACTGCGTCAGGGTTTCTGGATTAACAAATATCAGGCCGGGAATAAGATTCCTGCTCTCTGTGGTAATCACTGAGGATTCGGTAAAAAAACCGCCAGCGATATAGAGCAGCAGACTGGCAATCAGCATTGCCGGAAACAGGCGCAGCCAGCGTTTTTTCAGGAAATGGTTATAGCTGCGCGATTTATCCAGCGTCATAAATATGACAAAGCCAGAGATCATAAAAAATAGCTGCACGCCCACCCAGCCAAATGCCAGCAGGGGAATGTGTTGCGTGTCCGCCACGTAAGGCAAGAGTTCTGGCCATCGTGCATAAGCATGATAAGCAATAACCATTAGAATGGCTAAGCCGCGCATGCCGTCAAGATGCGTAATACGTGGGTGCATAGGTGCCCTTAATAAAGAAAAATAGTGCAAATTGTAAATGTGAAATTAACACTGACGCAAATTTACACTCAACCAGAATTATCCTGGAAACCTGGCGAACAAATAGAAATGGTTTCACCTCTGTGTGTCACTGGCGATAATATGCCCATGCTAAAACATGACTGTAATATTATTTCTGTAATAATAAGTCGGCTATGTTTTAAGAATGATAGCCTTGGCCCGGCCATTTTTAACTGCTCTGTTTTTTTAATGTCTCAGCTAAACTGCTGTTTTCTGGCTATCAACTATTAACCCTCACCATCTTGCCATGGTCTTTATTTACACTACTTTGTTAAACTAATGTGAAAATAAATCGACTATCTGGACAGGCGCGCAAGCTGGCAGCGGTTAATATTTCTGGCTTATTCCCCCATTTATTCTGCAAAGCGCAAAATAATGTCGCAGCTTGCTATCATCTTGCTTTGCCTGCGGCTACGCAGTCCGCGCCCTGAATGCACTGCGCTATTTCCATACCGGGGATCAGACGCTTGTGTCTGGTCTGGCGCAGGGATTCGCCTGAAACGGCTAAGAACCCCTTCAGTTTAAGATATCTTAAAATAGCTGTTATTCAGTACCGACAAAGCTCAGAAATCCTCAATTTCTCTCAGGCCGCGCCAGCAGCGGCCCACTGATTCGGTCACCATCACACCCGGCGCGGGCACGAACTCAGTTAACAGGTTGTAGACGGCATCCATTAGCTCCTGTTTTGAGATATCGCCTTGATAGGTAAAGACATCTCTGGGCAGCCAGTAGCTTTTGTTATTGTCGTCAGAAATGCTGTGTCGGAATCCATTGCTGTTCATCGCGTTACGAAGACGCCTGTACTCTCCAGCCGCGTCTATTTTCCCGCGGAGTTCTATTGAGATGTCATACACTGGCATGGGAACCATCCTTAAAAAGGGATTTAAATTTAAGTTTACTTTAATTCTTCCCGTTTGCCACTTTTTTGTTCGCAGCACCAGATGAAACGCGTAAGCCGGTAGCCTGCTTAACAGGCTAAAACTCACGCGCCGCGTCACAGCGCTTTCAGGCATCCGCCTGAGCAGATGCCTGACCTCAATCAGAACAGCACCGAGTAGTTCAGCCCAAAGGTGCGTCCGCGCCCTTTATAGGTATATAGAGCCGCATCGCCATAGGTCGGGCTATAGAGCCCCGGCGCGCGCTGGCCCCACACCGTGGTGTAATCCTTATCCAGCAGGTTCTCGACGCTAAAGCTGAGTTTGCCGACCGGCAGCGCATAGCTTCCCAGCAGGTCAACGGTGTTATAGCCGTTGATTTTCTTGCCGTCCGCATCGGAAACGTCAAAGGTTTGCGTGCTCTGCACGCGCAGGTTCCAGTCGCCCGGCGCCCAGTTCAGCCAGGCGCTGACCTTTGACGGGCTGGCGCTGTCGATGGTCAGCTTCTCCCATTTACCCTCGACGCGCGTTTCAGATTTAATGACGTTGAAGTTAGAACCGGTGCTCCATTCGCTGTCGTCAAAGAAGTAATCAACCTGGCCTTCCACGCCGTAAATGCGGCGCTTATCGTCATCCAGGTTAATTGTCATATCGGTTTTATTGATGCTGATGGTTTTATCCGACAGCGAATAGTAAGCCGCCAGCTGGGTACGCAGGTTATCGCCGGTATAGCGCCAGCCGAGCTCATAAGAATCGACTTTGATCCCATCGAGCTTCGAATCATTGACGTTAACGCTGTTGGTGAGGTTGTAATGGCCGTTCGCCAGGCGATAGGTGCCGGAACCGTAATATTTGGCCAGATCGGGGATCTCAAAGCCCTGCGAGAAGTTAAACCAGACCTGCTGGCGCTCGGTCAGACGACCCAGAATGCCGGCATTGAAAAGCAGGTTATTGTAGTCTGTCGATCCGCCCGGCACCGCATCCGCCGAGCTGGCCTGGCCGGTGGCGATCGCCTGCTGCTGCGCGTAGCCGACAAAATCGTCTACCTTGTTTTTCGTGTACTGATAGCGTACGCCGCCGCTCAGCGTAATGGCGTCGATGTCATAGCTCGACTGCAGGAACGGCGCAAGGTTAGTGATGCTATAGCCCGGATAGCGCCCGACGTTATAGGCGTTTCTCAGCGTCATGCCGCCGCTTTGCGCCGCGGTATTCAGGTCGAAAAACTGCTGGTTAGCGTCAAAAGTCTCATGGTCGGCGTCAACGCCGTAAGTCAGCGTCAGCGCGTCAACTGGCTGGCTGTTGAGGGTCAGCTTGCCGCCGTAGAAATCGGTCTTTTGCTGCGAGGCGCCGATGCTGGAGACGCGGTTGCGGGTGAGGGTAGGGAAAGGATAGAAGGTCAGGCTCTCGTCGCGATAGTAGACCTGCGCCACCAGATCCTGGCCGAGAAAGTCGGTATTGGAGTACTGCACATTGATCAGATGGCGTTCGGTGCCGGGCAGGCGGTCAGAGTCGAGGTTGCCTGCGTTATAGGCGCTGCCCGAGCCGGTCACCGCCGAGAAATTCTCGCCCAGGTAGAGGCCGTGCCTGCCGTCCGATTCGCTCTTGAAGTACTGCGTGGTGAGCTGCAGCTGCTGGTTCTCATCAATATTGAGCGTGCCCGTGCCCATCACATCCAGACGATCGGAGTACTGCAGCCCGGTCTGGGTATTGTCGATAATCGCCTCGTTGCCTTTGCCGTCATACCAGCCGCCGTAGCGCTGATAAGCTACCGACAGACGGCCCGAGGCCTTGTCGTCACCGCCGCTCACCGCCGCCGCCACGTTCTCATCGCGATCGTTATGGCTGTTAAATCCGCTTTTGACGCCGGTTTGCAGCTCCGCCTGTGTGCCCGGCTGGCCTTTTTTAGTGACGATATTGATTAAACCGCCGGTACTGCCGCCGCCATAGAGCGAGGTCGCGCCGGAAATCACCTCGATACGCTCGATGTTAAACGGATCGATTGCGTCCAGCTGGCGGCTGTCGCTGCGTGACGAGTTAAGGCGAACGCCGTCCACCATCACCATCATCGAGCGACCGCGCATGTTCATACCGTAGTTGGTGCGTCCCTGGCTGCTGACGTCCATGCCGGGAATAAGCTGCGCCAGCACCTCTTTTAACTCCTTGCCACCCTGAACCTGCTGCTCAATTTCTTGCCGCTCGATAATCCAGGTGGTTTGCGCCATCTCCGCCACGCTGCGGTGGGAGCGGCTGGCGGAGACCACCATCTGATCTTCCTTTACCTCTTCAGCCCAGGCGCCGGAAGAGAGCATGGCAAGTAAACAAGGATTTAAAACCCACAGATACGGCTGTTTCATTTTTTATTTTTTTCCAGTGACGTGTTCAAAACTGAACGGAATTAACGGTGTGTTGAGGATCCCGATCGTGATTTTCCGGCTGCTGCGTGCGCCACTGGATCACGCCAGGGGTGGTACTCAGCTCAAACGGCTCCGCCGGGTGCGCGCGGTTAAGAATGCGGGCGGCGCGCCAGGCCATCAGGCTGAGCTGGGGTTCTGCAATGCCCAGGCGCTGCATCCCGGCATTGACGGCAAACAGGCTGTTGCTTTCCGGGCCGTCCCAGTTAAGGGTGAAGTCGGTGTTGATCTGGAAATTTTCGTCGCGGTCGAGCTGCAGGCGATGCGCGACAGGCGCCAGAAAAGCGGGCTGCGCCGAGCGGTAGCCGGTAGCGAAAATCACCACGTCGGTCGTCAGCTGCTCTTCGCCGCGATCGAGATGGTGACGCAGCCTCAGCTGCTGCGCGTCCGGCGTCCGATCGAGCGCGATCACCGAGCGCGACGGCATCAGACGCGCCCAGGGCTGCTCGCGCAGCACCTCAAAGCGGTGGTACATCGCCCGATAGATGGCGAGAAGCGACTCGCTGGTGATGCCGTCCGAGGTCATCTTCTGCTCGTTCAGCATCTGCTGGCGCGCGCTTTCGTCCAGCGTTGAGAAGCTTTCCAGATATTCCGGCGTAAAGTACTCGTTGGCGAAGGCGGCTTCATCCAGCGCGTTGTAGTTGTTCCTGCGCGACACCCAGTTCAGGGCGGCGGGCTGGCCCCACTCGCCGCGGAAGATATTGAGAAACAGATCGGCGCCGCTCTGGCCACCACCGACGATGGTGACGCGCTTGTTGTGCAGGTCAGGCCGACGCAGCATCATTTCGCTGGCGTGAAAGCAGCGATCGTTCTGCTCGGTGACGCACGTCGGCAGCCTGGCCTGCTTGCCGATGCCGAGACAGACATGGCGCGCCTGGAAAGCGTCGTGCGCGGTGTCGACCGTGAAGAGGCGCGTCGCGTCGTCAAAGCTCACGCGGGTGACAGGCTGGTTAAATGCCAGATTGCTCAAACGCTTCGCCACCCAGGCCAGATAGTCGGAAAACTCCTCGCGGGAAACGGTGCGCTGCTCGGTGGTGAGAAAACGGTAGAATTTCTTCTGCTGCACCAGGTAGTTCACAAAGCTATAGCGGTTAGTCGGCTCTACCGCGCTCACCAGATCCTTAAGGAAGCTGGTTTGCATCGCGCAGTCCGGCACCATCATGCCCGGATGCCAGGCGAAATCGGGTTTGCGCTCAAGAAACAGCGAGCTGAAACCGTCCAGTCCTTCCGCCAGCGCGGCGACGCTGAGGTTAAACGGGCCGATGCCTATGCCAATGAAATCATAAGGCTTCATTTTGCAGACTCCTGGGTCACCAGATAGAGAGGGTTATCGAGATCGGTAAGGTAGTTGGGCAGCATGCGGCTGCCGCCGTCATGCTCGGCGAACCTCAGCTTGACCGGATTAAGCACGACGCGAATGATCTGAGGCCGGAAAAGATCGAACAGGGCAAAGCGATCGGCCATCGCCGGGTGTTGCGCCATATAGCGCTGCAGCACGCTGGCGAGAAGGCGGTAAAACTGGCCTTCATCAATGCCCGACTGCAGCGTCAGGCGGGAGATAAAACGCAGCACGGTAACAAAGTGGCCTGTCTGCAGATCGTGAATAAGGTAGTCGGCGCCCAGGCGCGCGGTGACCTCTTTCACCGCGGCAGGCAGCGACGCCGCCTCCGGGAAATCGCGATCCACAAGGCGCATATCGCCCTGAAAATCCTTCAGCAGAATGCGCTGCGGAATATGCTCTTTCATCACCAGCGTGACGTTCTGACCGTGCGCGATAAGCGCCACGCCGTAGCGGCACATCAGGTGATAGAAGGGGATCACCACCACCTCAAACATCCGACTCAGCCAGCTTGCCGCATCCAGTCCCGACGCCTTAATCCAGGCGTCAATCAGCGGGCGCCCGGCGTTATCGGTTTCCATCAGCGCGGCCATCAGCACCGCCTGTTCGCCTGCCTGCAAGTAGCAGCCGGGGCTTTCGCGCCAGATCACGCCGAGCATCTCCTGATAGCGATAGGGCGCCTGCGGCAGCGCGGCGTAGCCTTCGTGAGACAGGTAGCCTGCGGCCGGCTCCGCCAGAATCCGGGCGCCGGTGGCGCGCAGCGTCTCATCCTGCGCGAACTGTCGCGCTAACCAGCCGGAGGCGAGCGGCCCGGCAGCGATATACCTGCCGGGAATGCCGCGATAGCAGGAGGTGTTATAGATGGTCAGCGGCAGTTTGATATCAAACCGCGCCGCGCGGCTGACATTGGTCAGGGTGCGCAGCGACTGCTGCGCCAGATAGCGGTCGCCGAAGGCGCCCAGCTCGACTATCTCGCCGCGCGCCAGCTGCGGCAGAAAGTGAATTGCGATTTTTTGCTGCCACTGCCAGGGATGAACGGGCAGCGGCAGCCAGCGGTCGTCGAGCCCGGCCGACTGCCAGCGCTGGTGAAAGCGCGTCAGCTCGGCGTCATCCATGGCGCTGGCGAGCAGGGTAGCGATGTCGCAGGTCTCCTCATGGCTCCAGACCAGCTTATCCCGGCGCACCGCCACCCAGTGCAGCTGAAACCGATTGCGGTACTCCGGCGCATAGGCGCGCAGCGCATCCAGCCCCCAGCCGCGACGCCCTTTATTGAAGATGAACTTGGGATGTCCGCTGAGCAGGCACTGTAGCTCATCCGCATCGAGCGCGATCAGATCGTCGGCGCTCAGCGACTGGCGCGCTTCCAGCAGCTGCAGATCGCCGCGCAGCGTGGCGTAGAGATCTTCCAGATGCTCAGCCGTCTGGGCATCGCTCATCTCCAGCGTCACGGCCAGCTGGCGCAGCAGCGCGTCCGCCTCCATCGGCCCGCCGCTGAGAGAGGCGGGGTCGATGTGCAGCCAGCCCCAGATGCCGCGGCGGGCGGCAAACGCCCAGCGCGCTGTGCCCACGGTGATTTCCCAGCGGCCTGCTGAACGCTCTACGGCGCGCAGCGCCTGCTCATACTCCAGCTCAGCGAGGATTTTGGCGATCATCTCGCGGTTGACGCGCGCCCACATCATAACCCCACCTCCGTAAAGAAGCGGTGGCGCTCGCTCATTACCAGGCGAGAGCGCTTGTGGGGAAAATCAAACTCCTTGAGGGTGTGATAGCCAGCAACCGGCAGATGGCGGAACAGACGCTGATTATCGTAGCGCGGTTCAGCGACGATGCGCTGCGTGCGCGGCTCGTCGAGAAACAGGTAGTGCGTCAGCCCGCGCAGCCAGCTGCGAATAAAGTGCGCGCCGCGCCACGCCTCTTCACCCACCAGCATATGCAGCCCGCGATCGTAAGGCTGCCAGCGGTAGTGACGGCCGATGCGATCTTCCGCCGCCCAGTAAATTTCGAAATAGCCGAACGGCTGGTCGTCGAAACAGCCAATGACCGGGCAGCAGTACGCGGAGTCGAGCTGCTTGCGCAGGTAGCTCTCCAGCTCCGGCTGCGGCGCCGCCATTTCCCAGAAGGCGTTGACGCGGGGGGCGTTCATCCAGCGCGTAAAGCGCGCGGCGTCCTCCGCCACGTCGGCGACGCGAAAGCTGAGCGTCCGCTTGACCTGTGGATCGTAGCGCCGATAAATTTCGCCTTCCGGCCTGGCGGGACGCACGGGGTAAAAGAGCTGGCGCTCGTCATTGAACTGCATCTTGCCGCTGGCCGTCGGCCGTTCGCCGCGCTGCCACAGCGGCAACTGCCAGAAGGTTTCGCGGGAAATATAGTCGCCGTTGACCGCCGCGAACAGCGCCTGCGCCTGCGGCTCATGCTGCCACTGCGCCCAGGGCAGATGTACGCCGCTCAGGTGCGGCGCGGCCACCAGCAGCTGATCGATCGCCTCGGCAAGCCAGCCGTCCGGTATCGCCGCCACAAACTGCAGCGAGGCGCTGTTGTCCAGCCCAAGCATGAGCGGCAACGCCTGGCCGGTCAGCGCGCAGCGGAAACCGCTGTCGCCATGTACGATATGCGCGTTTGGCATCACGGCTTCTCCCTGTAGAACGGATTCTGGAAATCGAAGTAGATCACCGCCGGATCGGCGATGGTATTTTCGTTATGGTCGTGGAGATAGCAGTGGAAATTGCCTTTACAGTTCCAGTACTGGCTGTCGAGCACGTAATCGAGGCTGCGGGTATCGCTGACGCGACTGCGCAACACCGTCAGCCGGTCGCGCACCTGCGCTATCAGGCGCGCTTCGGTCTCAAAGCCTGCGGCGCCCAGCGCGGCGGTAACCGCCAGCGTGGAGTTGACCAGCAGGTAGTAGGGGAAGTAGCGCAGCACCTGCTCGCGGCTAAAGCGGTTTTCCGCATCCGCTTCCTCAATCTGCGCCAGCCAGTCAGCCGCGTTCTCCGTGAAGCCGCTGCCCTGGCAGTCGCGGTAGAGCAGGCCGACCGGCAGATCCTGCTGCATCTCCACCAGGATGTTTTGCTGATGCGCCAGCAGCACCAGGCCGTAATTGGCCTCAGTGCCGAACAGCGGCAGCAGTACGCGATCGCAGTAGGCGTCCAGCCAGCACTGCGCCGCCTGGGCCAGCGTCAGCCCGAGCCGGAGGCTCAGCCTTCTGACCGCCGCCGCCAGCAGGCTGTCGCCGCCGTCTGGCGCGGCCTGCGTCAGACTGACCAGCACGTTGGTCTGGGCGGCCGGGGTAGCGAAAAGGCTGTTGACGCGAAACGCCATCAGGCTCTCTTCCTGGATCGCGCCATCCGCGGCGCGCAGCCCGGCCCAGCCATCCTCCTGCATCACGCGCATAGTGGGATAGTCCATCTGCAACGACTGCCAGCGCGGCGTCTGGGCGAGGCGCGCGAGGCGCATGCCGCGCTTGACCTCTTTCACCGACAGGGTGCGCACCGAATTGGTCAGCCGCACGCTGAGCGAGAACTTGATCATATCGCTGCTGGCAGGCGAGTAGAGCGAACGCGAAGAGCTGGTGGGCAGCCAGGCGCTGCCGCACTCGCCTAAGTCCGTCAGCGCGCCGCTGGCGACCAGCTGCTGGCACCACGCCTGCGACAGCAGGTGGCGGGCCTGCCACGGATGCATCGGGATCAGCCAGCGCCGGTCGGTAAAGTGGCTCAGCAGCGCGGGCGCGCTCTGCGCGGCAATGCGCAGCAGACGGGCGCGCAACGACAGGCCGAGGCTTTCGCCCGCCACCGCGTCGCTATCGACAGAGAGCCAGTGCAGCGGGAAGTCGGAGGCGAAGTCAGGCAGATAGCGGCGCGCTTCTGCTTCGTTGAAGGGCTCATGCGACTTCGGCGCGGGGTGAAACGCATGGCCCACCAGCAGCGCCTGTTCGGCCTCAGCAAACGAAAGCGCTTTTTTGCGAAGCTCTGACCAGCGATGACGCAAATTGATCGCCTGCCAGGTATGGGCATGGCTTTCGCCCACGCGCTGCCGGAAGCGTTCGATGACGTCGCAATCGAGCTCCGCGCGAATGGCCGGTTTGGCCAGAATCAGCGAGACCAGGGTGGCAAAGCTGATGGCTTCTCCCTCGAGCGAATCGGGGCTGATGAGCCGTGCAGGAAACTGATAGTGATGGTGCTGGGTAGGAGAGAAGTAGCGCAGCGGCAGGCGGATCGTCTGCGATGACGAAAGGGGCAGGTCAATATGTTGCCTCTGACCTGGCGCGGCATCGGCAACGTATTTCCAGTCGCGCGTTTCGCGAAACAGCGCATTGAGAAAGCACTGCGCCGCCACGTCCACGCCAGCCGTTTGAGAGAAGCCATCCATAAGATAATCTCACTTCTTAACTGATAATGATTATCGTTATGATAATTATTTAATTTACAAAGGCAATCATTTTTGCAATATTTGCATACATCTCTTGAACTCTATATCCCTGTTTTTAACGGTGTCTTTACATTTATGTGTCAGTTATTACAGAGCAGGCGCGCATGACCGGGCCGGGAAAATCAAGCTGGCCGCTGGCTTTTTGCGCCGGGCTGCTGGGGATTGGTCAGAACGGCTTACTGGTTGTGCTGCCGCAGCTGGTAGAGATGACCGGCCTGACGCTCTCCACCTGGGCCGGTTTACTGATGTTTGGTTCGATGTTGTTTCTGCCCGCTTCGCCCTGGTGGGGACGCGTCTCCGAGGTGAAGGGCTGTAAATTTGTCGTGGTGGCATCGCTGTCAGGCTATCTGGCCAGCTTCGGCATGCTGGCGCTGGCGGTCTGGCTGATGGCGGGAAAACAAATCGGCATGCCGGTCGGGCTTGCCGCGCTGATTCTGTCGCGGATGGTTTACGGTCTGACCGTCTCGGGTATGGTGCCCGCCGCGCAGACCTGGGCGATGCAGCGCGCGGGCGCCGAGCGGCGCATGGCGGCGCTGGCGGCGATCAGCTCCGGGCTAAGCTGCGGGAGGTTGCTGGGGCCGCCTCTGGCGGCGGGCGCTCTCAGCCTTTATCCGATGGCGCCGCTGTGGCTGATGGCCGCCGCGCCGCTCTTCGCCCTGATGCTGATCGGCCGCGAGTATGGCGATCCGCCGCTGGCGCAGGTTGCGCATCAGGCGGCGCGCTGGCAGAGCAGTTTGCTGCCGCTTCTGGCGCTGGCGGCGCTGCTCGCCCTCAGCATCAGCCTGATGCAGATCGGGCTGGCGCCCGTGCTGCGCGATACCATGAGCGCCCCGGGGGCCGTCAGTCGCCATATCGCCTGGCTGCTAAGCCTGGCCGCCATCGCCACTCTGCTGGCGCAGTTTCTGGTGGTCAGGCCGCAGCGGCTGCAGGTTCAGCCGCTGCTGTTTAGCGCGGCGGTGTTGATGAGCGCAGGGCTGGGTATCATGGTCGTCGGCAACCTTATTGCGCTTTATGTGGGCATCGCCGTTACCTCTTTTGGCGCCGCGATGGCGACGCCCGCCTATCAGCTGATGCTGAATCAAAAACTCTCAATGGGCAAAGGGGCGGGCCTGATCGCCACCAGCCATACCCTTGGCTACGGCCTGAGCGCCTTGCTGATCCCCCTCATCACGTGGCAGTGGGGACAGCACTACGTGCTGGCGGGCGCATGGATCGCAGCAGCGATATTTTTCATGCTGGCCTGTCGGCTGCAATTCACAGCAAGCGCGGAAAGCGCGCGCTGAACGTCAGGAAAACATATGGACGCCATTCCCGCTTACCGCTTATTCACTCTCACCCTGCTGCGCAAAAGATGGCTCTCTCCGTCGCTGGTGAGCTGCCTCTTTACGGGCGAAGAGGTCGGGATGATGAAGCGCGACGGGCCCGATCAACGCATAAAGCTTCTCTTTCCGTCGATACAGGGCGTTCCCGCCTCGTTATCCGCGCATCTTCCGTGGCGCGAGCAGCTGAAAACCTTACCGCCAGCGCAAAGGCCGATACCGCGCACCTACACGCTGCGCGCGGTTGACGTTGCCGAGCGCCGGGTTGAGGTGGAGTTTGTCATTCATGGTACAGAGGGGCCCGCTTCGGCCTGGGTTATCGGCGCCGCGCCGGGCGACGCTCTGCAGATGGTTGCGCCCAACCGGCAGCACGTCGACGACAGCGGCGGATATGAATGGCAGCCTCATCCCGAGGTAGAGCGCGGTCTGGTGGTCGCCGACGAGACGGCGCTGCCGGCGGTCAAAGGGATCCTTGAGCAGGTGGCACAAATGGCGTCGCCGCCCGCGCTGCAGATTTTTCAGGAGGTGCCGCGGACGGAGGACTGCATCGACTGGCGTGACTACGCCTTTGCACACGTTTTCTGGCTCCCGCGGGACCAAACCCGGTCAGCCCACGGCGCAGCGCTGCTGCAGGCGCTTAAGGCGAACCTCGTCGTGCCTGGCTTTGCGCTCAGCCCTTCACCGCATGCCTGCCGTGAGGTTGAGCAGCCGATGTTATGGCGCGGCGCGGCGCGCAAGGCGAATCGTTTTTATGGCTGGATCGCGGCGGAGTCTTCAGCCGTCAGGCATATCCGGCGCTATCTGCTGGAGGAGCGGCAGCTGGCGAGCGACAACCTGAGTTTTATGGCCTACTGGAGCAAAGGTTAACGGCTTCATTTAGCGTGGGAAAAGGGGCTGAAGCGCGCCGCCCTGCGTACGGCGCGCCCCAGCCTGGCCAGTCAGCCGTTTTCAGAGGAGCGCACGGGGTAGAAGCGCGCTGTTTGCTGCTGCCGCGCTCTGCGCGGCAGCAGCAGGCTGGCGATGATAATTACCAGCGTCAGGCCGCCGGTCGCCAGCAGCTCATTCTGATGCTGCGGGTTGAACAGCATGCAAACCAGCACGGTGACGATAAACAGAATGGTCAGCCAGGTCAGGCCGGGGAACAGCCACATGCGGTAACTCAGCGTTTCACCCGCCTTTTCGCGCTTTTTGCGCAGCACCAGATGAGAGAAGGCAATCACCAGGTAGACCAGCAGCGCGATGGCGCCTGAGCTCGCCAGCAGGAATTCAAACACCCTGCTGGGCGCCAGATAGTTAGCCACCACTGCGACAAACGCCGCCGCCGTTGAGAGCAGCACCGCCACCCATGGCGTACCGCTGCGCGTGGTGCGGGATGCCGCTGCAGGCGCATCTTGTCGCCGCGACAGGGAGTAGAGCATGCGCGAAGAGGTATAGAGCGCCGAGTTAAGGCAGCTGCAGACCGCGATCAGCACCACGACGTCGACGATCAGCCTGGCGTGCGGAATATTCATGGCCTGCAGCACCGTCTGATAAGATCCATGCTCAACCAGCGACGGTGAATTCCAGGGCACCAGAGCGACCACGAAGAATATCGACAGCAGATAGAACAGCGCGATACGCCAGATAACCGAATTGGTGGCCTGGGTAATCTGTTTGCCGGGGTTCTTCGATTCGGCGGCAGCGATGGTGATAATTTCGGTGCCCATAAATGAAAACATGGTGGTCAGAATCGCCGCCATCACCTTGCCGATGCCGTTGGGCATAAAGCCCTGGGTATCATAAAGATGCTGGAGGCCGCTGGCGCCGCTGTTGGGCAGATAGCCCAATACGGCCAGCCCGGCGGCGCACAGGAACGCGACAATCGCCGCAACCTTGAGCAGGGCAAACCAGAACTCAAACTCGCCGTAGTTTTTCACGCTCAGCAAATTGGTCAGGGTCAACACCAGCGTAATGGCGAGCGTAAACTGCCAGATGGCGATTTGCGGAAACCAGGCGTGCAGGATGGTGCCAGCCGCATTCGCCTCCAGCGGGATCACCAGCACCCAGAACCACCAGTAGAGCCAGCCGATGGTAAACCCGGCCCAGCGGCCGAGCGCCTTGTCAGCATAGGTCGAGAAAGAGCCGGAATCGGGCAGCGACACCGCCATCTCCGCCAGCATACGCATAATCAGCACCACCAGCGCGCCAGCGGCGGCATAGGCGATAAGCACCGCCGGGCCCGCCTCGGCGATAGCGTGGCCAGATCCTACAAACAGGCCTGCGCCAATCACGCCAGCAATGGACAACATGCGCACATGGCGCGGCTTAAGATTTTGTGCCAGTGCACCTTCATTCGCACTCTGCATTCTCGTCATCAATACCTCTCCAGAACGGCGCCGGGCTTGGGTGCCCGGGACAAGCAGGGGGCCAGACTCGCGCTAGCGAGCCGGGAAGCTGAAACGTTTTATTTACATTTCCCGACAAACGCTTTTATTAATGCGTGCGAAGAGGTAAGTTGCCAGAGCCAATTTCAGAGAGTGGGATGGAGCCAATTGCAGCTGTTATATGCCGATCACCTGTTAGAGCGACTGCAGGTTTTGCAGAGCGGTTCGCTACAGCAGCGACTGCTGGCCTGCATACAGGCCGCTATTATTGAAGGGGTTTTTCCTCGCGGCGGGCGGTTGCCGCCTACGCGCGACATGGCGCGCGAGCTGGGCGTATCGCGAAATACGGTACTGCATGTTTATGAAAGTTTGATGGCGCAGGGCTACGTGACGGCACGCACCGGCAGCGGCACCCGGGTGGTGGAGACGCTGCCGGAGATCTGTCTGCAAAGCCAGGCGATCGCGCTGCTTCAGCCGACAGCCGCGCCGCTGCCGGCCACCCTGTCAAAACGTGGCGCAACGCTCTTGGGGCATGCCACCGCCTCGCCCTATCAGTGGGGCGCCTTCGTGCCCGGCGCGCCTGATGTGACCGAATTCCCGCATAAGCTGTTTAGCCAGATCCAGGCGCGGCTCAATCGCGATCCCGACGTTCACCGGCTGATCTACAGCAGCGGCGGCGGCTGTCCCGATCTGCGGCATGCGCTGGTGGAGTATCTGCGCGTGGCGCGCTCGGTGAAGGCGGATGCCGATCAAATCCTGATCACCGAAGGGGTGCATCAGGCGGTGGACCTGGTAAGCTGCGTGCTGGGCGATCCGGGGGATCTGGTGTGGATGGAGGAGCCAGGATACTGGGGCACGCGCAACCTGCTGCGTAAAAACGGCATGAAAATTCGCGCCATCCCGGTCGATGATCAAGGCATTGTGCCCGCGTCCGGCGCGCCGCCTCGCATGGTATTCGTGACGCCGTCACATCAATATCCGCTGGGCGCGCACCTGAGTCTGGCGCGGCGTAAGGCGTTGCTGGCGCTGGCGCGACGTCACGGCAGCTGGATTATCGAAGATGACTACGACAGCGAGTTTCGCTTTTCAGGCAGCCCCTGGCCGTCGCTACAGGGGCTGGAAGAGGATGCGCCGGTCATCTATATGGGCACCTTCAGCAAAACGCTCTATCCGGCGCTGCGCATTGGCTACATGGTGGTGCCGAAGATGCTGGCGGAGCCGATGCGCACCGCGGCGACCGAGCTCTATCGCGGTGGCCATCTCTTAATCCAGCGTGCGCTGGCAGAGTTCATCCGCCAGGGGCACTATATGGATCATATCCGTCGCATGCGCCTGCTTTATGGTCAGCGGCGTCAGTTTTTATGCAGGCTGATCGAGCGCTATCTGGGGCCAGATTTTTTGCCGCCGGTCAATCATGAGGCAGGGCTGCATCTGGTGCTGCGGCTGCCAGAGGGTTGTGATGACGTTGCGATTAGCGCAGAGGCGCTCAAGCGCGGCGTAAAGGTGCGGCCGCTCTCGCAGTACTATATGCATCCGCAGCGCGCACGCGGCCTGCTGCTCGGCTACGCCTGCGTTAATGAGCGGCAGTGTCAGGATGCGTTTGGCGTCCTCAAAGGCTGTTTGATCGCGGCGGGCATTGAGGTCAACGCGCAATAGAGTATCCAGCGGTCACAACCAGCCTATTCTCTGCCCATAAATCTGTAATTTTTTTGCAACTTAAATCAATTTCCAATCAGCCACTTAAAGGCAAACGGGCCGCAAAGCAGCGTCGCTGCTGGGTAAGTGGCTAAAGCCACCTTTCGCCATGCCGATAAATCATACAGGTTCCATGAGGTATGTAGCGGCTATGTTAACAATAAACCATAACAAATTTGCCGCGCTGACGAGTAAATCGATGAATAACAGCTCGTCAGCGCTGGAGCAGGTTATAGAACAACTCTCATCAGGCTCGCGTATCAACAGCGCAAAAGATGATGCGGCGGGACAGGCGATAAGTAACCGGATGACGGCGACCGCTAAGGCGGATAGCGTGGTTTCGCGCGGCCTGAACGATGCCATCAGCCTGGCGCAGACCGCTGAAAGCAGCCTCAGCACCGTTAGCGACAAACTTATTCGCGCCAAAAGCCTGGCGATCCAGGCGGCGAACGGTACCCTCTCGGACGCCGACCGCGCCAGCGTCAACAATGAGTATCAGCAGATTCTGGCAAGCATCACCGACATTTCTCAGCAGACGGAGATATTTGGTCAGTACCCGCTGGCAACAGACGATCCGGAGCTGCCGCCTGCGCTGTTGGGCAACGTGCAGCCGATCAAAAATAAGTTCCCGGTGGCGAATCAGAGCTATTCGTTTACCTCCGGCGTGATACCGCTCGCTTATATTCCGGCAGGCGCGACCAACATTACTATCAGCATCGACTCGCTGGCGCAGGATGACGACCTGCAGCTGTTTACGCGCGACGGCAAGCATCTGGTCGGCACCCCGATCAACGGCAGCGATCCAGACTTTACCTGGGTGAGCAAAGGGATCATCGATAACGCTACCGCGACAACGTCACTGCTGACCAGCGCCAACGGTTTTGACAGCGGCGCCACCTATGACGATTCCCAGCTGCTTCAGGGCGGGGCGAGCTGGTCGCTGAGCGGCAGCGCCTCGATGAGCTATAACGGCATGAACATTAGCTACAGCGGCGATGGCGATCGTTATGAGGACACCGCAACCGGCGACTATAACAATGGCACCATCAAGAGCAATCCGCTGGAGCGCATCAGCCTGGATAAGGTGACGGAAGATCTGATTGTGGTCGTGGTGGGCAACGGCTCTTTTACCAGCCAGCTTACCTGGGGCGATCTGCCGGAGCCGGTGACGCAACCCGCAGTACCGCCCATTAAGAGCCAGCATTTTGACGTCGTGACCAGCGCCGATTTTGGTCAGCAGATGCAGTTCGATACCCTGAAGCCGACGCCCGCTGACCTGAAAACGCTGGGGCTGAAGAATACGACGCTGTTAACCAGCAGTGATATTTCCGTTACCAGCAAAGCGCTGGATGCGGCGCTGGAGAAAGTGAGCGCTTATCGCTCCTACTACGGCGCGAAGATTAACCGCTATGAATCGAACAGAACGGTGCTGGCGCAGCAGAGCATTGATACACAGTCGGCGAGCAGCCGCATTCAGGATGCCGACTACGCGCAGGAAGCGAGCCGCCTGGCGCAGGCGCAGATCCTGCAACAGGGTCAAAATGCGGTCATGAAAATCGCCAATCAGACGTCGGACATGGTGCTGGCGCTGCTGCGCAGCTAAGGTTCTCCTGCTTTTTCTCCCCCCTCACGCCGGTTTTTTTCTCCTCTGTATGACCAGGGATGGTTTCTTTCTTATTTTCACTAGCGGCCACCGAGATAAAGCGCCTGTAGCGGGTGAATCTTTAGTAGAGTGTGAAGCACTTATCCCGATCTGTTTCAAGGCGCTGGAAAAAGGGCAAACCATGCTATTCGCCATTCGATTTACCGATAGTTCAGCACAGTTAAGCGTCAGAGAGCGCTATTTCGACGCGCATATTGCATGGCTGAAAAGCAAAAGAGACGTTATCAGGCTCGCCGGATCTTTACGTGAAAAGCATAGCGATCGGCCCATTGGCGCTTTATGGGTTGTTGAAGCCGCTACTGAAGAGGATGCCTTTGATCTTTTTGCTGAAGATCCTTTTTGGGTGCACGGATTAAGGGCTTCCGTAGAGATCCACGCCTGGAGTCTGGCATTTATTGACATGCTTTCTGACGCCGCTTCCCGATCGTCTGTTGGGTAAAGGCTCAGGCATGTTTGACTTTTTTACTCTCCCGTAAGCAATGACAGCGCGAAACAGTTGCGTATAAACCTCAGCCCTGTTGCCTGTCAAAGCAGCTGGTGAAAGCTGTGTCGCATCAGCGCTTCGGCGACATTGAGCATCCGCCGCTCAGGGGAAATGGCCAGTACATGCTAATTTCTGTGTGTCGCCAGGCGATACAGAGCCGTCATTGCTTCGGCCCGCGTTGCGCCAGCGCCAGAGGCGTTAATGAAATTGACACGCATAGACATTGCAACCGCCCGCAACAAGCACAACTGTGCCCGTGTAGAGGGCGTGTTGATAGCTGCCGCAGCAAGCAGATCTGCAGCTACGAAATCGGGCGTCAGGCCGCTGAGGAGGACCGCACCGACATGGCGGGAGCGGTTCAAGGGGGGTTCTTCTGGGCTACGGGCGCTGAAGCCCGGCAGCAGGTTACTTTCTGGAAGGATAGGCATAGTCGTTCCAAATAGTAGGTCTAGGCGGCCAGTTGAGGGAAAATTGCATTTGGTGGAATGGGGGGATCTGAGGCGGCAAAAGACTTTTGAGTAAAAGCTGTACAGCGTGGTAAACTGATAGAAAGTTAAGGGGGATCAAATGCCAGATTTAATCAAATTCCCAGGTTTCAACCCAGAAGAAATGGTCGCGAAGGCACGCTTGACAGTAGCGAGTATTAACGATAAACACATCCTTTCAGCTCTTAATATGCGGGCGATAGAAATGATGGCCCAAGGCCATGATGTCAGGATTGACGTGAAATCCGATGGCTCAGCGGATGTTACTGTCGAACTTATGGAACTGAAACCTCAGGTAGGTATCGACGAAGCCAAAAGCGAAAGTGGTTTAAGTTATGCCGCTGGGTTAGACGTTATTAAGCGGGCGCTAAAAGCCGCCACCTTATAATTCAGTCTGAACAATGGAGCCCCTCTTTGGGGCTTTTGTATATGGAAATGCTATGAACGGCCATCCCAGAAAATATGCTTTTACTGAGATTGTAAAGGATAGTGAAGATCCGGCTCAGTTAATGGCTTACGCCTTATATAAATCTCATAAAAGTGAAAGGGCCGTTTTTTTTGCATCTGAGCCTGGAGCCACAGAAGCGATTGTTGAAGCAAAATTAAAGGGCTGGCATGACGAGCTTGTAAGTGATCCTATCCGGCTTAAGCAGTTTCGCGATTCTGGCGAATCGGTTATCAAAGCCCTAATCGATGCCGCTAATGCTGTTGCAAGGCAAGATGCGAAGCAGCAGCATGAGCAGGATTTTAAGATGCAGGCTTCAACCTATATAGCTCAGATAACCCAGTTGAATGCCGACTTGCAAGATGCCTCAAAGATTGCTCGTCAAGAATGGGCAGAACATATTGCTAAATGGACCCAACAGCAAAATCAGCCCCAAGGCATTAAAAAATTTGTAATAAATGCTTTTAAATGGATTGGCGGGAGTATTTCGGGCGCGCTTGGTGTCGTATTTGTAGCAATGATCATTGGTGGGATAGTTATTGTCTGTGCAGATGAACCCCGCAAAGCAGCTAACGAATCTCTAAAACATCTCGTAGATCTTACTTTGCCAGCAACGTTAGTCGATACGGGTGTTAATACGGACGATGAAAAACCATTGCCCAAATAAGTATTATTCTGGTCTGGAAAAAAAACCAGTAAGGGGACTTTTTTACGCCTGTAGAAATTCCGCCAGTAACCGTCGAACGGTAAAGCTCCGAATCCTCGCCGCTCTGCTCGCGGGCCTTTTTAGCTTCCAGGGTAAAAAACTTACCCAAACGGCAGGCGTCGATTGTCATCAGTATAAAGGCCAGTTGTCACAGCGCGCTTAAACGCCCCCCGTGCGCACATCGGGACATGGGCTATCAAAGCCGCCGCTGAGGGTAAATCGTCTCTCTCAGCGCCTCCAGCAGCTCATTAGCGCACCGATGTGCCTGATCCACGACCACGAAGGAATAGCAGCCCTTCATCTGCTCGATTTTCGCGTTCGTCAGCGTGTTGGGATGCATCCAATCAATCCGGCGTTCTGACGCAGCCTTTAACCGAACGGAAAGAGCGTCGAATTCAAGCGCAGAGCCCTGCGTTGGGTTATCCAGCGTCATCAGCCGGATAATTCCGCGAACAATGCTCAGCATCGCAATGTCCGGGAGAAAATGAAAGCGCGGCCCATATGCGTGCACAACAAGAACCAGACTGAGCGTGCGGGCGGCAGCCGCTGGGGCGCGCAAGGGCAATGTGTTTCTTACCTGACGGTATGAGCAGCCAGCTAAGCACCTCTTCCCAGCCCGGATTCACTTCGCGTTGTCCGGCGTGCGGTAAAGTACCGCACTTCAAGCCGCGCGATTCATTCAGCTTTTGAATGCGTAGGGCGCTGTTATTGGTGACCACAGCGCGCGCCGGGATGGTGGGCAGTTACCAGGGCGTCGGCCAACTGGATCTGCTGCTCCAGGCTGAATGAGCCTTTCTCATAGGTGGTAAACCCGTTTTTGCCCGGCCCAGATTACTTATTCTGACCGGCCGTCCAGGGATTAAATGCTGGCTCGGCGCTGGCTTCAACAGCCGGTTCATTCAGCGAATCGAGATAGAGGGCTTCCACTTCGGCGCGCGCCCAGGGCGTACGACGCAAAAATTTCAAACTCGACTTAACGCTCGGATCGTTTTTGAAGCAGTTGATAGCGATCCGTTTACTCAGTTCCAGCCAGCCAAAGCGCGTCACTAATGCATTCACCTGCATTTCAAGCGTGACGCCGTGCAGCGGGTCTTTTGTGCGATGATCGGTCATATAAACTCCTTCTGTCAGGGAGCGGGAAGGGTACAAGAAAGCCGAAGCAGCAGCAATCAATCACTATTCAGCGTACACTCACCGCTGTGAATTCACTCAGGACGCGACGCTATGAACGATAAAAAGATGATTTCCATCGACCAGTTCAACCCGGATGAGCGGCTGGCGGTAGAGGGCGTTATAAAAGGATTGATGGAAAAGTATCGCCAGCGTACCGGCAAAGAGCCGGACGTCAAAAAAGAGAAAGAGTTTACCGCCGAAGCCCGGCAGCAGATTATGAGCGTGAAACTGGCGAAACAAAAAGCGCAGGCTGAAAAAGCCAAAAAGACGCCGACGCGCAGAAAGAAACCTGAAGCGATGAAAGAGAGCGAAGTTCCCGATTTCAGCTGGAAAGCCTCGGTAATTAAAGGCCGTCGCTAACATTAATTAACGGATGATCGGCTGGCGTCGGCCAGCCGATATAAATACGCGTCAGGCGCAGCGTTTCACTATGCGGCTGCGATCCGCGAGCACTTCCGGCCCCATGGTAAAGGTTTTATAAAAATGCACCTCCGATCCTGCGCCGCGTTTATACACATCGGCGAACATTGAATTTTCCCAGGTATAGACCGTCACTCTTTGGCTTTCATGCTCAAGATGGGTGGTGTTATCTTTTTGCACAACCTCGGTGGATGACCAGCCGCGATAGATGCATTCACTTAACTGTCCGGCGCTTCGGTTGCTAACCTGATGAAAGTCAGCAGATTTCATTCTTGCTTCCTGCGGCGTCATCTGACAGCCGCCTAAAAGAGAAAGGGCAATCAACAGCGGTAACCTGAAATTACGCATTGGAAAGCTCCCCGTCAGTTTTCAATAATGCTCAGGCCGGATAAGCCGGTTTGCAGCCTAATTAATGCTTCGGGCTCTATAAGTTGAGTATATAAGTAGGGCGATGATTTACCACATAACCCTGTTATTATTATTTATGGCAGGGTTTATTTGAAATGAACCTGTCACTATGGTCGATTTAAAAATTGCTGCTGTGCCGCTGCGCACATTTTTATGCGACGGCTTGACGGCTACGTTTTTTTAAAACCTGTTAAGGCTGCATTTTAGTTAAGGGCGATGTCGGGCTGGTGGCGCAGCGGCTTTTAGGACAAAATCGCCGTCAGCTTACCGGAGGACCAACAGATGGCACGGACTCAGACTCTCTTAACGCTGACCAGACGGGCGCTGGTCGTCAGCGCTGTTCTGCTGCTGGTTTTCTTTACCGGTCGTATTTACCAGTCAGAGCAGGGATCGCCGCTGCATCCCTGGCACAGCTGGGTGGCCGATGAGATGTCCGCCGATGAGATTGATCGCGCCAGCTTCGCCGACTATCAGCAGCGTGAAGCGCGCATTTTCCAGGAGATGAAAACCGAGCTGAGCGATGCGCTCAGCGATGAGGATAAAAACGCGCTGAACCGCTTTTATCCTGGCAGCGCAGTTTATCCGGCGCGCTTCGATACCGACTGGAATCGCTCGTTTATTCTGATGCCCAAAGGCGACATTCGGGGCGCGGTAGTGCTGCTGCATGGCCTGACCGACTCCCCCTACAGCGTGCGCTATCTGGCGCACGATTATCAGCAGCGCGGCTTTGTCGCGGTTGTGCCGAGGCTGCCCGGGCATGGCACGGCGCCGGGATCCCTCACCGCCGTTAACTGGCAGAGCTGGATGGCGGCGACCCGGCTGGCGGTGCGGGAGGCAACCCGGCTGGCAGGCGCGCAGCGGCCGCTGCATCTGGTGGGCTACTCCAACGGCGGCGCACTGGCGATGAAATATGCGCTGGAGAGCCTGAGCGATAAAACGCTGCGCGCCCCGCAGCAGATCGTTTTACTGTCGCCGATGACTGGCGTTACCGGCTATGCCCGTTTCGCCGGTGTTGCAGGCTGGCCTGCGCTGTTTCCTGCCTTCGCCCGAACCGCCTGGCTCAACGTTGTACCGGAATATAACCCCTTCAAATACAATTCGTTTCCCGTGAACGCTGCGCGCCAGTCCTGGCTGCTGACTCAGTCGCTGCAGGGGCAGATTGCTCAGGCCGCGCGTAGCGGCCAGATTAGCGCGCTGGCGCCGGTGCTCACCTTTCAGTCGGTCATGGACGCCACGGTCAGCACGCGCGCGGTGGTCGATGCGCTCTATCGCTATCTGCCGCGCAACGGCAGCAGCCTGGTGATTTTTGATATCAACCAGGCGGCCAATATGAGTGCGCTGTTCCGCGCGCCGCTTCCCTCAGCGGTCAGTCGTCTGCTGCCTGCCGCGCCGCGCGCTTACGCGACGACCGTCATTACTAACCGAACGCCAGCCACCTATCAAACTGAGGCGCGCACCATCAATGCGGGCGAGGTCGACGAACGGATTGAACCTTTAAACCTTGCCTGGCCGCAGGATATGTTCTCTTTGTCGCATATCGCCGTGCCTTTTCCATTGAGCGACGATCTCTATGGCACGCAGCCAGGCGAGAAGAACCGCTATGGCATCTCGCTGGGTACCCTCTCGCTACGTGGCGAAACCAGCAGCCTGACTGTTGGCCCGGAGACGTTTATGCGCGCCACTTCCAATCCTTTTTTCAGCGAGATGATGGCACGCATTGATGCACAGATTGCCTGCAGTGGCGCAGCGGATTATCGCGCCTGCATCGGCCGCTAGCCAGGGCAGGGGATGCCGTCCACAAAAAAGCCCGCACGGGGCGGGCAACAGAGCGTGTCTTTAGCATCTTGATTTCGTAGGCAACACGTTGCTGTGTGTTACCCCTTCATCATAGTGCAGCGTAAGGAATGTCCTGGGTGAGATACGCACCGTTTTGCCGATATCTCTGAAAGGTAAGATTAATCGAGATCAGGGCAAACTCAGGCATCCAGCTCGTACTGAACGGAGAGCTGCCCTTTTTTCTCTTTGAGCTTAAGGATACGGATGTTGCCGATTTCCAGCGTATTCTGCACGTGGGTGCCGCCGCAGGCATAGGGTTTGAGATCGCCCCAGGTCACCATACGTTTCCCCGCCGCGTCAGTGATAACGCGACTGTCGCCGCGCTGAACCAGCGCCGCCGCATCGGCATTAAGCTCATCAAGGGTGAGGGGCGTCAAAGGCGCGACGGCCTCAAAAACGATGCGACCTTCGCCCGGCTTGTGGTTTCCTTTTACGCCCAGCCAGCCATATTTCTCTCCCGCCAGGCCGATAAGATGGCCGGCGGAGTGGTAGCGGGAGTGGAGCGCGCGTAGCCCGGCGTCAACCTTTAGCCGTGCCGGACCCGGCTCCAGCGGCCCATCGGTAAAGTGAAGTACCTGGTCGCCATCCTGCACCACCTGCAGCACGTTTACGTCGTTAATGGTGCCTCTGTCAGAGGGCTGACCGCCGCCCTGCGGATGGAACAGCGTGGCAGAAAGAATGACGCAGTAGCGATCCTCGTCCTGTGGCGTGCAGCTTATTACCTGGCTTTCAGTCTCCAGCGCATCGCTGGCGTAATAGCGTTTTTCAGTCACGGCAACTCCTGTAAAAAAGAAAGACAGGAAGCAGCATACTGACTCTGCATGCAATAAAAAAGGGCGAGGGAGGGGAAGTGATGAGAGTGAACGAGCATCCCTGCTCGACGGGCAATCCGTTAAATCGCTTCGCGAAGCTCCGGCCAGGCGACGGCGGCGCCGGTATCGCTGAACAGACGGCCCTGGAAGTTGATAACGCCTGCCGCTTCCAGCCACATCCACTCTTCCGGACGTTCAATGCCGGCGGCGATGACGGTAATTTCCAGCGCGGAGCAGCACTTGATAATTGCCTGAACCACTGCCTGTCTTGGGCCGCTGCGGTGGACGTCGCGGATAATGCCCGCGCCGATGCGAATACGATCGGGCTGAATGCGGGTCAGCATGGAAAGCCCTGCAGAACCGTCGCCGAAGTTATCGATCGACAAGCTGATGCCCGCTTCCTTGAGCTGCCTTACCGCAACCGAAAACGCATCAAGCTGAGAAATCACCTCTGTTTCGCTGACGCCGATAATCACCTGCTCTGGCACCAGTCCGGCGCTGCGGATCTCATCCACAATCACGCGCACCGCCTCAGGGATGACCACCAGCGTCATCGGCAGCAGGCTGACGTAGAGCGGCATGCCTTCCGGGCAGGCTCTGCCCGCCTGGTTGAAAGCCTGTCTGGCGGCGTTCAGGCTGGCCTGATATTTCAGCAAACCTTCAGGCGCGACTTCTCCCTCTTCATTCAGCGTAGCGATAGCCTCAATCGCCGTGACCTGGCGACCCAGCGGATCGATAACTGGCTTAAAGGTCACGCCGTGATTGGCGGGCCAGGCGTCTGAGGCGCCTGTCTGGTCGGCAATAAAGTCCCAGTATTCAACCGGCGGCACTTCAAAATAGTTCTCTTTTTCGCGCGATTCGACAAAGGTGCGTAAGAACTGTAAGCCGCGATCGTCGTAGGTGAGGCGATAGCGCGAGGTGCCCTTATCCAGCACCGCCTGCAGGACGGTGGACCGCTCATGCTCGCGTAGATCAAAGAGCTCCATACCGGCGTTGCCGAAACGGCGCGCTGGCGAGTAGTCGCGCATCAGCTCTACCACGTTGTGATGGCGCTTGTCGGCGCAGATGCGGCTGTAGATATCCAGCACGCCTGCTTCCGGCCCTTCCAGAATCTGAAAAAAATGCGTGCCGTTAAACAGCAGGATGCCGGTCACTTCATGGGATGCATTCAGCTGGCTGGCTTTATCCACCATGCCAGGAAGGGATTTCACAGGTACATCGTCAGAAAGATGGCTGCGGTAAATTATTGTTGTAAGCATGAATGCTCCGGTTCTGGTGATTGTCGCCGCCACATTAACAGTTACAGGTAGCCGAACGCCAATTTACGCTGAGGTATTTGTGCCCTGACGAGATGAATTTTGTTAATTCAGGCGGAAAAAGAGGAAAAATAATAGTTATCTGCATCGACTTACGCGGTAGAAGGGATCATGATTATGATTTTTAAAATTTTAACCTTATGTATTTAAAAGGATTAAAAATTCAGCAGCGATCTTTTTTTTAGTCTACCGCTTCGCTTGAAGGTAAGTTACAGTTTTTTTTTGGGGGGGGCCAGCGAAGGGCGCTTTTTTTGCGTTACAGAGGTGCCCTTTACAAAATTAAAATTCTGTCCAGGTTTGTGGTTACTAAACTGACAAATGAGGTTATGTCTAATTCGCAAACAAAAGGAGACTACGTGTTATTTCACAACGACGAGAAAGGTAACGCCATTATTGGCGAAGCTGTCATTAGCCTGGCTCTCGGTGAGAAAGAAATAAGCGTTGAGACACTCATCGCTGAGCTGGGTCGGATGGCTGAAAATGAAACCCACGCCGCAAGGCTAACGGCTATCTCGGAGGCCAGACGCTGGCTGAAGAGCTATCAGCATCATGACATCCGGGATCGATCCGAACTGCACTGGCTAACAGTCGCAGGGCGGGAAGATGATGGAAAACACAGCGAGGACGTCATCCGGCTCCGGCCGGAAAACGACGATGAAAGATAACCTCATTATCGGGCGCGTCTGACGCGTCCCGGCCGGAGATCGTTGTCAGGGACGACACCTGTCTATCTGCGCCAGATTGCCCTACCCGCAAAGTTGTACAACTTTATCTGAACGTTTTAACCTGCTCAAACCCTGTAAATACGGGCTTTTTCAGCGATTCAGCACTTTTTGCACAAAAATAAGACCTGTACAAGCTCGTCAGGGCTGTACAAGTTTGCAAGATTTGTATAACTTTACTGCAGGTTTTGACGACCATAATTTAATCGCTTGTTAACGCAGAGGGTTCACCATGCGCCAGAATGTCGTAATCGCAGACACAGTTCGCTATATCAGCACCACCGCGCTGCCTTCGCAGCAGGAAACCCTGGGTCAGGTTGTGACAGAGATTCTGCGCGCTGGCCAAAACCTGAATCGCAAGGCGTTGTGCTCACGTCTGATCCGTCGGCTGGAGCAGGCGACGGGACCAGAGGAAGAGCAGCAGCTTCATTTGCTCATTGGCATGCTGTTCAGCCGCTAATCGCCGGATGTCGCAACTGGTTCAGGCCGAGCCGCGGCGCTCAGCCTGAGCAGCCATTATTTAACGGCGCTGCGCGATGATCGCAGGCCATACTAAAAGAACATACTATGTCAATTCAACCGAATACTCAGTACAGCGCGTCTGCAGAAGCCGACATTATTCATCACTTCCGTGAAGCGGGCGATCGCCTGGAAGCAGAGTCTCGCGTACTGGATGGCGTGATTCGCGACATTGTCATCCATGGCAAACGCGTTACCAGCAAAGCGATTATTCTTTATCTCATCGCTGAACTGGAGAGCACCACCGATGTGGTGCAACTGGATGTGCTGCGTCACTGCCTGGAGATCGTGGTAGGACGCACGCCGGACGACGAAGGTATTTAATCAGTGATGCGCCGTCTGACCTGCGGGCACCGGCGCAGTGGTTTCAAACTGCCCCTGCGACGCCATAACGGAACAGCTCAACGCGGCGGCAAGGGAAACGGCAATCCAGATTTTCATCGCTCTCTCCTGTTCTAAGTGCTTTCACTCTCTTCAGCCTGGCATGGCAGCGCGTCAGCGAAAGTCTCAATGATAAGAAAAGGAATTTTCTGAGAGGCTTAACGGTGACTGCCGCATTAGTGCAGCAGTCTCTCTGGCAACGGACGACCGGTTACTGCGCCATGCACGCCATAGTGGGCGCGCAGTTCGTTATGCACCTGATTGATCGCATGGCGCATCGCCATCAGACGCTCGCTGTCCTGTTCCATTTTAAGCTGAAGCTGCAGCGTTTCCGTCACGGTGCGCCACGAGATATCGACACCCGCGCTCACCAGCAGCATAACGGCTTCGCCAATAACGATATTGGTCATTTTCTCGTTTGGGTTATTTTCCATATTTCCTCGTCTCGCCTGAAACCTGGAAAAAGCTTAGCACAGGAATAGCGGACTGCAGGCGATTCTCTGCTCGCTTTCACCTAGCGTCTGAGGCGGGAGATATCCGCGAAGTAAAGATAGCCCTTTTTCTCGTACTGGCTTTTCAGGCGCGCCTTTTCGTCAGCGCTAAGCACGTTGCCAGCAAGCAGAGACTGAATAAAATCGTCGCGCACGTGGCGTTCCATATACCAGTCGCCGGTATAGCAATTTTTCAGCGCGCCTCTGTCGATATCCTTAACCCGGTAGGCAGGATTGATATGGAAAAAGAAGAAGAAATTACAGATGGCGAAAATAGCGCAGCAAACCATATATTCAATGGTGCCGAATGAGGAGGAATAAAGCAGGACACCCATGGTAATCACAAACAGAAAGCACATCAGGCCATACAGCCCCGGATATTGCTTAATAAACGAGATATCAAAATAGGGTCTGTCATTGCGATTTTCAGCGCGGTTTATTTGATCCAGCTCTTGCTGCAACAGGCTCTCTAATTCGCTATACATGTCACCACTCTCTGCTAAAAAATAACGCCGAAAGTATAGAGGAATCGCGTTTGATTAGACACTGCTAACAAAGCGTAATGGCAGCCAGGTGAATCACGCCCTGGCTGCACCTGAGTGAAACGGCGTCAGGAGGAAAGGATCAGGAGAGTTCCAGCGCCGTAATCACCTCGGCGATTTCAGCCCGATGTTCGACCGAAAGCGGCAGGAGCGGACGAGGGAGAGAATCAGGATCGGTCAGGCCCAGCACGCCGGCCGCCGCCGCCATTACGCGAATGCTTCCGCCGTGCTTACGGTAGAGCGCCCACAGCGGGCTCAGGCGCGCGGAGAGCTGGGTGACGCGCGCACAATCGCCCAGTGCGGCGGCGACGGTAATCGCCTTCGCCGTCTGTGGGAAAAGGCCACCACAAACGGAATACCAGAGATCGCAGCCCGCATTGAGCGCCATCCCGGCAACGGCGTCTACGCTGACGCCAATAGAGATTCGCTGAGGCAGCAGGGCGCGCAGCTGATTAATATGGCTGCGCGCCTGTTCCGCCTCATCCGGTACGCCTGGGATTTTTACCGATTCAAGGTGAGGAAGCTTGCCGATACGCCGGTAAAGATCAGAAGAGAAGTTAAAATGTGTTGTGGCGGGATTGTCATACAGGCAAACAGGCACCGAAACGTAGCGAGAGACCGTTTCAAACAGGCTAAACACTTCATCTTCACTCAGCTTTTGGTAACTCACCGGCGGCAAAAGCAGCGCGCTGGCACCTGCGCGCTGCGCGTCATCGGCAAGATGCAGCACTTCAGAAGTGCTGACGGCGCCGATACAAATCATCACTGGAATTTTTTCTGCCTGCTCAACCGCCAGCGTCGCGACGCGTGATCTTTGCTGCCGCGTCAGATAAGCGTAGCTACCCGTCGACCCCAGCGCACAGATAGCGTCGACTTTGGCCGTCGTTAGCCGCGCAAGAATGCGGGCAAATCCATTTTCATCAATGCCTGACGCGGTCACGGGTGTCAGGGGAAAAGCGCTCAGTCCGGTAAACATAGCGAGCTCCAGTTTATTACGTTCACGCGCGTCAGCGCGCTTTTTCATGCACCGTCATAGTAAAAATAAGCGGCTCATCGCTGGCACAGGCGTAGCTGTGTGCCGTATCGGTGGCAGCGACGGCTGAATAGCCAGCTTCAAGGGTATAAGCGTCGCCATTTACCGTTAACAACAGCGTCCCGGCGGTCACATGCAGCAGCTCAGAGGTTTCCGATGGATGTCCTGGAGAGGTAAATATCTCACCTGGATAAAGTTCCCATCGCCACAGTTCAACCATATCGGGCCCACGGGTGCCCGCCAGTAATCTGGCGCTTCCGCCGTGCTCTCCCTGCCACAGCAGAGGGATCTGTTCAGGCTGAAGAACATGTACTTTTGGATCGCTGGCGACGTCAACGATATCGGCGACAGAGACGCCCATCGCCGCGGCGAGCCGACAAAGCAGCGCAATGCTGGGATTAGCCTTGCAGGCTTCAATCTCCACCAGCATTCCCTTACTGACGCCCGCCCGGCGCGACAGCTCATCCAGCGATAATTTTTTTTGGCTGCGGTAAAGCTTGATTCGTGCAGAAATCGCTTCGTTCACCATCGCTGCATCGGCGCCAGTGCTGGTCGTTATATTGACTTTTTTGGTCATCGGTCGATATTATGCAATAAATTAGTCATTACTGGATTATGAGATCTCTTCAATGGTGCCGTCAATCAGTTCAGATATCCGTCATGTCGCGCCGGGTTTCCGCGCATTAAGCATTGTGGTGAAGGTCGCCGCCGTACGCTCTCCGCAGTTCGGTACTGAGGCGCTGCGCGAAGCTTGCGCAGCGGTGCTTGCGGGTAAACCAGACTGGGCGGATGCGCATTTAAACGCCTGGAGCGAGGTGTTTCGAACGTTTGGCGCAAAACCTAAACGCACGCCATGCTCAGCAGAGGCACTACGTAAACGCGTCGTTCGTGACGGCGGCATGGCATCGCTTGATCCCGTCGTCGATCTTTATAACGCGGTCAGCCTGCGCTACGCCATTCCGGTTGGGGGAGAGAACCTCGCCGCGTATGTCGGCACGCCAGAGTTGGTTATCGCTGACGGCACAGAAATGTTCGATACCCTTAAAGATGGACAGCCAGCCGTTGAAACGCCAGAGGCAGGCGAAGTGATCTGGCGTGATAATCAGGGTGTTACCTGTCGCCGCTGGAACTGGCGGCAGGGAGTAAGAACCCGACTGAGCGTAACGGATCGGAGAATGTGGTTCATTCTTGAAAGCCTGCCGCCAATGCCGCTTGAGGCGCTCTACGCTGCCGGACAGATGCTGACCGACGGATTAAATACAATCATGCCCGGTGTGGAATGCGAGCAGAAGCTGTTAGGGCCGATTTGAAGGCTGAACTGCGCCCTCAGGCGCGAGAAGCAAAGATAAAATGGGTGTCGGTTTCGCTGATCAAGTAGAGATTTTTCGCTTCGCCGCTGGGCGAAACGAAAACCATCTCCTGACCGATGCTGAGCGGCGCAAACACCTCAACCGGCTGGTTTTCCTTCTGGATCTCAAGCAGCATGCGCGACTCGAATGCGCGATCGGCAACGCTGTCGAGATGATAGCTGCAGCTAAAAGTCAGTTCAGGCTTATCGAGTATATAGAACTGTCCGGACGGCATAGGCTTGACCTCATCAGGGGGAGTGCGGCGCGGCAAAAAACGCCCGCGATGACTTAAGTGTAGCGATAAAAGGAGAGGGGCGTGAGGGAAGCAGAAACAAGGCGCTCACCTGATCATAATTTGTTAGCAGGCTAATAGTTGCCTGAGCAAGAAAGGTTAAAGCGCCTGACGCATTTTGTGAGACTCTTCTTCCGCCCCTTCAAGAGCTAAGCCATTGCGAGTGCCGGAGATAAGCGCCGGATGGGGCACGCGTATTCTGTCAGGTCGCCTTCAGGCGGCCTTTTTTATGCGCATTCGTGACGATAGAGGAAACCGCCACTCCCTGGCGAACAACAGTCCAAAAGGTACCTTACTCAGAACTACCAGGCGGGCGACGGCTTTTCTGCCCTCCTTTCCGGCCGGCTTCCCTGGCTCTGTCAGGATTGTTTCTGAAATTGCCTCCGCTGGCTTTGCCTCCTGCGCTGCCCGCTTCTTTGGCTCGATCCGGATCGTTAGCAAAATTACCCGCGCCACCTCTGTACTTCTGTTGTGTCATAGGTAGAACTCCTATCAGTGTTCCGTTAGATAAAAGGACTAGCTAGTCACGCTTTAAGCGTAGCCCGACGTCTCGCGTAAGCAAGGGAAGGCTTAAGCAAAAGCAGCTGATTCTATGCACATTAATAAAAAGAGGGCGGGCTTGCCGCTGCGCGCAGCGGCAGAGAGAGAAGCTAAAACCGGGTCTGAACATGCTGGCTTTTCAGGCGAAAGGCGAGCGGTTTTCCCCTGACGCCTGCGCGCGGTCGCGCGAAAGACGCCAGAAATCGGAGCCGGAAGGGTGCTGATAGATGCGCAGCGAAAATATCCCGGCGACGGCGTAGATATACTCGAAAATCGCCGACTGCGAATTTTCATAGTCGGCCCACAGCGTTGACGAGGTAAAACAGTAGACCTCGATCGGCAGTCCGTCCGGCGAGGGCTTGAGCGCGCGCACCACGATATACATATCCTTGCGAATGTCGTCGCGCTGCGCCAGCCAGGCGGTCAGGTAGTGGCGGAACACGGTAAGATTGGTCATGCCGTTTTCAATAAACCAGCGATCGCCTACGGCGCTGATGTCGCGGCCGTCAAGCAGTACCGACAGCGGTTCGCTGACGCCGCGCAGCTGCGTCATCGACTGCAGCATTTCCTGATTCACAAAGGTGACGGAATCGAGATCGAGATAAAAGCTGCGCATAATGCGCCGCGCGCCCGACGAAAACATCGCCTGCCAGTTGGTGTAGGTTTCCGTCAGGAAATTTTTGGTGGGAATGCGGGAGATGGTGTTATCCCAGTTGCGGATAGTAATGGTATGCAGGGCGATATCAGTGACTTCACCGCTGAGATTTTTATCCGGCATCTCTATCCAGTCGCCAAGCTGCAGCACATCGTTAGAAGAGAGCTGGATATTGGCCACCAGCGACAGCAGCGTATGCTGAAAAACCAGCATCAATATCGCCGCCGCGGCTCCAAGGCTGGAAATAATAATCACCGGCGATTTATTCGACATAATCGCCAGGATCATAATGGCCGATAAAATATGCACCAGAATTTTGCCGACCTGAATATAGCCTTTAATCGAATGATTTTTACGCTTCGATTTCTTCGAATAGGAGTTATTGACGATCTCCAGTACTTCATTAAAAAAGATCGATAAATAGACAAAGAACAGAATGCCGCACAGCGTCCTGATGGCGATTTGCAGATGTTCCGGCAGTTCGGGCATAAACTGCAGCAGATAATAGACGGTGATAACCGGAATAAAGTTAGAGAGCTTCTCCGATATCCTCACATCCTTATCCAGCGGCACGTCACTTTTATGGGTGCTGAAAAAGACTTTGCGTACCACCTTGACCACGAAAAATTTGCAGACAAGATGCGCAACCATGCCGGCGAGGACCAGCAGAATAATATTGAAGGTGGCGGAAAGCGCGATGTTCCCCTCAATAAAGCCCATTACATCGTTAAAATAGTGCATTTTTACCACGTACTGAAAAAGGTAGAGCGAAAGTTAAGCATAAAACAGAGGCGGATGATAAGCGACGAATGCGTCGCTAAGGTGCTGGTGCAAGGGGACAACGCCCAGACGGAGCCGGGCGAAGGGCGCCAGGACAACGGGGTAAGAGTGAGGGAGAAGCCGACCCTCTTATCCCGCCACACGGCGCGTCAGAGCAGAGAATCGGGATTGGCTTTTGCCGCTTTTTTCTCCTCTTCGACAGCCTGCACCGGATCGGCGGCGCTCAGCCAGCGATCGAATTTCTGGTAGGTTTCGATAAAGGATTTAAAGTAGACGGTAATGCCGGTGACGTTCTCTTTTCGCTCCATATACGCCACCGCCAGTTTAAACGCATCCTGATTTTCAAATTTCACGGGCTTTACTCTCCTGAATTACGGGTTTATTCAGCGTAGCCTGGCGTCGAAATCCGCGCCTGTGCATCTGTCTGCTTTTTCCCGCAAGGCGCGGCGGAGTGTGACGACGCATGACCCGCAGCGGCAGCATCATAACCCCACGTGCCTCGCTTTACATCAGGTTAAATCAGCAATCTTTCTTCGCCTGTCCGCCGCCGCGCAACGGCGGCGGCGGGACCGGTCAGAAGTTGTACGTTACGCCAGCGTACCAGGCACGGCCAGGCTCGTTATAGGTCGACGCGCCCGCGTTCTCGCGATAGACCCGTTTGTCGAGCAGATTGCTGACGCCCGCGTTGGCGCGCAGGTTTTTTGTCAGGTCGTAGTTGAGGTTCAGGCCCAGCACCGAGTAGGCGCCGACCTCGCGCTGCGAGAGATTGTTCACTTCCAGACGCGACTCGGAAAACTGGCGCGGCTTCTGGCGACCGTACATCGTCCAGTTGATATTGCCGGAAAGGTCGCGGGTCATCTGCCACTCCAGCTGCGAGTTGATGGTGTACTCAGGAATAATCGACAGCGGATTGCCGGTCTCTTTATCTTCCGACTTCAGCATATAAGTGGCGTTGCTGCGCCACTCCAGCGTATCGGCGATCAGCGGCACCGTCAGGTTGCCTTCCAGCCCTTCGACTACCGCTTTGCCAGCGTTTTCCCAACGCAGAATGTTATAGCCGTTAGAAGCGATGCCCACGCGCTCGCGGCCAGAAACGATTTTGTTTTTATAATCGTTGCGGAACCAGGTGATGCCCGCCACATAGCCCTGATGGGAGAACTCAATGCCCAGCTCCTTATTCACGCTGACTTCCGGCTCCAGATCGTCGCTGCCCAGCAGATAACAGCTGCCTGACGCGATATTTTTCGGACAGCCGTTGCCGCGGGTCGAGAGCAGATAGCCTTCGGTGGACTGATAGAGGTTTGGCGCTTTGAAGGCGCGGGCGATGCCCGCCTTAAGCGTAAAATCGTCTCCCAGACCCTGCGACAGGTTCAGACTCGGGCTCCAGTTGGCGCCGAAACTGTTGTGATAGTCGAAGCGAATGCCGGGAATAATTTCGGTCGAGTCGGTCGCGGCGATATTGTCCTCGAAGTAGAGCGAGCTGAGGGTCGCGCTGTTCTTGCTGCTGCGATCCGCCGCGTTGCCGCTGACGCCGCCGATATTCACGCCCGCCTGATTGGCGGCCTGCATCGAGGCGGGATCGTTCAGCCTGTCATGGTTCCACTCCGCGCCCAGCGTCACCGTCTGGTCGCGCAGCCAGTCGAGCGGGAAGTTAATCTCCGCGTTGCCGCGATAGCTCTCCAGTCGGCTGGTGGCGAAGGTGTTGCTGTTGATCATCCCTTCCACGCTGCCGGCGGTGCCTTCCTGCAGGCGCGTGTTGTTGGTTTTCTCGTAATTGAACGTCAGCTTCGACAGGCCCCAGTCCCAGATGCCGTTGTGCGCCAGGCCGTAAGACTGGCGGTAAAGACGGTTGGTTTCGCTGCCGACCAGCGACTCGACCAGGCCGTTGGCGCTGTTATTGCCGTTGCTGTTTTGCGTGTCGCCCGCGTATATGTTGCCCTGGCGGCTGTAGCCGTATGAGAAATCAAGGATCTGCTCTGGCGTTATTTTCCAGGAGAGCACGCCGTTAATATCTTTATTACGCACGCCTTCGCGACCCGCGGCCCAGGAGCCGTTCTGCGCGGTATTAATGTCCCAGGCGTCGGCGTCGGTTTTATTGAGGTTGCCATAGAGGCGCATGGTCAGGGCTTCGCCCGCCAGCGGCCCGCTCAGGCTAAAGTTGGCGCGTTTGGTCGCGCCCTCTTTGCTCTCTTCAGGCTGGTTGGTATACAGCGAGAGCGAGCCGTGCCAGTCATTGGTTGGTCGTTTGGTGATGATATTCACCACGCCACCCGCTGCGCCGGAGCCATAGCGCGCCGCCGCCGGGCCGCGGATCACTTCGATACGCTCCACCATTTCTGGCGGCACCCAGTTGCTGTCCCCGCGCGAATCGCGTTCGCCGCGCCAGCTGTAGCGCACCGCGTTGCGCGAGGAAACCGGCACGCCGTCAATCAGGATCAGGGTATTTTCCGGCCCCATGCCGCGAATATCGATCTGGCGGTTGTTGCCGCGGCTGCCGCTGGCGCCGTTGCCGGTCAGATTAACGCCAGGCATCTTACGGATGATGTCGGAGAGGTCGTTTACCGGCGGGCTTTTTTCAATATCTTTGGCGGTAATGGTGGAGACGCCGGGCTGCTGCTTGAGGATCTGTTCGGCGGTGACCAGCATCGTCTCGTCGTCAGCCAGCTTTTCAGTCTCTTCCGCGCCGACGCCGGTGGCGCTCAACATGCCGACCATCAGCAGGGCGCAAGGGCGCTTTCTGAAATCTACCGTTACATTCACTTAAACTTTCTCCCTGATACGTTAATGAGTGTAAGTAAATGCGCATGATAGTGATAATGATTCTCATTGTATAGTTGATGTCAGCATATTTACATTGCTGGACAATAGGTTAAAAAACGGCCTATACGTCACGCTAATGCCTGTTACGGCAATGCTTAGCTTTTTTTCGCATTTGTTAAGCCAGCCCCTTCTCCTTGAGAATGAAGCCGTCTGGCCGTATGGATACATATCCACTTTTCCCGCAAGGGATTTTATTTGATCAGGAGAAAGGTCCCCGTGAAACTCATGCAACGTGTCACCCTTATTGCTCTCGCTCTGGCCGCACAGGGCGCGATGGCCGCCGACGCCTCGGTGCCCACCGACAGCTCGCTGCATGTGCAAGCCGATCCCGCGCTGAAAAGCCTGGTGCCTGCCGCTATTCTGCAGCGCGGCTATATTGTCGCCGGGACTAACCCCAATACGCCGCCGACCACCTTCTATAAAGAAGACAATAAAACCCTGGCCGGGCGCGAAATCGACGTGATGAACGCCGTCGGCGAACGGTTGGGCGTCGCGGTACAGTGGCGCGACACCGGCGGCTTCGACAATATCATTCCCGGCCTGAAAACCGGCCGCTACGATGTGGCGCTCTCCAATATCAACGCCACTCAGGCGCGCCTGAAGCAGGTCGATTTCGTCGGCTACTACAACGCCAGCCGCCTCGGCATTATCTCTCTGAAAAGCGCCAGTATCGCGCCGTTCACCACCTTCGACGCGGTCTGCGGCAAAGAGGTCGGCGCGGGGGCGGGCACCACGCAGATCACCCGTCTGGAAGAGGCGAGCAAAGCCTGCGAAAGCGCAGGCAAACCGCCGATTAAAATCGCCGTTTTCCCGGATCGTCCTGCTGGCGTGCAGGCGGTGGTCAGCGGACGCGTGCCGATGTTCTTCGGGCCTTACGAAGGGCTGACCTGGCAGGTGAAGCTGATCAAACCGCTGACCATGAGCGGCGAGATCAGCGTCAACGATGCGCCGGTTTCCGTGGCGTTCCCGAAAGATTCACCGCTGGAGCCCGCAGTACAGGCGGCGCTCAATTCGCTGATCAAAGACGGCAGCTACCAGAAGATCCTCGATCGCTGGGAGATCGGCTTCGGCGCGGTGAAAGAGGCGAAACGTAATCAGGAGATCTTCCAGTGAACCCGGAACCGCATCGCGCTGACGAGCTACGCATCGTCGGCAAACGCTACTATGGCCGCTGGCTGAGCGCGCTGCTGGTGCTGCTGTGCGTAGTGGCGATGGCCCACTCGATGATCAATAACCCACGCTTCGAATGGGGCGTTATCGCCGACAACTTTACCGAAGTGTCGATTCTGCAGGGCGTTTTAATGACCCTGCAGCTGACGGCAATTTCGGTGGTGCTGGGATTCGCCTTCGGCACGGTGCTGGCGCTGATGCGCCTCTCCTCGAATCCGGTACTGGTGGCGGTAAGCTGGGCCTATACCTGGTTTTTTCGCGGCGTGCCGATGCTGGTGCAGCTGTTTCTGTGGTACAACATCGCCGCACTCTATCCCACGCTCTCCCTGTCGCTGCCGGGCGTCGGCGAACTCTGGAGCGCCCAGTCCAACGCGCTGGTCAGTCCGTTCAGCGCTGCCGTTATCGCGCTGGTGATGCACCAGTCCGCCTACGCGGCGGAGATCGTGCGCGCCGGCATCCAGAGCGTTGGCAACGGGCAGCTTGAGGCGGCGCGCGCGCTCGGCTATCGGCCGGCGCAGATATTCCGCTTCACCATCCTGCCGCAGGCGATGCGCGCCATTCTGCCGCCGGCAGGCAATGAGGTGATCGGCCAGCTAAAAACCACGGCGGTGGTGTCGGTGATCTCGCTGCAGGATGTGCTCTTTTCCGCGCAGATCATCTATCAGCGCACCTATGAGGTGATCCCGCTGCTGCTGGTGGCGACGCTCTGGTATCTGCTGATGACCTCGGTGCTGTCGGTCGGGCAGTTCTATGTCGAACGCTATTTCTCGCGCGGCGTGTCGCGCGGTCAGTCGCGCACCCTGTGGCGCAGCCTGCTCAACGGCTTTACGCCGACGCGCAGCGAAAGGAGTATCACCAATGGCTGAGGCAATCGCTCTGCGTAACGTGACCAAACGCTTTTCCGGCGTCACCGTTCTTGACGAGGTTGATCTGGATATTCCCGCCGGTTCGGTGACGGTGATCCTCGGGCCGTCCGGCTCGGGCAAATCGACGCTGCTGCGCTGCATCAACCACCTGGAAAAGCTGGACGGCGGCACTATCCGCATCGGCGGCGAGCTGGTGGGTTACCGACAGAAAGGGCAGGCGCTGCATGAGCTGAGCAGCGGCGAGGTAGCGCGCCAGCGCCGCGACATCGGTATGGTATTTCAGCAGTTCAACCTCTTTCCTCATCGCACGGTGCTGCAAAACATCGCCGACGCGCCGATACGCGTGAAAAAAGCGCCGCGCCAGCAGGTTATGGAAAAAGCGCGCGCGCTGCTGCAGCAGGTCGGGCTGGCGGGGCGCGAAGAGGAGTGGCCGCAAAATTTGTCGGGCGGACAGCAGCAGCGCGTCGCCATCGCCCGCGCGCTGGCGATGGATCCCGGCGTGCTGCTGTTTGACGAGCCGACTTCCGCGCTCGATCCCGAACTGGTGGGCGAGGTGCTGCAGGTGATTAAGCAGCTGGCGCATTCCGGCATCACCATGGTGATCGTCACGCACGAGATCGGCTTCGCGCGCGAAATCGCCGACACCCTGGTGTTTATGGAGAGCGGCCGGATCGTTGCCGCCGGGCCGACGCAGCAGGTGCTTGACGATCCCAACAACGGACGCGTGCGCAACTTCATCGCAACGGTGCTCTGAGCGCCATTTCTCCGCAGGACGATCATGACCGACAGTATGCACAGCGCCCACTGGGGCGCATTTCGCGCGCGCCGCGACGGCGATAGCCTGACGATTACCCCTTTCAGCGCCGACCCCGATCCCAGCCCGCTGCTGGCGAATCTGCACAACGCGCTCGCGCATCCGGCGCGCGTGGCGCGCCCGATGATACGGCGCGGCTGGCTGGAGAACGGGCCGGGTCCCGACGCGCGCCGCGGTCTGGACAGCTACGTAGCGGTGAGCTGGGAAGAGGCGTACGCGCGGGTGGCGGACGAACTAGGGCGCGTCGGGGAGCGCTATGGGCCGGCCGGTATTTTCGGCGGATCTTACGGCTGGTCGAGCGCCGGGCGCTTTCATCATGCGCAAAGTCAGGTGCACCGCTTTCTGAATACCGTGCTGGGCGGCTATGTGCGCTCGGTCAACAGCTACAGCTCCGGCGCGGCCTCGGTGCTGCTGCCGCATATCGTCGGCGATATGAACGAGATTGCGCGGCGCGGCGTCAGCTGGGAGTCGATCGCAGAGCATAGCGAAGTCGTGCTGGCGTTCGGCGGACTGGCGCTGAAAAATTCCCAGGTGGCGAGCGGCGGCCTTAGCGAGCACACCGAGCGCGGCTTTATGCAGTGCGCCGCCCGACGCGGCACGCGTTTTATCTCCGTTAGCCCGCTGAAAAGCGATCTGCCTGATGAAGCAGGCGGTGAATGGCTACCGCTGATCCCCGGCAGCGACGCGGCCCTGATGCTCGCGCTGCTGCATGAGCTGACCACGCAGGGCCTGACCGACGACGACTTTCTGGCGCGCTATACCCACGGCTGGCCGACGCTCAAAGCCTATCTGCTGGGCGAAGAAGACGGCATCACGCGTGATGCCGACTGGGCCGCCGATCTCTGCGGCCTGCCCGCGGCGCAGATCCGCGCGCTGGCGCATGCACTGCACGGCAAACGCGTAGTGATTACCGTGGCGCACGCCCTGCAGCGGGCGCAGCATGGCGAGCAGCCGGTCTGGCTGGGCCTGGCGCTGGCAGCCGCGCTGGGTCAGCCAGGCCTGCCCGGGGGCGGTTTTACCTATGCGCTCGGCGCGCTGGGGCACTATGGCAAACACCATAATCTGGCGAGTTTTCCGGCGCTGCCGCAGGGTAAAAACGGCATCGATCGCTTTATTCCGGTAGCGCGCATCGCCGATATGCTGCTGCATCCCGGCGAAAAATTTCACTATAACGGCCGCCATCTGACCTATCCCGACATTCGGCTGGCCTACTGGGCAGGCGGTAACCCGTTTCATCATCATCAGGATCTGGCGCGGCTGCGTCACGCCTTTTGCCGTCTTGATACGCTGATCGTCCATGAGAGCGCCTGGACGGCCAGCGCGCGCCACGCGGATATCGTGTTGCCCGCCACCATGACGCTGGAGCGCGAAGATGTTGGCGGCGCGCCGACCGATCGCCATCTTATCGCCATGCAGCCGGTGGCGGCCCCGTACGGCGAGGCGCGGGACGATTACCAGATTTTCAGCGAGCTGGCGCGGCGCCTGGGACGAGAGGCGGCGTTTACCGAAGGGCGCGACGCGCGCGGCTGGCTTGAACATCTTTATGCGCAGCTGCAGGAGAAGCTGGCGGCGCATCAGGTCAGGCTGCCCGATTTCGCCGCTTTCTGGCGGGAAGGCGTGGTGACGCTGCCGCAGCTGCAGGATGGCGGCCGCATGATGAATGCATTTCGCGCCGATCCGGCAGCCCATCCGCTGCCGACGCCCACCGGAAAGATCCAGATCGCTTCCGAGGCCATCGCCGGTTTCGGCTATGAGGATTGTCCCGGCCATCCGGTCTGGCGCGCGCCGCGCGAGCAGCCCTCCACAAACTATCCTTTCTGGCTGATCGCCAACCAGCCTGCGACGCGCCTGCATAGCCAGCTCGATTTCGGCGACTACAGCCGCAGCGCCAAGCGCAACGGGCGTGAGGTTTGCAGCCTGCATCCGCTGGACGCGCAGCGGCTGGGCATCGCCGATAACGACATCATTGAGCTCTATAACGCGCGCGGGCACCTGCTGGCGAGCGCTGCGCTCACCGAAGCGATCAGGCCTGGCGTGGTGCGCCTGCCGACCGGCGCCTGGTACGATCCAGTCGATCCCGCCGCAGCGCGACCGCTCTGCCGTCACGGCAACCCTAACGTGCTGACGCAGGATATCGGCACCTCGGCGCTGGCGCAGGGCTGCACCGGCCAGATTGCCGTGGTGAACGTCAGAAAATATATCGGCGACGCGCCGCCGGTCGCCGCCTTTACGCCGCCGCAAGGCTAAGCGCCGCCCGCTACAGCGCGGCGATCAGTGTCTGCGCCAGGCGGTGTAAATCCTCATCATCGCGCAGCGCGCTGCAGGCCAGTAGCGCAGGCTGCCCGTTGAGCGCCGCGCGCAGCTTGCCTGCGACGTCCACCGGCGTCGCCAGCGACTGCTGGCGGGTGCGCCGCTGGCGCAGCAGCGTGCCGTCGTTGAGAAACAGCGTCACTTCATGGAAGCGCAACCCGGGATTGATGGCATCCGGCGGCGCATTCTGGTCGGGCTGGCGCGTTACCTTCGCCGCCAGCGCCATAATTTGCGGGTTGATTTCACCTTCGGCAAAATCCGCCATGCGCAGGTCGCCGTAAATCAGCATGGCGGCGATGACATATTCCAGGCTAAAACGCGCCTCGATGCCGTTTTTCGGCTGGCGCACTGAGGCAGCGATATCGCCGCCGGGCGGAAAGGCCACGGTTATGCGATCGATAGCGCTCAGCAGCGCTGGTGTCGAACCGCTCCAGCGCTGGCGGATCTCGCGCGTCGCCTCCGCCGCGCTGTGCGTGCCGGCGCAGGTGGCGAAGGGTTTGAACTCCAGGCCCGGCGTGACAATGCGCCAGGGCGCGCCGCAGTTTTCCAGCAGCTTTTCAGGCTGCGCCTCACGCGCGCTGCCCAGCGAAATAAAGGCCTCAAGCACGCCCTCCGGCTGTCCGTCGAACCCCGCCAGCGCCAGCTGCGCGGCGCGCACCGCGCGCTCGGCGGCGAAACCGGCGTGCAGCGGCTTCACCGCCGAGCCGAACTGGGCGCGCAGGCCGCTCGCTTCGGTAGCGGCGATGCCGAGCAGCACCGCGGTCTGGCGCGCGTCCGCGCCGCTAAAGCGCGCCAGTGCCGCGGCGGCGGCCAGCGTGCCGAGCGATGCGGTATTGTGGTAACCGAGCGTGTAGTGGCTTTGCGTCATGGCGAGACCCAGCCGGCCGGCCATCTCCACGCCGATGCTATAAGCGTCCAGAAAGCGCGCCGCGTTGAACGCGTTGTTCTCCGCCGCCCACGCCAGCAGCGCAGGCAGGATCACCACGCTGGGATGGCCGCGAAAGTCGGCGTGAAAATCGTCATAGTCGAGCGCGTGTGCGGCGTAGCCGAGCAGCAGCGCGCGCGACGCCGGGCCGCTATCGCCGTAAATCGTTTTCAGCAGCGGCAAGCCGCTGTCCGGCACCTGTCGGTTGAGCACCGGCCAGCTGACGGCGAGAAAATCCTGCACCCCTTCGCGCGCGCGCTGGCGCGCTGCCTCGTCAGGTTGGGAACCGGTTATCAGCTGGCTAAGCTGCGCGGTGAGGCTCACAGCATCGCCGCCAGATCAGGGGAAAAACGCATCGTCATCTCCAGACTAAAAAGCAGAGTGCAGAGGGTAGCAACAAAGGCGCCGCTCGCTATATCTGAAATATCGATAAGCTAATGCGAATTTGTGAAGAGCAGAGGCCGCATAAGGCGTTGCTTAAATTAGCGTTTGTCGTACTATACCCTGCAGACGCCACGCGCATGGGCAACCTTATTAACTCTCTGTTTACCCGACCTTTTTAGCGGGCAGCAGACCCACAGCAGGATAAGCCGTGTTAGCTATCAAATCGCCGCAAGCCTATCTACAGCAGGCCGGGATCTGCGCGCGGGCCGGAGAACATATTCGTCCCATCGCTACCCATCTTCGCATTCTCTCCTCGCCGCGCGCCTGGCAGGCGGTGAATCCTGAACTCACCGAAAGCCTCGAAAGGCAGGGCATCCGCTGGCAGCTGGAGCTGCTCGACGGCGAATGCACCGACGAGGCGATTAGCCAGCTTCAGGCGAATACGGCGCAGCAGGGCGCGGAGGCGATTCTGGCCGTCGGCGGCGGGCGCGTGCTGGACTGCGCCAAAGCGGCGGGCGACGGGCTGGATAAGGTTGCGGTGATCAACTTTGCCACGCTGGCCGCCACCTGCGCCGCCTGGTCGCCGGTGGCGATCGTCTATAACGCGCAGGGCGCGCATCTGCGCAGCCAGCCGCTGCGCAAAATGCCGGCGCTGGTGCTGGTGGACAGCGAAATCATCGCCCGCAGCGATGTGCGCTACCTGAAAGCGGGCATCGTCGATGCGCTGGCCAAGTGGTACGAGTTTCGTCCCTATCAGCGTCACAATCCCGACAGCCTGGCGCTCGATTTGAAGGTCATGGCGGCGCAGCGCGCGGTGGACGCCTATCGGCAGTGGGGCGACGAGGCGGTAGCGGCCAACCGGCAACGTCAGGTGACTTTTGCGCTGGAGCGTATCATCGACGCGAATATCGTGCTGGCTGGACTGGCCAACAGTATGCGCGATACTCTACCCACGCCGGGCTACGCCCACGCCATCCATAATCGCCTGACCGGACTGCCGGAGCTGCACCCCTGGCTGCACGGCGAAAAAGTCGGTTACAGCCTGTTGGTTCAGTCTTTTATGGAGCAGGGCAACGGCGAACCGGACCCGGCGCTGGTGGCGCTGCTGCGCCGCTTCGACGCCCCATTGAAGCTGCCCGTGCTGGCAGGCGATCGCGCGGCGGCGCTGCATCGTCTGGCCGCTGAAGTGCGTTTTCCGGCAGCCAGCGCGGCGCGTCTGCCGTTTGAGGTTTCGCCAGCGGCGCTGGAGCAGGCACTTATCGCTACCGACCATTTTTCATAGCCGCCCAAAGAGGGCTTTTACTGCAATCAGGGAAATAATATGGACAGTTCATCTGCAAAACATCGTCTGCGTCTTGGTCTTTTCGTTCAGCCGGTAGGGCATCACGTCAGCGGCTGGCGCCTGACCGAAGAGCTGGGCGCGCCGACCGATATCGACTGGCTGATTCGCCTGGCGCAGAAAGCGGAGGCGGGACGTTTTGACCTCTTCTTCGTTGGCGACGCGCTGGCGACCAGCATGTATCGTTTGCCCTCTACCATGGCGCGCCTTGAGCCGCTGACCATGCTGTCAGCGGTGGCGGTCAATACCCGCCGTATCGGCCTGGCCGCCACCGCGTCGACTACCTTCAGCGATCCCTTCACCATGGCGCGCACCTTCTCCTCTCTCGACCATATCAGCCGCGGCCGCGCCGCCTGGAACGTGGTGACGTCGTTCTCCGCCGACGTGGCGAAAAACTTCAGCCGCGACGATATGCCGAACCACGCCGAGCGCTATGCGCGCGCGCGCGAATTTCTGCAGGTGACCAGTAAACTGTGGGAAGGGTGGGAAGAGGGCGCGGTAGAGCCGGATCCGGCCTCGGGACAATATTTCGTCAACGACAAGATCAATCCGATTAACCACGTCGGCGAGCATTTCCAGGTGCAGGGCCCGCTGAATATCACCCGCTCCCCGCAGGGACGCCCGGTGATTATCGAAGCGGGATCTTCCGCCGACGGCCAGCAGCTCGCCGCCGAAACCGCCGAAGTGGTCTTTACCGCCGCCGCCAGCCTGGAGGAGGCGCAGGCGTTTTATCAGTCGCAGAAGGCGCAGGTCGCAGCCGCGGGCCGCAACCCGGAGCACGTGGTGATCATGCCGGGCGTGATGCCGATTGTCGGCCGCACGCGCGAAGAGGCGAAGGCGCTGTGGAAAGAGCTGAACACGCTGGTGGATATCGACAACGGGCTGAAGCAGCTTTCGCTGCGCTTTGGCATGGATCTCTCTGGCTATCCGCTGGACGGCCCGGTACCGGAGGTGCCGCTGGGCGAGGGCAACCAGAGCCGCGTGAAGCTCATGACCGATATGGCGAAGCGCGAGAACCTGACGCTGCGCGAGCTGGCGGCGATCGCGGCGGGCTCGCGCGGGCACCGGGTGATCGTCGGTACCGCAGAGGATATCGCCGACGACTTCCAGCTCTGGCTGGAGCAGGGCGGCGCGGACGGCTTTAATATTATGCCGGCCATTATGCCGGAGCAGCTGGATCTGTTTGTTGAGCTGGTAATCCCGGAGCTGCGCCGTCGCGGCCTGTTTCCGACCGACTATGCTTACGCCACGCTGCGTGAAAATCTCGGCCTGCCAGCGGTCTGATCTGGCCGCCGTGCAGTAAGCCGCAATGCAGAAATAAAAAAGGCGCTGATATCAGCGCCTTTTTTATTCAATCAGCTTAGATCAGGAACTCGTCGAGCGAGCCGCCTGCATCCAGCACTTTTTTGATCGGCGAAGGCGTGCGGCCCTGACCGGTCCAGAATTTGGTTTCGCCGGTTTCATCCGTGAACTTATATTTTGCCGGGCGCGGGGCGCGTTTCGCTTTAGGCTTGCTTTCGTTCTGCGCCAGGTCGGCCAGATCGGAAATATCGATGCCATCTTTCATCAGCATCTCTTTATACAACGCCAGCTTCTCCGCTTTTTCTTTTTGCGCGGCTTGTTCAGCATTCACTTCTTCACGGCGTTCTGCGACAACGACAGAGAACTTTTCGAGCATCTCGTTTAACACGTCGAGCTCAATTTCTCGTGCCTGAACGCGCAGCGTACGAAGATTATTCAATGCTTTCAGCGCATCACTCATGGATATAACCCTTAACGAATCAAAATAGGTAAAACGCGCAGTTTACGGTAAAAATTAGATAAAGGAAATAAGCTAAAGCACAGAGCGTAGCATTTAATTGATAATCTGTGGCTAGCTCGCCCGGGGGAAACTATTAGCATAAAAAAACAAGAACAAATATAGCGCAGCAGCCAGGTGGGAGCGCAGCGAATAGTTTTTGCGCGGTTGCCGTTATGGCGGGCAGGCTGCTGTGCGGGCTATATATTTAAACGTAACGGATTTTATCTTGCTGATTACAGTTAGATTAGCCCAACTGAGCCGCTATATCGGCTCACTCTTTTACCGGTTGTATGTAGAGTGGCACAAAAGGGTAAAATGAAGAGACGTTATAAATTTCTAAACCGGCCACCCTTTGCGCAGCGTTATCATTAACCTTTGCAATATTTACCTTTCGCAAATGCCAGCCACTATTTAGCACAACATGCCGGTAGTGACGTGCGGAACTATTTTATCTGCCCGAATAGCACGCGTTGTTTCACTATTTCATCATCCGGAATAAATATTCTTCAGTCACAGGATGCCTTAAATTAAATAGCCAGCAATCAACGCATTAATAAAATTGCTGAGCTTGCCGAACAGCGTGTTGCTTATTAACCCGCGACCGACCTTCAGGCTGGCAGGCTAAGCGACGAAACTGTTTTTCGCGGACATGACGCATCAGGTTGCGGCCAGCGCGCCCAGCGCTGCCCGATAAATCACCCTCTGACTTTCCTGTAAATTCCAGTAGTTTTGCCTTCTGAACATGTCACGCCTTAAAAAATCCATATTAATCAGCTACATATTCGATTTGCAGGCTGATAGGTTTTTGCAGCATTTATTAACAATTGCTTGCAATGATAATAGCAATGCGTATATTTCTCATTTGCTTTCCTGCGGCATTGCGTCAGGAAGGCGTCCTGCGACCGGACAGGAGAGACGATCCAGCAACCCGTGGCAGCCATACCCAATAACGAAAAAAGAGGAAGAGTGATGTCTTTTGATGTTCAGCGCGTCAGGGAATACCGTGCGGGCGAGTCCGCCAGCGCCATGAAACGCCCGCTGCAACGCTCGCTGCTGGCCGTGCTGATCGCCGCCAGCGTTGCGCAGAGCGCTTACGCTGCCGAGACGGCCGCCTCCAGTGAACAGACGCTCGTCGTCGACGCCAGCGCCAGCAGCACCGGTCAGCAGGACGCGCGCGATTACAGCGTGCCCATTACCCGCGCCGGCACCAAAATGGCACTGACCGCGCGCGATATCCCGCAGTCGGTGACCATCGTCAGCAAGCAGCGCATGGAAGACCAGCAGCTCCATTCGCTGAATGACGTGCTGCACAACACCACGGCGATCACCGCCGTCAGCCCCGATATGGATCGCATTACTTATTATTCGCGCGGCTTTCCCATCGACAACTTTATGGTCGACGGTATTCCGACTACCTTCGCCTCAAACTGGAACCTGGGCGACGCCAAATCTGATATGGCGCTCTACGAGCGGGTTGAAGTGGTGCGCGGCGCGACCGGTCTGCTGACCGGGCCGGGCAACCCGTCGGCCGCTATCAATATGGTGCGCAAGCACGCCGACAGCAAAGAATTCACCGGCAGCGTCTCCGCGACCTACGGCAGCTGGGGCAGGCAGCGCTACGTCGCCGATCTCTCGACGCCGCTCAACAGCGACGGCAGCGTGCGCGGCCGCCTGGTAGCGGGCTATGACGACAAAAACAGCTTTATTGAGCGCTACGGCGCGACTAAGCAGTTTGTCTACGGCGTGGTTGACGCCGATCTGACCGACTCTACCACCCTCTCGGTGGGCTATGAATTCTCGCAGGTCAACACCGACTCGACGATGTGGAGCGGCACGCCGCGCTGGTACACCGACGGCACGCAGATTCATACCCGCCGCGGTTTCAACACCGCGCCGGAGTGGGCCTATAACGATCAAGAGAACAAAAAGCTGTTCGTGAGCCTGAAGCAGGATTTCGACAATGGCTGGAACATCACGCTGAACGGTACGCATAACGAGATGTACCTCGACAGCAAGCAGCTCTACCTCGACGGCTACTTTGATAAAACCACCGGCCTCGGCGTCTCGCAGTACGCCAACTATCCGGTAGTGGGCGGCACCGGCTATAACACCGGCAAGCGCAAGGTCGACGCGGTCGACGCTTTCGCCAGCGGCCCCTATGAGCTGCTGGGTCGTCAGCACGAGCTGATGGTCGGCGTTAACTACAGCCGTCAGGACAATAAATACTACAGCTCCTGGGCCAATATCTCAGCGGACGAGCTGGGCAACTACAACGACTATAACGGCAACTTCCCGGAGACCGACTGGGGCCCGCGTGAGCTGACGGCGGACAGCACCACCGTGCGGCAGAAAGCGGTCTACCTCGCGACGCGCATTTCGCTGGCCGATCCGCTGCATCTGATCCTGGGCGCGCGCTACACCAACTGGAACCGCCAGACGCTGGCCAGCGGCGAGGAGCTGGAGAAGAACAACACCACGCCGTACGGCGGGCTGATTTACGACTTCGCCGAGAACTGGTCCGCCTACGCCAGCTATACCTCGGTGTTCCAGCCGCAGGACTACCGCGACAGCAGCGGCGCTTTCCTCTCGCCGGTGATCGGGAAAAACTACGAGGTGGGGGTGAAGTCCGACTGGCTCAACAGCCGTCTGACCACTACGCTTTCCGTGTTCCGCACCGAGCTGGACAATGTTGGTGTAGATACCGGCCAGGTCATTCCGGGCTCGCAGAGCACCGCCTACGTAGCGAAGGATGGCGTGGTCAGCCGCGGCGTGGAGTTTGAGCTGAACGGCGCGCTGACCGATAACTGGCAGATGACATTTGGCGGCACCACCTATCTGGCGGAAGATCGCGACGGCAACGCCTATAACGCGCAGCTGCCGCGCACCAGTTTCAACCTGTTCACCAGCTATCGCCTGTCGATGCTCGATCAGCTGACGCTCGGCGGCGGCGTGAACTGGCAGACGCACACCTGGCAGGATGTCGGCGCGCCGGAAGGCAACGGCACCTGGCACGCGAAGCAGGGCAGCTATGCGCTGGTGGATCTCTTCGCGCGTTATGAGGTGAATAAAAATCTGTCGCTGCAGGCCAACCTGAATAACCTGTTCGACAAAGAGTACGACACCTGGGTGGGCGCCTATAACGTCTATGGCGCGCCGCGCAACTTCTCGGTATCGGCGACCTATCGATTCTGATGGAATGTAGGTGATAAAGCATCGGCGAGTCAGCTAGCTTTGCGCTGCACTCGCCGTTTTTACTTTTGAGAAGCGGCATCGCTATGCAGGTTAAACAAGGCGTCGTTTTAGCGGCTGCTTTTCATATGGCCGTTTAAATAAATGATATTACCCCCATCGCGCACGTCGCATTTGGACGAGGAGAGTTCAGCGAGCTCATCCAGTAAAGAGGGCGTTATTGCCAGCGCATGCGCCACTGCTGCTTTGTCAAAATTCATGTTTTCATAGAGAAAAGTCAGAGCGTTGGGTAAAAACTCAGGCTTTTCACTGGCAATCATGCCATCTTCCTTTTCATCTATCGCTTCGCCTTTGCGTTTCAATGCGGTAAAAGCCGTTTTGTACTGTGCGTCCGTCAACAAACCGAGCTGATGCGCCCGGTAAACGATCGCCGCTTTGCTGACCTTCCAGGTTAGCTTGAATTCGCTTAATCCTTTCCAGTTGATTCGTCCTCCTACTGGCGAGGGAAAGAAGCTGGCCATCGCCGATCGAGGAAGCAAAAGTGCTGAAGCGAACCTGTTCGCTTGAGATTCCGTCGTGCGATCGCCGGTCGTTATCCCGCTGTGCAGAATCAGATGCGCAATTTCATGCGCTATATCGAAGCGCTGACGACAGGCTGATTTCTTCGCTCTGTTTCTGACGATAAACGGGCGTTCGAGCGGCACAGAGAGCACATCGACCTCATCGGAAAGGGAATCAAACGAGGTTACGAAAGCACCGAGTTTTTCGGCCAGACGCGTCACGTTATCAATTGGCCCCCATCCCAGCCCCCAGTCGATACGGCATTTTTCAGCTGCTTTCTCAATCTCTTCCGGGGTATGGGCGGTAATCTCCTGAAAACAGACGGGAGGCAGTTCCAGTTGCCGATCGAGAAAGGTAATCAGGCGACCGTAAAGCTCGGCCTTTGCCAGCGTAGAAAGCCGGGTTGACACACGCGTGCCTTCCCGCTTACGAAAATGCACTAGCTCTTCATTAATGCGTTGTGGCTCCTGAAGGCAAAAAAATTGAGGCGTCACTTTTAAGGCGACGGCTAATTCTTTTGTCAGTACGGGAGTAGGGACAGCAATGCCGGTTTCCAGCCGCTGTATATACTGACGAGTCTTGCTGACGCGCTCAGCCACCTGCTCCAGCGACAGCTCGTGATACAGACGAGCCAGTCGTAAATTAGAACCGTTAAACACGTTTCACCTGTTACTCATGATTAGATTGTTCTGGCCTGTCGCGGCTCGGTGCGCGGATAGGATCCAGAACAATGGGAACGGAAGTGGGTGGGGTATCGCCCATCGCATGTAGCGGCGGAACACGCCCTTCTCCATAGGTCCATTTTGAGACAATTTCATCCAGCGCGTTAGTGCCAATGAAATGCACGCGCGCGCCTTCACCCTCAAATTCTGGCTTCTCAACCACAAAGCGATGCAGCGTAGGCGTGGTTAGCTGAGGCTCAAAAAGCTGGTCCACTTCATTCCTGCGGAAAAAACCGGGCTTTTTGGGATTGTCCGGGTCGTCTGCAAAAAAGCGCACTGGAATGTTTTCAATATTGAACGTCACATCCCTCCCCGGATGAGTCAGCTGCAGCCATGTATGCTGATTACTCAAACAGAGCGCGATAAGCATTTGTCGCTGTCGGCCAAACGTACAGGTTCCGCGAGTGTAATTATCATCCAGAGGCGAAGAGAGTTGCTGCCAGGTCATATCCAGTACCTTAAGCAGCTCTTCGGCAATAAGTGAAAGACGTTCTTCAGAAAGCGCAGGGTAAAAAAGCCAGGGGTAAGGGTGAGTTTGCATTTTAATAGTCCGTCAAATTGCAATTTGTGGGATTTGTCAACCGGGATGTTGGTGCGCAAAGGCAGGTTTGTCAATCATTTTTGGGATGCCCGACGCGTCAGAGGGTTATTTATGGTGCTGTAAATTAATACCGACGCACGCTGCTTCATACGCCGCAACGCGCTCACGAATTTTCGGCAGCAGCAACCGCCCGTAATCCGCCGCGTCGCGCAGCTGATCGAAGCCGCGGAAAAGGAACGTGGTGACGCCGAGCTTGTAATATTCCAGCGCCGCCTCGGCCACCGTCTCCGGCGCGCCGACCAGTGAGGTGGAGTTGCCCGCCGCGCCGGAAAGGGCGGCGATGCCGGTCCACAGGCAGCTGTCATACACTTTGCGCGCCGTCGCCAGCTGATAGAGCCGCTGCGAGCCGGTATTGCTGTCAGGCTGGATCGCCTGGCCGCCGATCTTCGCCTGCGCCTGCGTGAGCAGATGGTCGGCGCGCCGCCAGGCCTCTTCATCGGTCGCGCCCAGCACCGGACGCAGCGACAGGCTGAAGCGAATCTGATCCTCGCGGCCATATTTCTGCGCCGCTGCGCGCACCTGGGCGATGCGCTCTTTCACCTGCTCCAGCGGCTCGCCCCACATCATATAAACGTCGGCATGGCGCGCGGCGATCTCTACCGCCGCCTCCGACGCGCCGGAAAAGTAGATCGGCACCCGCGGCTTCTGGTGCGGCTTCACCGCGGTAAAGTTGTCCTGCACCTGATAGAAATCGCCCTCAAAGCTGAACGGCTGCGGCGACGTCCATACCTGCTTCATCACCTCCAGATATTCGCCGCTGCGCGCATAGCGGCTTTCCTTATCGAGAAAGTCGCCGTCGCGCTGCAGATCGCCGCTATCGCCGCCGGTAATCACATTGATGGCCGCGCGCCCCTGGCTGAGCTGGTCCAGGGTAGCGAACTGGCGCGCCGCGAAGGTCGGTGCCTGAAAGCCGGGCCGATGCGCCACCAGCAGGCCGAGCTTATCGGTGAGCGCCGCCACGTAGCTGGCGATAATCATTGAATCCGGCGCGCGGGTATTCACCGCCAGCAGCACTTTGTCAAACCCCGCATACGCCTGCGTCTGGGCAAAGGCTTTGATAAAGGGCAGATCTACCACCTGACCGTTGCCAGCGTCGGACTCGCTCGCCTCATGCGCGCCGACCAGACCAATAAATTCCAGCGTCATCATTTACTCCTGTCGGATAAAAGGGCCGCTTTGCCGGCGGCGGTGAAAATAACATCGTCCTGCGGCGTATGGATCCGGCCGCACAGTACATTGCGCAGGTGGCGTTCGAGCGGGCTGGCGCGCGTCAGCGCGTGATTGCCGATAGGCTCGACCATCAGCTGCACGCTGCGAATGGCGTTGTCGATGGTGACCTGTTTCACCTTTGCCGCGTCGGCTGCGGCGATCTGTCCGGTCGCTGCGGCGTCGAGCAGGGTGCGGCTGGTAAACAGCAGAGTTTCAATGCGGCCCGTTAGCTCCTGAAAGCGCGGCAGGCTCGCCAGCGGCTGGCCCAGGTTGGCGGGCACGCGCTGCTGCAGAAAGCGGATGAATTCACGCCGCGCCGCGCGCGCCACCGCGTCATAGAGCGTGCCCAGCAGTACCGCCATCCACAGACTCTCTTCGTCGTTGAGCGCCGGACGCGGCGCGCTCCAGCGGCTGACGTTGACCGCATTCTCCAGCGGCACCCAGACCTCCTCCAGCACCACGCGGTGGCTGCAGGTGGCGCGCATGCCCAGATGATCCCACTCCTCTACGATGCGAATGCCGGGCGCGCAGGCGGGCACCAGCCAGGCGCCGACCAGCGGATCGGCGTCGTCGCTGCGCCCCCAGACCAGAAACCAGCTCAGCCCGACGCTGCCGGTGGAGTAGATTTTCTCGCCGCTGATGCGCCAGCCGTCGGCAACGCGCCGTGCCGTGGTGGCGGGCAGGCCGCCGCGCGCGGGCGTGCCCAGCTCCGGCTCGACGCGCAGCGCGTTGATCAGCGCCCCGTCCTGCGCGATGCTCTGCGCCACCTGGCGGCGCAGGTCGGCGGGCCAGCTGGCGTCGTCGCCGAGCCGACGGGCGTTCAGGTATTGCATAATCAGGATAAGCGCGGTGGAAGGTTCACCTTGCGCCACCGCCGCAATCACCGCGCGGCACGCCGCCAAATCCGCGCCGCCGCCGCCCGCCGCCGCAGGCAGCGCGAAGCTGAGCAGGCCATGCTGGCGCAGCAGCGTGAAATTGGTCGTGGGGAATTCGCCACGTCTGTCCACCTCCGCCGCGCTGCTCGCCAGCGTCTGGCTAATCACCGGCAGCAGCTCGTGGAGATATTCGCTAAGCGCCATTATCTTTCCTCGGTTATTCGGGATGATTTTCGATTCTTTATTTTTCTCCCGGCGAAGTAAAAGCATTAAAGCGGATAACCACATGCGTAATCGGCATAATTTACAGGCTGGTTGCTCTCTCTGTTTCCCCTTACTCTGCTTCTGTCGTCATATTTATTCGATATTTCATTTCCGGGAAAGGGTATTTCATTCGGGGGAAAGAGCATGCCAGTAAATAGCGTTTTATCACGTCGGCAATTTTTGCATTATTCCGCTGCGGCATTCGCCGCCAGCGCCTTTTCACCGTCGCTCCGGGCGGATAACGCCATGCCCGGCATGTCGATGCCGCACGATTTGCTACAGGGCGGCGCGGGACAATGGGCGCTGGCGCAGCCGACGCCGGTGCGTCTGGCGGTCAACCTCAACGCCATCTGTCTGGCGCCGGTCGTGGTAGCGGATCAGCATCAGTTCTTTAAAGCGCACAACCTGGAGGTCGAATTCGTAAACTTCGGCAACTCCACCGAGCTGCTGCTGGAGTCGATCGCCACCGGCAAGGCGGAAGCGGCGGTCGGCATGGCGCTGCGCTGGCTCAAGGCGCTGGAGCAGGGCTTTGACGTTAAGCTGACGGCGGGCACCCACGGCGGCTGTATGCGGCTGCTGACGCGCGACGACGGGCCGACCTCGCTGCAGGCGCTGAAAGGCAAAACCATCGGCGTCACCGATATGGCGGGCGCGGATAAAAACTTCTTCTCGCTGCTGCTCAAGCGGCACGGCGTCGATCCCAACAGTGACGTGGAGTGGCGTGTTTTTCCGCAGGACTTGCTGCCGATGGTGCTGCAAAAAGGGGAGATTCAGGCGGCGAGCGGTTCCGACCCGGTGATGTGGCGTCTGACGCAGCAGCCGGGCTATCGGGAGGTCGCCACCAACCTCAGCGACGACTACGCCAACCTGAGCTGCTGCGTGATCGGCACGCGCGGCAGTCTGATCCGCGATCGTCCTGAAGTGGCCGCGGCGATTACCCACGCCATTTTGCAGGCCCACGCCTATGCCGCGCAGCATCCCGACGTCATTGCACAGGCCTTTAACAGCAAGGCGTTGAATACCCGTCCTGACGAAATCGCCAGCGTGCTGAAAACCCATACCCACGGCCACTATTCGTCAGGGGAGGCCTTTGTGAAAGAGATCGATATCTACGCGCGCGATCTGAAGGCCATCAACGTGCTGCGCCCGGAAACCGATCCGCTGCTGTTCGCCAAAGGCATCACCGCGAACGTGCTGGCGTAAAAAAATACGGCAGCCCGAGGCTGCCGTTTTATTCCTCTGTCTCTCTTACAGCAGCAGCTGCGAGGTCTGCACCGCCGTCGCCTCTTTCAGGCTCTCCGCGGGGTGCTCGTGGCTGAACAGCCGCGTGCTGAGGTAGTTGACGCCGCCGTCGGCCAGCAGCAGAACGATGCGCTTGCCCTGATTTTCCGGTCGCGCCGCCAGCTGCTGCGCAGCAAACAGCACTGCGCCCGATGAATCCCCGACCAGTATGCCTTCCGCCAGCGCGAACTGGCGCGCAGCCTGATACGCCTGCCAGGTTTCCACCGCGATCGCGTCGTCATAAACCTGAGGATCCAGATTCGGCGGGATCCGCTCCGGCGGCTGGCCGCTGAAGGCGTGGACGCCGGTAATCTCCAGCGGTTCCGGATGCTGCGGGCTCGGCTGCGAGCCGATGCCCGGTTCGACGGCGACTACCTGAATGGCGGGATCCTGCGCTTTCAGATAACGCCCGATGCCGGAAAGGGTGCCGCCGGTGCCCACCGAGGCGACGAAAATATCGAGCTTGCCCTGGGTATCGCGCCAGATCTCCGGGCCGGTGGTCAGCTCATGCACGCGCGGGTTCGCCGGGTTCTGTAGCTGCTGAAGAAAATGCACGTTCGGCTCGGCTTCGGCCACCTGCGCCACCAGCCAGCGGGTGGCGGCGACAAAGTCGCCGTCGCTGGCCTCGTAGTAGTCGGCGAAGCCTGGCACGGTGCTGAAGGGCACTACCTCTGCGCCGTAGGCCTGGATAATCTTGCTGCGCTCGATACTGACGAAGTCGTTGATGTAGACGCGAAAGCGATAGCCTTTGGCCGCCGCAATCGAGGCGACGCCGATGCCGGTGTTGCCGCTGGTGGTTTCGGCAATCGTATCGCCCGGCCTGATGAGACCGTCGCGCTCCGCCTGTTCAATCATCGCCAGCGCGATGCGATCCTTGACGCTGTGGTTAGGGTTAAAGAGTTCCAGCTTGCCGAGCAGTTCGGCGCGCACGCCGTGGCGCTCGCTAAAGCGCGACAGGCGCAGCAGCGGCGTTTGGCCAATCAGTTCGGTCACAGAGTTATAGATAGATGCAGCCACAGGCGACTCCTCTTGAGAAAGCGTTACCATTTCACCGCGTTGCGCTGCCAGGCGAGCGTGCGGTCGCGAACCAGAAACAGCAGGGTGATCAGCGATGAGAACAACACCGCCATCACGATCAGCGCGGCATACATATTGGCGTAGGCGGCCCAGCCCTGCGCCCACTGCAAATACCACCCCAGACCCGATTTGACACCCATCATCTCTGCCGCCACCAGCACCGAAAAAGAGGCGCCTAATCCCATAAACAGCCCGACGAACAGGTGCGGCAGCGAGGCGGGAACCGCGACGCGCAGCACCAGAAAGAGCGATTTCGCCCCCAGGGTGCGCGCCACGTCGTAATAGCGGCTATCGACGCTGGCGACGCCTGACCAGGTGAGCACTGTGACCGGGAACCAGGTCGCCAGCGCAATCAGAAACACGGCAGCGGCGAAGCTGGAGGGGAAAAAATAGAGCGACAGGGGCAGCAGCGCCGTCGAAGGCACCGGGCCGAGAAAGCGCAGGATCGGATGCACCCAGTAGCCCAGCCCGCGCGACCAGCCGATGGCGACGCCGGTGACGAAGCCGACGATGCTGCCGTAGAGAAAGCCGAACGCCAGCAGGCGCAGCGAGTTGATCACGCTGTCGAGCAGGCGCGGCCAGTCGGTAGCGTAAGCCTCGATCAGCGCGCGCGGCGGCGCGAAGAAGGGCGCGGGCAGCAGCGCCAGCTTGGCGGTGATGTATTCCCACAGGCCGATTAGCAGCGCCAGCGCAATCAGCCAGCGGCCGCTGCGCTTCAGCGGCTGCCAGGCCTTCAGCGTGGGCGCGGCGCAAGAGCCGAGCACCAGCGCGGTAAGCAGCGTCGCCAGCGCGATAAACAGTTCATGGGTCTCGTTGACGAAACGCGGCGCCGCGAAGCCCTGCGGCTTATCGGGCAGCGCGATCATTAGCGCTACCAGCGCCCACCACGCCAGCAGCGCGCCCCACAGCGCCGGTTCAAGGCGCCGCGACTCGGCGCGGCGGCGCAACGTCAGAATATCTGTGGCCATGCTGCTCTCCCTAACTCATCTTCATATGGTGATGCTGGCCGTTATCCGGCAGCAGATCGGGCACATAGTGATCGGCAAACTGCTGCGCGTCGGTGTCCGGGCGGATCACGCTGATTTTTTTTAGCTCGTTGACGTAGGTCGCCACTTCGCCGCGCAGCTGCGCCCCGGTAGAGTGGTGGCTGTGAGTATGCTCTTTCAGCATCGCGGCGATGGACTCGACCGGCACCGAGCCGGGTACGAACGGCTGGAAGATCTTCGCCGTCTCCTCCGGATGGTCGGCGGTCCACTGCTGCGCGTCGACAATCGCCAGGGTGATCGCCCGCGCAGTGTCGGGATCGTCGCGCACCAGCGAGCCGCGCAGCCCCAGCACGCAGCAGGTCAGGTGGGCATATTCGCCGTTCAGGTTATTGTCTACTTCTACCAGCCCGTGCTGCTGCTTCAGCAGCCAGCCCTGCGGGTCGTCGGTCGCCAGCGCCTGCACTTCGCCTTTACGCAGCGCCTCGCCGAAGAGATCGGCGGGATACTGCAGCCAGTTCACCGCCTTATCGGGATCGATGCCCTGTTTCGCCAGCTGAATGGCGAAGAAGTTGCGGATTGGGCTCGCCTGGTCGGTCACCGCCACCGATTTGCCCACCAGATCTTTTACGCTACGGATGTTGCTGTTTTCCGGCGTCAGCAGACGCATGCAGCCGCCGTGGGTGCCGACGGTGAGATCGACGTCGAATCCCTGCTCCAGCGGCTTGAGCCAGCGCAGCGCCATGCCGATGCCGCCGTCCGCCTGACCGGTGGCGATCGCCTGCAACAGCGCGTCGGTCGGGCCGCTGAAGTTTACCGGCTCGACGTTGAGACCATATTTTTTAAAGAATCCCTGCTTCAGCGCCACCGAAATGGGCGACTGGCAGACCGCGGTTTGTCCCCAGGCGAGCTTGATGGTTTTTAACGGCGCCTCCTCCGCCAGCACCGAGCCGGTAAACAGCGGCGTTAACCCGATGCCTGCGCCCAGCGTGGCGAGGCCGCGCAGTAGCGCGCGGCGGCTCATCGAAGGTGAATGTATGACCATGATGCTATCCCTTATAGTGAATTACCGGGAAACTACCCCATGCGTCAGACCCCGCCAAATAACAATCCCGCATGACTTCATGCGATATTTCATTATGAAGATCGGGCAAACCTATTACCGCTATCGGCATATTTCATTCGCGAGGCGCGTGCTATTTATGGGGTTATTAAGCGGACTTCGGAGACTATTTTATGGCGACGCAAGCGGCAGGCGTAAATATCGATATCGAAAATGTCAGCCACCATTTTACGCTGGAGGGCAGCGATTTGCCGGTGCTGGAAAATATCAGCCTGCAGGTGCGGCCGGGGGAATTTGTCGCACTGCTCGGGCCGTCGGGCTGCGGCAAATCGACGCTGCTGCGCCTGCTGGCCGGGCTTGAGCAGCCCGCCAGCGGCGTGCTGGCGGAAGAGGGACGCGCCATCACCGCGCCGCATCCGTCGCGCGTGGTGGTGTTTCAGGATCCGACGCTCTATCCGTGGCGCACCGTGTACGACAACGTCGGGCTGGGGCTGCAGATTCGCGGCGAGAGCAAACAGGCGGCGCAGACCCGCATCGACGCCATGCTGCGTCGCGTCGGGCTGCAAGAGTTCGCACGCGCCTGGCCGCATCAGCTCTCCGGCGGCATGGCGCAGCGCGCCGCGCTGGCGCGGGCGCTGGTCAACCATCCGCGCCTGCTGATCCTCGACGAGCCGCTCGGCAAGCTCGATTCGCTGACGCGCCTGCGTATGCAGCAGGAAATCGTCGATCTCTGGCAGGAGCAGAACTTCACCACGCTGATGGTGACGCACGACGTGGAAGAGGCGCTGGTGATGGCGAATCGCGTGGTGGTCTTTAGCTCGCGTCCGGCGCGGGTATTGGATGTGATCGAAGTCGAGCAGGCCTATCCCCGCCGCCGCGACGATCCGGCGCTGGTGGCGCTGCGCAGCCGGGTGCTGACGCTGCTGGGCACGGATCAGGCCGCCGCCTGAGAGATGCGATTATTTCGTCAGGCGCGCCGCCATTTTCAGCGCGTTGTCGAAGATGGCGGAGGCGATCGCTGGCGGGATAGCCGCGGGTAGTTGCGCCCTGACGCGCGCTACGGCGGTGGGCAGCGCCTCGGCGAAGAAGGCGAGGATCTGCGCCATCCGCTCCCTGGAGAAGCGCACGCTTTCCGCCGTGGCGAGGAAATGGCGCGGAAAGATTTTATCTATTTCGCTCTTTTTACCTTTCGACGCGCTTAGCCCCATCGCCAGCTTCAGCTCGCGGATATTGAGGCCTGCGCCGCCAAGCACTGGATAAGCGGAAAGAATGTCGTAGAAGGGCGTTAGCCGGTAGCTGCCGCCGCGCTCGATATAGAGCGAAAAGTTTTTTGCATGTCCATCCGTGGCGCCGATCAGCCACTGGAACACCTGAAACTTCATAAAATCGTCGCGATCCTCAAGCGCATTGCTGGAGCCCATCAGCAGCGACATAATCGCCGCGATGCCCGGGCCGCCGTCAGACTCATATTTGGTCGCTGAGGCGAGGCCGAGGCTCTGGCAGATATCTTCCTGCGGCAGACGCAGCAGCCGGGTACCGTCGGCGCTCCAGCGGCGATCAAATCGTCTGACCGCCAGCGCGCGCAGCCTGCCTGCCGTGATAATGCTGGCGTCGGGCACGCGGAAGCCGAGCTCGCGCGCCAGCGCCAGGCAGACATACTCATTTTCCACGCTGTCGCGCATATCGAGGGTAGCGAAGGGCTGTTTAATTTCGCCGATCGGCAGCTTAATGATATGCGAGGTCGGCGTCGGGCCCTGGGGGATCGCCCATCCCCGATCGGTATGCAGCAGCGCGGTTTTCTCCTGCGCGCCCGCCACGGAGATGCGGAAGTCGCGCTCTTCCGGGATCATGCCCAGCGGAATATCGCTCTGGTACGCTGAGAGGATCTTTTCCAGCCGCGCCGTGTCCAGCGGCTCATAGCGGACAGAGAGGTCAGGGGCGGCGGCCTCTTCGGGCAGGAGCATCACCGCGCCGACGCTGTCGCGGCCCACTTCCCGCAGCAGGTCGAACGGCTGCATCGACTTCGCCCGATAGCGGTTAAGGATGCGCTCCCTGACGCGCGGATTGTCCGGCAGCAGGTTGTCGAAAAAGTTAATCACGCTGGCCGAGGCGATAGCGGGGTACTGCAGCGGCAGCGAGAGCGACAGCGGCCGCGCCAGCGGATTGCTTAGCCAGCCCGGCGCATACTGAAAGAGATGCGCGCCGTTTTTCTGCCGTGTCAGGGTGCCGACGCGCTCGCCGTTCATCCAGGCGATAAGCCGATCCATTACCAGTCAAGCTCCTTGCCGTTCTGCGCCGATTTACCTTGAATAACCAGCTCCTGCTCCAGCGACTGCAGGATCTTAAATAGCGTCGTCAGCGTGGTTTTGTCAGGATTATTTTCAAAGTTCGACACCGTGGCCTGCTTGATGCCGACCCGGCGCGCCAGATCGCTCTGCGTCCAGCCACGCTTCTGCCGTTCAAGCCTGACCAGGTGGGCCAGCTGTTTGGGGCTGTATATCATCACCGCTCCTGTTCAAAGGCGGGGATGCAGCTATCCCCGCCTGGGGGTAAAATCCAAAATATACCCACTAAAGGATAAAGTAAAGCGTATCCTCACCTGGGGATAAATCAGCCGCCCAGCGGCGCTGCAGATAGCGAACGGCGGGCTGCGTCTGCGGCTGATTAAGATAGTTTTCCCGGAACAGAATGGTGCCGTCGATGCCAGGTGTAGTTTCGTTGAGATCGAGCTGCTTCTTCAGCTCCGGCACGCCGCCTTCTACCGTCCAGTCTGGCTCGGTACGCGACGGTTCGCCGATTTTATAAAGCGCGACGCCGATATAGAGGCGGGTATGGGTCGGCTTCACCACCTGCGCCCACCAGTGGGCCAGCACGTCGTAGCGCGCCGCCTGTCGCGCGAAGGGCCAGTAGAGCTGCGGCGCGATATAGTCGAGCACTCCCTGCTGCACCCAGCGGCGGGTATCGGCAAAGGCTTCGTCGTAGGCGGCCGCGCCGCGCGTGTCGGAGCCTGCCGCATCGTGTGACAGGTTACGCCAGACGCCCGCGGGACTGACGCCGAACTCGACCTGCGGCTTAATCTGCTTGATGGTGCGCGACACCTGCTCAATCAGCAGTTGCGTATTGTGCCGCCGCCAGTCCGCTTTTGAGGCGAATCCCTGGCCCCAGGCGCGATATGTCTGCGCATCGTTCAGCGGCGAGTCCGCCGTTTCCGCATAAAAATAGTCGTCGAACTGCACGCCGTCGACAGGATAGCGTTTGACCACTTCAGCTACGATGCTGGTGATCCAGTCGCGCGCGTCCGGGATGCCGGGATCCAGCACCAGCCGATCGCCGGCGGTGCGGATCCAGTCGCGGTGCAGCACATAGACGCTGGCGGGGTGCAGCGACAGGGTGCGGTTCAGCTCGGCAAGGGTTGACGGACGGGTATTGACAGCGACGCGGTAGGGATTGAACCAGGCGTGCACTTTCATGCCGCGCTTGTGCGCCTCATCCAGCATAAACATCAGCGGATCGTAGCCGGGATCGGCGCCGATGGTGCCGGTCAGCATATCAGACCAGGGCAGAATATCGGAGCGCCAGAGCGCGGTGCCGTCCGGTTTGACCTGGAAAAAGACCGTGTTGATGCCGAGGCTTTTCAGCTTGTCGAGTTTGGCCGTCAGCGCCTGCTGCTGTAGCTGAATGCGCTGCGCCGCGCTGCTGAGGTTAACCGAATTGACCGGCGGCCAGTCGAGACGGGAAACGGTCGCCAGCCAGACGCCGCGTACCGGTTGCTGTGCGGCTGGCGGCGTGGTTTTTTGCGGCTGCGGCTTTGCGCTGGGAAGGGGCGTGACCAGCGACTCAGGTGGCCTGGAGGCGCAGCCAGCCAGCAGCAGGGCTGCGGCGACCAGCAGTTTTTTGCGTGCCGCGCCGAAGGAGACGATGGAATAACTGATGGTAAACTCCCTTTCATCTTGCTAACTATCCGGAGGCATCATTCTCTGGTTATCACGGCGTAAGTCAACCGCTTATCGGAAGACGTTTACTCAAGGAAAAGGGAGCAGCGAATTGCAGAAGCGGGGATGAGGCAGGAGCGGCTGAGGAGAGACAAAAGGGCGACAAACATGCGGGGAGAGTGTCAGTTTGCCGTTGCCTGAAGGCGAGCCTCGATTAGCGGCCTGGCGCTAAAGCGCGAGCCTGTTCAGCAACACTGACACTCCCGTTGTGCACGCCTGGCGCTCCTGGAACTCAGCTTACAGGAGTCAGTAACGACCGGCAGGTTACTTACCGGCGTGCGGCATCTGCTCGGCGGACTTCAGATGCGCCTCTACCACTGGCGTATGCGCATCAGCCAGGGTTTTTACATCGGGATCCTTAATATTTTTGGCGTCACTTTGCAGTTTTGACAGCACCATCTTGTGATCTTTCGTGCCGGCGTTGGTCATATACATCTTGTCAAAGGCGGCGCCGCTCTCTTTTTCCAGCTTCGCGGCCATGGTTTTGTGTTTGGCATCCGGCTCCGTTGGCAGCGTCACCCCTTTTTGCTCGGCGACCGTCTGCACTTTGGTCAAGGCGGCGCCGTGGTCATCGACCATCTTCTGCGCGTAGGCTTTCACGTCGCTGCTTTCCGCCTTGCTCAGCGCGATTTTGGCGGCGGCTATTTCATTGATATTGGCCTGCGCCATATCCTTCAGCGCTTTTTCGTCGCCCGCGCTGAGTTTGCCGCCTGAGGCGCTCTGGCCTGCGGCGGCGTTCTGCGCCGGGCTGGCTGGCGTCTGGGCATACACGCCAGCCGTGCTAAACATCGCGATTACAGCAGAGACGGTTAACAGTGCTTTCAGGGTTTTATTCTTTGGCATGGTGTTCTCCAGTTACTGATAAGAAGGCAGGCGTCAGGCTTTTAACCCTCGCCAGCCGTGTAGGGTAATCAGACGTGCATTAGTCAGTATAGGTTAACTATTTGAGACAGCAGAGAGAGGCAAGGGGGAGGACTGAACGTGCCGGGGGCAATGACTGGCTTTGACAGATCTCAGCGGATGCCGGTCAATAGGGCGGGCAGCAGGCGCGGACAGGAGATTAATCACTCTTAACTAAATACCCCTCTCCGGCCGGGGAATGCTTTTGTTAAAAGCGTGCTATGTTCCAGAGGCGGGCGTTCAAGAGATACGCTTTGCTGCACAACTAACCTGCTCAAAATGGAATTCACTCCATGAGTAAAACCAGTACTACTACTAATCGATGTCTCAAGTACCGGAGCGGGTCACTGGAGGTTATGTGTCATTGCAAAATCTTGAAATCGTGCCTTGCCTACTGCCGGACGTCGCGTAGGCAGGAAGCGTTATACCCTTCGATGACGGGAATGCGAAATTGTGCCAGGCCCGATGCTTTACGTAAGCGTGCAGGATCTCTTTGACACGGTCATGATGTGTGTCACGCAGGTCGAAAAAATGACGCTTTATGACGTTGCGGCCAGGCCTGGAAAAAGTGCGGAATGGCCTGATGCTGAACTTTTGGAAGGGATGCGTGAGCACTACCCGTCCATAGAGATGGATTCAGAGGTTACGGTCATCCACCCTTTATCGCATGCGGCATATATTAAATTTTGACAGGCGTCATAGTTAGAAAAGGTAGGGTCGATTCAGTTGTTAAAACTGCGTAGAGGATAGTAAATGTTCAACATTTCAGAAGTCGAAAAAGGGGATTCTGACCTGACGTGGTTGGTTAGCGAGCTCGATGCATTTCAGAGCGAACTGTATCCTACTGAAAGTAACCATTGCCTGGATTTTTCAGCAGTCAGTGATGTGCAGCTCCGATGCGTGATCGTACGTGATGAAGAAAATGCACCTGCAGGTTGTGGTGCTTTGCTATTTCACGAAGACGGCTCAGCCGAGATTAAGCGGGTTTATATTCGACCGGAATACCGGGGAAGGAAGCTGGGGGAGAAGATAGTCAGTGCAATCGAGGGGATTGCTTCAGAAAAGCATTCGCGGCTATTGCAGCTTGAAACAGGGATTCACCAGCAACCGGCTATAGCGCTTTATCGCAGGTGCGGGTACGAGATATGCGATGCATTTCCGCCGTATAAGGCAGATCCGTTGAGTGTTTTTATGCGCAAAGAGCTTCCATAACTTCATGCTGTTAACGCGCCAGGGAAGGGCGCTACAGGCGTGTTATTTTTAATGTGGCGTAATATCTCTATCGCCAGAATTTTGACGTCTGCAGATCGCTCAAAGCGGACATTGATGGTTTATGCACCCTATAAAACGCATTCACATGACAGCCTTTGATGAGTGTCTTGCCGGGTTCATTCCCTGGTGGCCTGGCACATCAATCAAGTTTGCCCGATAAAACGAAACCCACCTCGTTATTCAGGATCCCCCCGGGTTCATAAAGGTATTCCGTTTTATCGTGCTTAATAAAAATATAAAAGTTAAAGACATCTCAGCGCTTTTCGCTGATAGCAACGTACTTTTCTTTTCTTAAAACGCGTCGTTTAGCAAGTCATCATTCTGTATCAGGTTTCTTTAACAAAAGCAACACTAAAAGGACTCTCTGACGCGGGGAGTTCTTCTCTCTTTTATATGAATTACTTCACACTTTATGCCCCTGTTTGAGAACAGAACATGTTGACGTTATATTGAAAAGGTGTTTCAGCCCCTGGATTTACATCCAAATAATTGATTAAAAGGGATATTACTCAGAATTGGTGCTTTTTTTGTAATACAGCAAATAAGTTGCAAACCGCGCACAATAAATGATAAAAAATTCTCAAATGAGAATTAAAATTCATTTTGTCTAGTGAAATTGATAAGTCTGATCTTGTACCTATGATGCCAACCTACGCAGGAAGGGATAGATATGCCTTACGCTGAAAAAAAATCTGTGCTGTTAATTGCACCTGTAATGGACGCTTTATACGAAAAACTTACAACTGCTTATGATGTCTTTAAGTTATATGAAGAGTCCGATCCTGAAAGCTTTCTGAATGTAAAGGGACATCAGTTCACGGCTGTCATTACCCGTGGAGACACGGGTGTTAAAACAGAAATACTGGAAAAGCTTCATTCATTAGGGCTGATAGCGGTATTCGGCGTGGGCACAGATGCAATTGACCTGACCTATACGCGGCAACATGACATCGCCGTTACGATTACTTCTGGCATTTTAACCAGCGATGTCGCTGATATGGCTATGGGCCTGATGCTGAGTGGCGCACGTAAACTCTGTCAGGGAGATCGGTTCGTTCGCAGCAGAGACTGGGAAAGTGAAGCGCCGCCGCTGGGGAGCCAGGTGAGCGGCAAGCGCATCGGCATCGTGGGTATGGGAAACATAGGACGTGCTATTGCCAGACGCGCGCTCGCGTTCGATATGCGAATTAGCTATAACAGTCGGACAGAGAAGGAGGCACTACCTTATACCTGGCAGGCAGATTTGCTGAGCCTTGCGCGGGACAGTGATTTTCTGGTGATTGCTGCCTCAGGCGGCGCACATACAAAAAATCTCATCAATTCAGACGTTATTGCCGCTATGCCCGCACACGCCTGGCTGATAAATATTGCCCGAGGCTCAATGCTGGATGAGCCCGCATTAATTGATGCTTTGCAGAGTAATAAAATCGCCGGAGCAGCACTGGACGTATTTGCCAATGAACCTAACATCTCAGACGCATGGCTGGCGCTGGATAATGTCGTGCTACAACCGCATGTAGGGAGTGCGACGCATGAGACGCGTCAGAAAATGTGTGAAAGCGTTCTCGCCAATGTAGACGCTTTTTTTTCCGGGAAAACACTGCCAGGCCAACTAAAAGGGCTGTAATAAAGCACTCTGTAGATCAATATGTAAGGCATAAGCAAGCTGCGACGACTACCTACAGGATTTCAAAATGAGTGAACTTTTCAATATTACCCAAAAGAAAGTATTAATTACCGGCGCGTCACAGGGGATAGGCTTTATTCTGGCACGGGGTCTGGCTCAACATGGTGCAGAGGTCATCATTAACGGAACCAATGCTGAGCGAGCCGAAAAAGCCGCCAGCACGCTGCGTGAAGAGGGATTCACCGTTCATGTTGCCGTGTTTGACGTGGCGAATGCAGATGAAGTACAGGCCGGCATCAGCAAAATAGAGCACACACTGGGGCCGATAGATATCCTGATTAATAATGCCGGCATTCAGCGGCGTCATCTCTTTACTGAATTTCCTCTTGATGACTGGAACGATATCATGGCTGTCAATCAGACCGGCGTGTTCCTGGTTTCTCAGGCTGTCGCTCGTCGGATGACAGAGCGGGGAGCAGGGAAAATCATCAATATATGTTCTATGCAGAGCGAGCTGGGGCGCGACACCATCACGCCTTACGCGGCATCTAAGGGTGCGGTAAAAATGCTGACGCGCGGGATGTGCGTAGAGCTGGCCAGGCATAACATTCAGGTCAACGGCATCGCGCCTGGCTATTTTAGAACGCCGCTAACAGAACCTCTTGTGCAGGATAAAGCCTTTAGCGAATGGTTATGCAAGCGAACGCCAGCCGCGCGCTGGGGAAATCCTGAAGAGCTAATTGGCGCCGCGGTGTTTCTCTCATCCCGGGCATCTGATTTTATCAATGGTCATCTTATCTTTGTGGATGGTGGCATGCTGGCTGCTGTGTAACGAAAACCCGCTTTTCAGTCAGGGTTACGTGGCCTGACTGAATGCTGCAATGATCTCTTATCAAAGAAGCCGGCCCACGCTCTGCCGGCTCGTCCCTGTTCGATAATTATCATTCAGAACAGAAGCTGAATTTTTGCATAGCGCGATTTATCGGCTGCCATCTCAAAAGCCTGCGCGGCTTCATTAATGCCGACTTCTGCTGACAAAAGAGGAAGCGGATCTATTTTGCGACTTTCCAGCCAGTTAACTGCAATGTTGAACTCATCCACAAAGCGGAATGACCCTTTTAGCTGGATCTCTTTCACCAGCAGGCTTCCCAGGGGATAATCGACGCTGGCCGCTCCCATTCCTAGCTGAACTATCGTTCCGGCAGGGCGCACAAAGCTAACTGCTGACGAGATCGCCGCAGCCGCGCCTGATGCCTCGAAGCAGACATCAAAGTAGCCCCCTCCCTCGCGCCAGAGATGCGCCTGCTGCTCATCGCGCGGATCGATCGCCGCTGTGGCTCCCATAGCGAGCGCAAGATCCCGACAGCGTTCGCTGATATCGGTGGCGATAACCTCAGACGCGCCGGAAGCCAGCGCGGCCGCAATGACAAGACAGCCGATAGGCCCCGCGCCCGTCACCAGCACGCGTTTGCCGACCATTTCGCCCGCCTGACGTACCGCATGTATACAGACGGCCAGGGGTTCGGCGAATACCAACCGTTTGGGATCACCATCGGGATGACAAGGCACGCACTGCTGCGGATCGAGTGCTACGTACTGTGCAAATCCGCCATTTACATGCGGGAAGAATTGTGCGCTGCCCATAAAACGCATTGAGCGGCACAGATTCTGATGCCCCTCTTCGCAAAATTTACATCTTCTGCAGGGACGGGAAGGATTTACCGCGACGCGCTGGCCCGCTAACAGACCACTCGTGGCGGGTGCGTACTCGACTGTCCCGATCAGCTCGTGCCCAAGAACCATAGACGCCTTGAGAACAGACATGCCTGCGCGTCCGTGAAGGTAATAGTGAATGTCCGAACCGCAGATACCGCCGCGTTCGACTTTGATCAATACCTCTTCATCACGCCACTCCACCATGTGATTTTCACAGCGGACATCATGTGCTTTATGAACAGTGACCGCCTTAACTTCTTTTTGCTGCATATTACTTCCTCAGATTCAGATTCAGATTAATCCCAATAAAAATGAAATGCTCTTTTCAGGTGCACAAGTAAGGTGCATTGAAAATCTAACGACATTTTTTAAGCCTCAGGAATTAAGGGCTTTTGAATAACAATTAATTTTTTTCTCCACCCTGTTGCACTTTTATTGTGATGAAGATCTATTTAATTTACTTTGGCGCACTAATTTTGTGCTTTGCGTCAAAATTTAACATAAGAAAACGATATATTTAGAGGTCACGTTAAAGCGCTAAAGCCGCGCCACATTAATATCATTAAAAAATCCATATAATCATAGGCTTGAAAGGATTACACCTAAAAAGTAATTGGTATTTTTCTGAGCCCGGTAATTTTACTGGCAATTTATCCTGTAAAAAAAGTGTTGCAAATGTAATTTTTAAAATGATAAAAGATTCTCAGTTGATAATCAATTTTCATTTAAAGGATGCCCGATATGTCATTAGAAACTGCTGACGTGCGTATTTCATCACCCTGGGAGCGCCCGGAGAAAAAATGGCTTTCAGCCTTCGCTGAGTTCCCCGTTGCAAACATTGGCGACGCCATGGAAAGGTTAAATATGTGTGATGCAGGCATCACTCCAGTCACCAGCAATACGGCCTTTGTGGGTTTTGCTTTTCCCGTTCTGGTCACAGCGGGGGATAACGCGGCCGTCATCAAATCCCTTAATTACATTCAGCCCGGCGACGTCATGATGATTAATGGGCTTGGTCATATCGACCGTGCGCTGGTCGGCGAGCAGCTTACACAGCGATTTCAGCATGCAGGCGCGGTAGCACAGGTCATTGACGGAGCCATCCGCGATCGCAAAGTGATTGAATCTAGCGGCCTGCCGACCTTTTGTCGTGGCATAACGCCAGCTGGGCCTTTTAAAAACGGGCCTGGCGTCATTGGTGAGCCCGTCGCGATTGGCGGAGTGGTATGCAGAGCCGGAGATATCGTGGTAGGTGATGAGGATGGCGTCATTGTCATCCCTTTCTGGCGAGCGGAAGCGGTCCTCGCTGCGGTGCGAGAGGTTGCGCGTCGGGAAGCGGAAATGACGGCGGAAGTGACCGGTAAATATCAGTAGGGCGCTCCGCCAGGTCTGACCTGTAGCGATCCAAACTTAATCAACCACTTTTCAGGGCATAACAATGACGAAATCACATGCGGTTACAATGGATTATGCTTTGCCCAAGGATGGAACGACAAAAAATAACGTTGTACGCCGCGCGTCGCTTGCAGGCGGCGTGGGTTCGTTTGTTGAGTGGTACGACTACGGCATCTATGGTCTGCTCGTCAGCTCTCTGGTACTGGTTTTTTCAGCCAGCGACATGAGTACCACTGACGCTGGGCTGATGCTGACCTACGTAGGGTTTACCGTCAGTTTTTTCGTTCGCCCGTTTGGCGGCGTCATTTGTGGTTATCTGGGAGACAGGATAGGCCGTCAGAAACTACTGGCTATCTTGCTGCTGATGATATCTCTTGCGACTGCAGCCATTGGCTTGCTGCCGACCTATGCGAGTATCGGCTGGGCGGCACCCGCGTTGCTAATATTGCTTCGAATCGTTCAGGGCTTTTCCGCAGGCGGAGAAGTTTCAGGCGCAGGCTCCTTTGTGGCGGAGTATGCGGAGGATCATCGCCGTGCGGTTGTCATGTCCCCTCTGGTAATGGGATCCTTTATCGCCTTGCTTTTCGGTAGTTTATTGATCAGCGGTCTGATTAATGTTTTCGGCGCTAGCGCCATGAACAGCTGGGTATGGCGCGTACCGTTTCTGCTTGCTATCCCCATGGCGTTGATCGGCGTCTATATCCGCACCCGCATCGAAGATACGCCTCATTTTCAGATGGTCAAATCCAGCAAACGCGTGGTGCGCAATCCTCTCAAAGCAGTTCTGACGTCAAAACGCCATTTAAAGGCGATCGGTCTGGCCATTACGCTGCCAGCGGTCAATGGCCCCGGCTACTACATTCTTTTCGTCTATATGCCAACTTACCTCAATAAGGTGATGCACTTTCAGCAGATCCAGAGCCTGCTGGTTACCGCTTGCGGACTGCTGACGATCATCGGCGCCATTCCGTTGATGGCATGGCTGTCGGATCGCCTTGGGCGTAAACCTCTGCTGATGGCTTCGGCGATTGCCATGGCCGTGCTGGCATGGCCGTGTTTCTGGCTGCTTACCCTGGGCATGATGCCGCTGGCCTGCATGTCTGCCGTTCTGCTTGCCTTCGCCTTTGCAGGACATGCTGCCGTTATTCAGGCAACGCTGGCAGAAATGTTTCCCACTAACGTCCGCTACAGCGCCTATAGCATCGGTTTTAACCTCTCAACGGTCATTTTCGGCGGCTCCGCACCGTTACTGATGACATGGCTGATCGGGCTGACGGGCATGGCCAGTATTCCCAGCTATATGGTGATGTTGACGGCCCTCCTTACCCTAGGCAGCGCCTTTTATCTGAAAGAAACTGCAGGCAAACCGCTCTGTGACGAGTAACCGTAGCGGGATTTAAGCAAACTTTGAGGTCTCTATGAAAAACGCATCTCCCTGGCGGATAGGATTCGATATTGGCGGCACCTTTACCGATCTGGTGCTGTTAAATGACATGACGGGTGAAGCCATCCGCCATAAAACGCTCACCACACCCGAAGAACCGTCTGAAGGGGCCTACACCGGGCTGACGCAGCTGGTCGCACTGGCCGGTTTGAAAGCGAATGATATTCATACCATCACGCATGGCACGACTCTCGCAATTAATGCCCTGCTGGAAAGACGCGGCGCGAAAACCGCGCTGGTCGTGACGCGCGGCTTTCGCGATGTGCTGGTGCTTGGGCGCGAATACCGCTACGACATCTACGACCTAAACGGTGCGCCGGCACAGCCTTTACTGCCTCGTTCGCACGCCTATGAGATTGCCGAGCGCGTCACGGCCCGCGGTGACGTTGTGACGCCGCTCAATGAAGCGGATGTTTTTCAGCTGGCTGCAGAACTTCGCGAAAAGCAATATGAGGCCGTTGCGGTGCTTTGCATGCACGCCTATGCCTGGCCTGACCATGAAAACCAAATTGAAGCGATCCTGAGCCGTGAGCTGCCCGGCGTTTCCATTTCCGTATCCCATAAGGTGTCGCGTGAGATCCGTGAGTACGACCGCGGTGTTCTGACGGCAATGAATGCCTTTGTGCAACCCAAAGCCAGGCGTTATATGGCGCGGCTAGAGACCAAGTTGCGTGAAGGCGGCTTCACCTGCGACTGGCTGGTTATGGGCTCGAACGGTGGCTTGATGGCGCCGCAGGTGGCAGCAGACTATCCAACGCGCATCATCGAATCAGGTCCTGCGGGCGGTATCGTCGCAACGGCGGCGTTTGCGCGTAGAAACCAGACGCAACAGGTACTGGCGTTCGATATGGGCGGCACCACGGCCAAGGCCTGCGTGGTGCGTGATGGGGAACCCTCGATCACCACCGATTATGAGGTGGGACGTGCCGACCGATTGTTGAAGGGCAGCGGCTTACCGGTGAAGTTGCCGGTAGTGGACATGATTGAAATCGGCGCAGGGGGCGGCAGTATCGCACGCGTTGACTCACTTGGCCTGCTGGAAATCGGGCCGGAAAGCGCCAGCGCCTGGCCCGGACCTGCCTGTTATGGACGTGGTGGCACGCAACCCACGGTAACGGATGCCAACCTGGTGCTGGGCTTGCTGGATCCCGACGCTTTTCTCGGCGGTCGCATGCGTCTGGACGTCGAGGCGGCCCGCCAGGCGATCCGGCGGGTGGCAGAGCCGCTGGGGCTGAGCATTGAAGATGCGGCCTGGGGCATTCATGAGGTGGCTAACAGTAAAATGTCCGAAGCATTGCGCACACACTCGGTTGAAAAGAATGTCAGCCCGTCTCAAATGACGATGCTGGCCTTTGGCGGTGCCGGCCCCAGCCATGCCTGGTCGCTGGCAAAGCAGCTGAATGTGCAGCGGGTTTATTTTCCTAACGGCGCTGGCGTTTATTCCGCATTTGGCCTGCTGACGGCGCCGCCCAGCGCAGACTTTATACGCAGCGATCGCTGCCGTTTACTGCCCGGCTTTGATGCTGCGCGTATCAGCGCGTTGTTCGCGGAGGGTTTTGATGAAGCCTTTACCACGCTGGCGGCTGCCGGTGCGGAGCAAGAGAGCATCATAAAACAGAAATTAGCAGGCGTACGCTATATCGGCCAAGGGTCTGAGCTAACGGTCGCATTACCTGAGACGTTTTTGTCTGAGGGTGACGTACAGGCGCTAGTCGACGCGTTTGAAGCGGCTCATCTGGCTCGCTTTGGCCGCACCTTGCCTGGTCAGGGCGTTGAGGTGGTGAACTGGCGCGGTCGCTTGCAGACGCCTCCACCTAAGCTCAACACCACTGACCAACTTCGCAGCCTCGAACCTGACGCTTGTGAAAAAAGCCTTCAGGTCTATCTGGGCCGTGACCAGGGTTTTAGCGCATGCCGCGTGATCCCGCGCAGTTTGCTGGTCGCTGGCGAAGCGGTACAGGGGCCAGCGTTACTGCAGGAAAAAGAGTGTGCGATTTATGTCGGACCTGGTGCCTCCGCGCAGCTGGATCAACAAGGTAATATTTTGATGGAGCTGAACTAATGACTGTTGCAACCCCTGACAACCTGTGTTTCCTGAACGATCCTGTTAGCCTGCGTATCGTCTGGGATCGTCTGGTCAGCATTTCTGAAGAGGCAGCCGCCACGCTGGTCAATATGGCTTTCTCCAGTATCATTCGCGAAGTGGGCGACTATTCGTGTCTGCTGATGGACGCCAGCGGCAGCTCGCTTGCGCAGCCAAAAACCAGCGTCCCGGTATTTATCGGCACGCTGCCTGCAACGGTGCGTCATCTGCTGGCGAAGTTTCCAGCCGAGACGCTAAAACCAGGCGACAGCCTAATCACCAACGATCCGTGGTTAGGCACAGGTCATCTCAATGACGTTACGGTCGTGACGCCCGTCTTTCGTGACGGGACGCTGGTTGCTTTTACCGGCGCAGCGGCGCATATGTCTGATATTGGTGGTTCGTTAAACATGGGCTCCTCACGTGATATGTTTGAGGAGGGTTTCCTTATCCCGCCGAGCAAGCTGATGATTGAAGGTCAGATCAATCAGCAACTGCTGGATCTACTCCTTGCCAACGTACGTGCTCCCGATCAGGTTGCGGGCGATTTGCACGCGATGCTTGCTGCCAATCAGATTGGCGCTAACGGCCTGCTGGGTCTGATGAATGATCTGCAGCTGCAGTCCGTCACGCCGCTGGCGGAAAAAATCCACGCCCTGACTGAACATGCCATGCGCAAAGCCATCGATGCGGTGCCTGACGGACGCTACGAAGCGGCAGTCGATATCGGTGATTATGAAGGCGATATTCATTTACATGTCGCAGTTATCGTTGAAGGCAGCAATATCACTATTGATTATGCAGGCTCGTCAGCCGAGTCGCTGTTTGGCAGCAATTGCCCGATGTCTTTTACGTATGCCTATAGCGTTTATCCACTGAAGTGCCTGCTTGAACCGCACCTTCCCAATAATGAAGGCTGCTTCAGATCCATTACCGTCACCGCACCTGAAGGCTCTATCGCCAACGCCCGCCCGCCCTGTGCCGTGGAGATGCGCAACCGTGTGGGTCATATGGCGCACGCTGCGATTTTTACTGCGCTTTCCCACATCATGCCTGAGAGGGTGATGGGCCACTCCGGTAGTGCGCCCGTAACCTGTGACGTGTTTGCCGGACAGTTTGACGACGGACGTCGCTTTGTGGAGAGCTTATGCGTCAATGGCGGAACCGGCGCGCGTCCTTCTGCAGACGGTATTGTTACCGGCTTTCCGGGCAATATGTCGTCTACGCCCGTTGAGCTGATTGAGGCAGCCACCCCTCTGCTTTTCTTACAAAAAGCGATTGTGCCAGACTCGGGCGGCGCTGGTCGCTATCGAGGCGGCGTGGCGCAGAAAATGGTGATCCGCAACACCAGCAAACATCCCCTTTCCCACAGCATGTTTTATTCGCGGCAGAAGCACGCGGCCGAAGGCGTACTGGGCGCGTCGGCAGGCGCGCCGAACTATGTGGCGATCAATGGCGAGCCGCTGGTCAAACCCGTGGGCCGCCACGATGTCATGCCAGGCGATGAGATCACGATTCAGATGCCGGGCGGTGGGGGAAAAATGCCCGTCGCTGAACGCGATAAACAGGCCATCCTGTGGGATCTCCAGGAGGGCTACATTACCGAAGCCGGTGCGTTGCGCGACTACGGCGTGAAGATAGCGGAACTTAAAAGGGGCTAGGGCATGGATCAGTTAACAGGAAAAGTGGTGATGGTAACGGGTGCAGGAAGCGGCATCGGTAAAGCATCGGCGGCGGGATTTGTCACACGAGGTGCGCGCGTCATCTTAGTCGGTCGCCGTCAGTCCGTGCTGGACGACGTGGCTAAAACGCTGCGAAAAAATGGTGGCGAAGTATGGGCATGTGCAGTCGACATCAGTAAAAAGGAGGAGATCAGCACGCTCGTCGCCTGGGTAAATAAGGAGCTGGGCGGGGTTGATATTCTGGTGAACAATGCGGGCAGCGCCAGCAAGACGCTGAATGCGCGCTGGATTGAAGAAGAGGAGTGGGATGAGGTTCAGGACATCAATATGAAAGCTGTATTCCTGCTGACTCAGGCGCTGTTGCCAACCATGCTGGCTCGCAAAAACGGTACGATCATCACCGTCTCTTCACTGGCGGCGTTGCGGCCAAACTTGTTAGGCGGCGCCGCCTATGGCGCTGCTAAAGCCGCGGCCCGTAATTTTATGACCTATCTGCATAACACCTTTCGCAATGACGGGATCCGCGCGACCTGCATTCTTCCCGGGGAGGTGAATACGCCGATTATGGATAATCGAGCCAGCCCGCCCACACAAGCTATCCGCGATCGTATGGTGCAGCCAGAAGAGGTCGCCGAGGCCATTTTGCTCTGCGCAGGCCTGCCGCCGCGCACGGTGATTGAAGAGCTGATCGTGGCGCCGACTTTCCTGCGCGACGTCTCAGCGGATATCGAAGTAAGCCGCTGGAAAAACGCCCCTGCCGATTGCGCAACCGAGCATGAATCTCATCAAAAAGGTGAACTATGACTTCCAGACATTTTACATCATCCGAGGCTGTTCTGCGCGTTGAGCGGACCTCTATGCGGGTACAGCAGCCGGCTTCATCCGACGATATGATTTCACTGGCAATGGGCGAACCCGACTTCGATACGCCGCCGCGGATTATTCAGGCAGGAGTAGATGCGCTGCAGAATGGATTTACGCATTACGCGCCCTTGCTGGGTGATAAAGCCCTGTGCCAGGCGCTGGCGGATGAGGTTTCTGCACAAAGTGGAAATCCTGTCAAAACGGGCGAGGTACTGGTCACGCACGGTGGGACGGCAGGCCTGGCTGCGGCGATCCTTTCGATTGTCAATCCTGGCGATCGCGTGGTTATACCCGATCCGACCTATTCGTTGTATGCCGACCTGGTAAATATGGCTGGCGGTATTTGCGTGCCAGTGCCCTGCCGCAGCGATTTACACTGGGATTTTGAGCGGCTTGATAAGGCGCTTGAAGGAGCGAAACTGTTTGTTTTTTGTAACCCTGGCAACCCGACCGGCATTGTGCATAGCCGTGACGAGATTGAAGCGCTGGGCAAGCTGGTCAACCGTTACGATACACTGGTGATTGCGGATGAGGCTTACAGCGATCTGGTGTTCACTGACCGCCCATTTACCTCAGTTTTGCAGCTTCCTGCTTTTGCCGGACGCACGCTGTTCTGTCAGACGTTTTCTAAAAGTTATGCGATGACCGGCTGGCGCGTAGGTTATCTTGCTGGCCCAGCGGAGATGATCGGAGCTGCCGCTCGCGTACACAATACGCTCAATGGTTCGGTCAACAGCGCCGTGCAGCGTGCGGCGCTGGTGGCCCTTACCGAATGTAAGGATGACGTTAAACGTATGTATGATGTTTATCGGGAGCGCCGTCTGTTAATGATACAGGGGCTGGAAACCATTCCTGAGCTGACGCTGAACAAACCAGAGGGTGCTTTTTACTGTTTCCCGTCTTATTCTCTGCCCATTCCGGCCATAGATATGGTGGCCCTGTTACGTGAACAGGGGATTGCCGTGCGGCCTGGCAGTGAGTTTGGCGTAGCCGGAGAGGGCCACTTACGCCTTTCCTATGCGGCGAGCAGTGAGGCCATCAGCGAAGGGATACGCCGCCTGAAGCGTGGACTTGCCAGTTTAAAATAACGAAAGGTACCAGAGGACACTGAATCCACTATGACGGGAAAACAGATGCGCAGCGATACCGAAAGAAACCGCAAGAATCTTATTCAGGCTGCGGCCAGATTATTCGAGCGTTCAGAAAATCCGATAAGCATGACGGAAATTGCCGCTGAAGCCGGTGTTTCCGTGGCGACTGCCTATCGTCAGTTTACGTCGGTAGAAGATGTGCTGAATACCTATCGTCAGGATGTGGGGCAACTGTTGCTGGATTACAGCCAGAAGCAGAGTTGTAGCGGGCTACTGAAGCTGGAGAAGGTAAGCCGCTACTGGATAAAGCTGGTGCGGGAGCGCGGCGCGGCCATGGTGCCGATGCGTAACCGCCGCGGCTATCTGGAGCGTTTATGGGAAGGTGCAGAGTATCTTCTGGTTCAGGCCGATGCACTGCGCCCCGCCTTGCGAGAATCAATGGAAGAGATGGGCCTGCCGGATATTGGCGACAAAGCGGTATTTCTCTGGAATATTTTGTTCGACCCGCGTGAGATATTTGATCTGTTAAATACGGTCGGTCTGACTGAGAAACAGGTCGGTACCCAGCTTCTGTCCGTACTTGTCGGCGGGTTGCGCGGGTTTGCAATGGGGAATGAATTTTCCCTTGAATCGTACAAAGTAAAATAAACGCGGCCGCCTGAAGGTGGCCGCTTTTCTTTCTCTCTCTTTTTATTATCACGTCCACCGTGAGGGTTTGCTGCGCGTTGCGTAACGCCGCACGCGTCCTCTGGCTAATTTAAAGGTGAAATAATGAGCGTACTTTCCTATGTTTCAGCAGATAACAACTCTCCATGGAAAACCTATCTTTCGCAGGTTGAGCGTGTACTGCCTTATCTGGGCGATCTGTCGCGCTGGGCTGATACGTTACGCCACCCTAAGCGCGCGCTGATCGTTGATATTCCGCTGGAAATGGATGACGGCAGCGTCCGCCACTTTGAGGGTTATCGCGTGCAGCACAATCTGTCCCGGGGGCCAGGAAAAGGGGGCGTACGCTATCATCCCGACGTTACGCTGGAAGAGGTCATGGCATTATCAGCATGGATGACAGTAAAGTGCGCTGCGCTTAATCTCCCTTTTGGCGGCGCGAAAGGTGGCATCCGAGTTGATCCGCGAGAACTTTCGCTGAAAGAGCTGGAAAGGCTGACCCGTCGCTACACCAGCGAGATCGGAACGATTATCGGGCCTCAACAGGACATTCCGGCCCCGGATGTGGGCACTAATCCACAGGTTATGGCGTGGATGATGGATACCTGGTCTATGAACACGGGTGCCACTAGTACGGGCGTTGTGACCGGCAAGCCTGTTCATCTGGGCGGTTCGCTGGGACGCGTTAAAGCAACCGGCCGCGGTGTGTTTGTGACCGGCCGGGCAATGGCTTTGCGAATTGGTCTGCCGCTGGAGAACTGTCGTATAGCCTTACAGGGCTTTGGCAATGTCGGTAGCGTGGCAGCGGAGTTATTTGCTGAAGCAGGTTCCCTTATCACTACGGTGCAGGATCACAGCGCCACGCTTTACCATCCTGACGGCATTGATATTCCCGCGTTGAGAGAATGGCAGATACAAAATGGCTCGATTTCAGGTTTTAAAGGGGCGACGGCAGTTAACCATGACGCGTTCTGGGGCTATGACTACGATATTCTCATTCCCGCAGCGCTTGAAGGACAGATCACCGCCGAACGCGCCGAAAAGTTGCGCTGCAGGCTAGTGCTCGAAGGTGCCAATGGGCCGACGCTTCCGGTTGCTGACGATATTTTGCGTGAGCGTAATATTACGGTGGTGCCGGATGTGATCTGCAACGCTGGCGGCGTAACGGTGAGCTACTTTGAATGGGTACAGGATTTTTCGAGTTTCTTCTGGAGCGAAGATGAGATTAATGTCCGGCTGGATCATATCATGGAGCAGGCGCTGCTGGCCGTCTGGCAAAAATCCCAGACATTAAAGGTGACACTGCGAACCGCTGCTTACGCTGTCGCCTGCGAACGTATTCTGATTGCCCGGAAAGAGCGCGGCATCTATCCATAAATTCATCTTTCCCACTGATATCATTCTGGCTGTTGCTCCAGTGAGCAGCAGCCTACTCTACGCGCCTCTAAAGTCCTCAACTTTTGCATAACCCACGTCTGCCACCAGTCCGCTTTGTACCAGAAGCGGATCTAAACCAGCGATTGTGAACTCTGTCGCTATTTCTACTTTGTAAGTCAGGCCCGGCGAAGCTCATTTCTCAGTCTGACAAAATACCTGCCTGATGGTATGACCAGAACATGTTGTCGGGCTTAGCGATCGGCTATGTCAGGAAGCAGTACCGTAGACTTCAATGAATGCATGTTGCTGTCGAGATACTGTCCGAGGGGTTTACTGCACGCTTCGCTTAGCCAGAGATCAACTGCGAGCCGCATCGCACCTACGCCTGCCATAGCAGCGATCTTAAGCGTCTGCGCGCTTTCGGCTTCAGGCCAGAGTTTTCGGAGAGCAGCATAAGCGGCCTCTTCCATTTTCAGAAACTTCATCTGATTTCCCAGACGCAACTGTTCGGTCGACTGCGTTATTTTCGCTATCAGCATCGCAATGTCAGGGGACATATTTATTGTCATCGTCATCAGGGCTTCGCTGACCAGTGCGAACGGCGCTGCCGTTTTACCCCGTCCGATAATTTCGCCATACAGGGCATCAGGCAGACCGTTCTGCCAGTGCAAAATGATCTCCTCTTTGGAGCTGAAGTAGTTAAAAAATGTGCGCCGCGCGATACCCGCCGTGCTGGCGATATCATCGAGTGTAGTCGCCTCAAACCCTTTGTCGGAAAACAGTTTTAGTCCTGTTTCAGTCAGGTGCTGGTACATTTCCCGGCGCTTTCTGTCACGCAGGCCCTCATGCTGTGATGACGATACTGACATGTTAATTTCCCACCCCTGTTGTAATTATGCACTTAGTGCAATATTATTTTTATTGCACCGGGTGCAATTTTATCCCCGTCAGGCTGGCTTGCACAAGCCATAAGATCTTTTTCACTCTTCACCGCCTTTATGTTCAGGATAAACCTATGAAAACGCGACTTACTGACGATAGTTTCACGCCCGCCGGAACCCGTCTTCGCCTCAGGCGAATGGGGTATGGCACCATGCAACTCTCCGGGCCGCACGTATGGGGGCCGCCGCGCGATAGAGAGGCGGCAATTGCCGTGCTCAGGGAGGCGGTAGAGAGGGGAGTAAACCATATTGATACGGCACAGTTTTATGGCCCCGACGTTGCGAATCAATTGATACGCGAAGCATTGTCTCCTTATCCGGACGACCTGACGCTGGTCACTAAAGTGGGATTTGTCAGGGGCGCCGATGCCTCCTGGCAAATTGATCGAAGTGCGGCAGGCCTGGAACGCGCGGTGTATGAAAATCTCGATACGCTGGGGCTCAGTACGCTTGACATAGTTAACCTGAGGCTGGGAGCAGCGAGCGAACCGGATGAATCACCTTTCGCTGAATCACTTGAGGCACTTGCTGGTTTACAGCAGAGAGGATTGATCCGCCATATCGGGCTGAGCAACGTAACGCCGGAGCAGTTTACTGAGGCTAAAGCCATCGTTGACATTGTTTGTGTGCAGAATCAATACAATCTCGTCAGCCGCAGTGATGATGCGTTTATCGACGCACTCGCAGAAGAAGGCGTGGCCTACGTGCCCTTTTTCCCGCTAGGCGGGTTTACTCCTTTACAGTCTTCGCTGCTTAACGAGATTGCAGAAGAAGCCAGTGCGACACCAAAACAGACAGCACTTGCCTGGCTGCTTCAGCGGTCGCCCAATATTCTGGTTATAGCCGGCACGTCCTCGGTGGCGCATCTGCGCGAGAATCTTGCCGCAGCCAGTTTGTCGCTTTCGGCTGAGCAGGTCCTTCGTCTTAACGAAATGGTTGAGAATAAGTAAGAAAAGCCGCCGAAAGGCGGTTTTGATAGTTTAGGGCTGAGGATTAATTCCATATTGCACCATCGCCTGTCTGTTAAGTCCTTTTTGGCTTCAGCCCGATGAAATGTCTGTTGTTTGCTTAAAGCGGACAGTGGCCTGTGCGTCGGCCCGCTTTGTGTCAGAAGCGGACACGTAAGAATTCATTCTCGCATCTGAAGTTAATATTAACCCGACAGTCTGCATCACATGAGCAGGCTATACAGATAAACCTGACTCAGCGATAAAGTCGATAAAGCAGCGGACTCTGGGTGAGAGGTAGCGGCCCGATGGCCACACGGCGGAGAAACACCCCTGCTTTATGCAGCATCCCTGCATCACTTCTTTGAGCAGCCCTCCTGACAGCGCTTCACGGACTATAAAGTCGGGCAGATAGCAGATGCCTGCTCCCGCCAGGCTCAGACCAATGGCAGCTTCAATATTATTCACTGTCAGTACCGAAGCAGCGTTGAGTGCAGTGCCGGAGCGAAGACCGTTCAGTTCCCAGGGCTGCAGCAGACCTGTTGAGGGTAAGCGAAAAAGAATGCACTGGTGCGCCGCCAGTTCTGCAGGTGATGCCGGAACGCCTTTTTCCTCGAGATAGTCGGGACTGGCGCAGAGAGTGAAGCTGAATTCACCCAGCCTTCTGGCGGTCAGCCTGGAGTCAGACAGCTCGCCGCTGCGTATCGCCACATCGAACCCTTCGTCAATGATATTCACCAGACGATCGCTGAAATCCAGGTCCATTTCGACCTGCGGATAACGCCGGTTAAATGCGGAAAGTGTGGGAAGCAGCAGCCTGTAGCCAGCTACGGGCAGGGAAACCCGAAGTTTTCCTACAGGCTCAGCGGCACTGTTCGTCAGCTCTGATTCGGCTTCCTGAAGCTGCTCAAGAATATGCTTACACCTGACCAGTAGTGCCGCCCCTTCCGGAGTCAGACTTACCTTTCTTGTGCTGCGATTAAAAAGCCGTACCCCCAGTTTATGTTCAAGTCTGGCAACGTTCTTACCGACCGCTGATGCTGAAATACCCAGCAGTCTTGCAGCCTGCACAAAGCTCAGCGTTTCAGCTGTCCGTACAAATGAGGTAAGAGAAGTCAGGCTGTCCATTAATTATTAACTTTGTGTCTGTTCAGAAGGTAACTGCAGTCTATTTATCCGTGCTTTTGTCCGCAATAACATCGCAGCAGTTTTCATTCATCAGCTCTCCGGATAATTAAGGTCATACCATGACATTTGCAGCCAGCACGTTCTGTCTCGCCAAGAGAACCGCAGCAGCCCTTACCATTTTTATGGCGGCTACGCTTCTGCCGTTAAGTTTTACCGGCGGCGTGGTAACAACGCCAGCCATACAGCGCATGCTGGGTGGCTCACCCGGCGAGCTGTCATGGCTTACGAATGGATTTATGCTGACGTTCGGCAGTTTTCTGCTGACAGCAGGCATAGCGGCAGATGCTATCGGGAGAAAACCGGTTTTCATCGTCGGCGCAGCGCTGTTCTGTCTCAGCAGTATTTTTATAGTCTTCACTAATAACCTGATGATGTCAGGTATTCTCAGGTGTATGCAGGGACTGGCAGCGGCCATGTTACTGGCCAGCGGAAGCGCTCTGCTGGCCAGACTCTATACCGGCGCTGACCGGACCCGCATGTTCGGCCTGCTGGGCACCGTCTTTGGCGCTGGCCTGGCATTCGGCCCGCTGGCGGTTGGGCTCATTACGAATGAGCTTACCTGGCGCTGGGTCTATATTGTGTTTACTGTGCTTTCAGGATGTGTGCTGCTCGCCGGTATGATGTTTTTGCCTCAGTCAAAGCAGGAGAGTCTGTCTTCTTCGGATAAAACAGGTCTGGCGTTGTTTACGGCGGCGCTGATGGTGTTTACCACGGCGGTTATGCTGCTGCCCACACAAGGGTTTTCATCACTTAACACACTCGCTTTATTACTCAGCTCTGTACTGCTCTTCGGCGGGTTTATCGTGCGATGCCTGCGCGTGCGCAATCCTGTCCTGGATATTTCCCTGCTGCGAAGTCCACGCTTTGTCGGGGCTTTGCTGCTGCCGGTAGCCACCTGTTATTGCTACGTTGTTCTGTTAATTATCATTCCGCTGCATTTTATGGGCGGGAGTGGATTCAGCGAGTCTCAGAGCGCGGTTTATCTTATGGCACTCACTTCTCCGATGCTGGTCGTTCCTTACTTTTCAGCCCTGCTGACGCGCTGGTTTTCGCCGGCAGCATTATCAGCTTCAGGGCTGATGATCGCATCTGCTGGGTTACTTTTCCTCGGTCACACGTTACGTGGTAACAGCACAACTTTTCTCATCTTCTCAATGTTGATAACGGGGGCCGGAGCGGGATTGCCATGGGGACTAATGGATGGACTGGCCATTTCTTCTGTTCCGGTTAAAAAGGCAGGTATGGCGGCGGGTCTGTTCAATACCGTTCGTGTTGCAGGAGAGGGTATTGCTCTTGCTGTGGTATCCGCGCTGCTCACTGAAATTAACGATTTGAACCTTAACGAAACCGTGAATGGCTTTTCACCACAGGGGATTCACCTTGCAGCTTCCTGGCTGGGAGGCGGTAACATTAAGCAGGCCATCGCAATTTTACCCGGCGTTCCCCGCGAAGTCTTGCAGGCCAGTTATAACAATGCTTATTCATTACTGTTTCAGGTTCTGGCTGCAGTAACGTTTATTTGTGCGATCGTTATCTGGGGCATGCTGGGCCATAAAACCCATGGTTCAGCTAAGGCCAATACTGATTTCAGAGACGATCACACAGAATACTGACCTGAATACAGGAGTGCGATGTCCGCTTTGTGCCAGAAGCGGACGCATTGGGTTTAAGAAGAAATCTCAGTCTTGCGATTAATTAAGGACTTACCCGCTTCATACTTATGAAGCATCTTTTTGCTTCTCTTCCGCAGCCTGTACGCGTAAACGGTTAGCATTTCCCCACTCACAAAGAGGCTGCAATGCCTGTGCAAGCGTCTGTCCGAAATCTGTGATGGTGTATTCCACCCTTGGCGGCACCTCTTGGAAATCGTGTCTTAACAATATTCCGTCCTGAGTTAGATCTTTGAGCTGCTGAATCAAGACTTTCTCACTGATTCCTTCCACGAGTCGTTTGAGTTCTCCAAAGCGACGCGGTCCGAACTGAAGATGGAATAACATAACAGGTTTCCATTTCCCGCCAATGTAGCGCAGGGCGACATCGAGCCCGCAAACTGCATTCATAATTTTCTCCATACATACCTTTTGGTAGGTACTATTATATCTGAAAGTATAACATTACTATGTTTTTCCGCTTCATTATCTGGATAAAAAACATGGGTAGGTTAGAAGGTAAAGTTGTTGTCATAACCGGTGCAAACAGTGGTATTGGCCTGGCATCAGCCAAGCAGTTTGCTGCTGAAGGTGCGAAAGTTTTTATGACAGGCCGCCGCGTAAAGGAACTCGAACAAGCGGTGTTTGAAGTTGGGCACAATGCCGTCGGGATACCGAGTGATATTTCAAATATGCAGGATCTTGACGCTCTGTTCGGAGAAGTAAAGCGCACAGCCGGACACATAGATGTGCTCTTTGCCAACGCCGGTGGCGGGAATTTTTCCTCTCTGGCAGACGTAACTGAAGAGCATTACCACCGTATTTTTGATACTAATGTTAAAGGTACGCTTTTCACTGTGCAGAAGGCACTGCCTTTACTGAAGGATGGCGCATCAGTCATCCTTACTGGTTCAACCAGCGCAACGATGGGTGTTCCGGAGTTCAGCGTTTACAGCGCCAGTAAAGCCGCTGTGAGGAATTTTGCACGCAGCTGGATTCTTGAACTCGCGCCGCGAAAAATCCGGGTAAACATCCTGGTCCCCGGCGCAACGTCAACGCCAGGCTGGCACGGCCTGACGCCAGATGAAAAATTTAACAAAGAAATGATACGTGCGGTTGAAAGCACCACTCCGCTTGGACGGCTTGCCGAGCCTTCAGAGGTCGCTGCCGCAGCGTTATTCCTGGCATCGGATGACAGTAGCTTCGTCAACGGCAGCGAGCTGTTTGTAGACGGTGGTTCAGCACAAATCTAAGCCCCCGCTCCCGGGATATCGTCCCGGGAGTCCGGCAGGGCTGACATCTTTAACAAAGCATATCGTTGCCCCGTTATTGTACAGGATGGTGCAGAATGCAGAGCCAATGTCATAAGCGTTCGTATTTAGCATATTGCCAGGCTAAATCAAAAAAGCGAGCCACTTCAGCGGAGTATTTATGCCTTATTCAGCCAAATCTTTAGCAATTCTTCGAGCTATGCGTGGCGGGGATAAATTTTTGTTGAGGGGTGACAGAAGTCATGGATGCCAGATCAGATACCATCCTGTCACAAAGCAGAGAGAAGACAGGACAGCATTGAGTCTAATCCCGTTAGAAAAAGCGGGATTCGTTAATTTTGACGCTACCTCCATCAATCCAGCCCGATATTACAGCGTAACAATCACGGAAAAGGGAATGCAATTTTTGGAAGAAAATGATGATGCCTCAGCTGAGAAACGCGCTCAATAATTTTTTCCAATTTCTGGCAGCTTGCTAATGACTGAACATTGATGTTACAGACATAGTTTAAATACCTCTAACAAATCAACATTATCGACACTAACTATATGAAAATATAAATTATATCTTAATGTAAGATGCCAATTCATTTGACTCAAACATTCGTTACCATAATCACATTTCACGTTTGCCTGTGCCGGGCTCACTGGCTGGTGACGAGCCAGTCAGTAAACAGGAGATGTTTGAAGAAAAAAGTAGCGGGAGAGGTTGAGTTATATTCCAAACCAGAAAACAGAAGCGGCTAAATGTCATCACAACAAATTAAATTAGTAAGGATTATTGCCGACATAGCTATCGCTCTCGAATTTACCAGTGAGAAACTAATCAACCCTCACGTCGTCGTTGAGATGCAGGAGAGTATTGCTGAAACTCTCCAATCCCTCGATATAAGCGACCGTGAGCAGATAGCGAGTACGTTTGAAAATATCGCAGTGTTTTATGGCGGAAAGCTTGCGGATTACGTCAGGTCTCTGCCTGTTAACTATCGCATTATATAAGTAGATAGATACTCTCACCCAAGTCGGCTTTTCGCTCAAAGCGGACATTTAGCCCAGTAATTCCGTTCAGTCTGTGCCAGAAGTTTGCATCGCGTCACGGGTTAAACCGGCACGCAGGGGAGGGGTGGTCCCCTGCGGATAGCGGTTAGTTTGCAGCGTGACCTTCGCTGTTTTCATGATTTTTGGGGCGTATCCTGAACCAGATGGCATACATAGCAGGCAGGAAAACCAGCGTAACGATAGTGCCGGCAAATGTTCCGCCAATCAGCGTGTAAGCCAGCGTTCCCCAGAAAACAGAATGCGTGAGCGGTATAAATGCCAGGATGGCGGCCATCGCCGTCAGCAAGACGGGGCGAGCACGCTGAACCGTTGCTTCCACGACTGAATCAAAAGGGGTCAGCCCTTCATGCTCATTATGATGGATTTGCCCTATCAGGATTAAGGTGTTGCGCATCAGGATCCCCGACAGCGCGATCAGTCCGACCAGCGCATTTATTCCGAACGGTTGACTGAACAGCAGCAGCGTCGGTACAACGCCAATCAGCCCCAGTGGCGCAGTCAGAAACACCATCACCATCGCTGACATTGAGCGCACCTGCAAAATGATGATCAGCAGCGTGATGGCAACCATAATGGGGAACAGCGGCGCCATGGCTTTCGTCGCTTTACCTGACTCCTCTATAGGGCCTCCCTGCTCAATTCGGTAACCAGCCGGAAGCTTAGCGATTACGGGCTGTAACTGTTTCAGAATTGCCGTAGAAACATCAGGTGGCTGCATGCTGTCGGCAATATCCCCCCTGACGGTAATGGTCGGGGTGCGATCGCGACGCCGCAGCACCGGATCTTCCATCCTCACCTCAACGTCTCCTGCCTGAGAGAGCGGAATACGCTGGCCTGATGAGCCTGCCAGGGTAAATCCGGCTATTTTAGCGGGGTCGAGCCTGATATTCCCTGCCGCGCGCGCCATCACCTGCACCGAACGAATATCTTCACGGACGGAGGTGATGGGCACGCCAGAGAGCAGGAACTGGAGCTGCTGAGCAACCGCATTTGACGTCAGCCCTACTGCCTGCAGCCGATCCTGATTGAGTGAAAAGTGCAGCGTTGGCACGCGCTGGCCCCAGTCTGTATTCACGGTCCTCATCAGGGGGCTGGCCTGCATGACTGCCTCTACTTCGCCTGCAATCTCACGCAGTTTATCCGGATCGGGCCCCATAACCCGATAAGCTACCGGATAAGGGGAGTAGGGCCCAAAGACCAGCTGGGTTATGCGAACGCGCGCCTGAGGAGCCAGTCCGGCGGCGACAGCTTCACGCAGCCGGTGCTTGAGAATATCGCGCGCTTCCTGACTGTCGGTCAGGACAACGATCTTCGCAAAGGAGGGATCGGGAAGCTCAGGTGCCATTGCCAGATAGAAGCGGGGTGAACCCTGCCCGATGTAGGCAGTGACCATTTTCGCCTCTTGTTGTTTTTTTAGCCAGCTCTCAATTTCCGCCGTCGTCGCACTGGTCTGTTCAATAGAGGTGCCGTAGGGCAACTGAACCTCAATCAATACCTCGGGGCGATCGGATGTCGGGAAGAACTGTTTCTTGACCAGACCCATGCCGAGAATGGCAAGGGTAAAGATAATGATAACGGCCCCCGCAACGATCCATTTCCGGGCGATAACGCGAACCAGCAACCGGCGAAAACGGTTGTAGCGCGGGGTATCGTAGATGGCGGCGTGGCCGCCTGATACCGTTTTTATCTCAGGCAGCATTTTCACGCCCAGATAGGGCGTGAAGACCACGGCCACCACCCATGAGGCGATCAGCGCAATCCCCACTATCCAGAACATGTTACTGGTATATTCACCGGCGGTAGACTGCGCAAAGCCGTTAGGCATAAAGCCGACGGCCGTCACCAGCGTACCTGCCAGCATTGGGGCGGCAGTATGGCTCCATGCGTAGGCTGAGGCTTTGATGCGATCGTAGCCTTCCTCCATTTTGACGACCATCATTTCAATCGCAATGATGGCATCATCCACCAGAAGCCCCAGCGCCAGAATCAGCGATCCCAGGGTTATGCGGTCAAAGTTTTTACCTGATGCCTCCATGACCATGAAAACCACCGCCAGCGTCAGCGGTACGGCAGCGGCCACCACCACGCCCACGCGCCAGCCCATGCTGACAAAGCAGACCACCATGACCACCAGCAGCGCGACAAAGAACTTGAGCATAAATTCATCGACTGCGGAACGGATGTTGACTGACTGGTCGGTGACTTTCGTCAGCGTCATGCCCAGCGGCATTGATGCGTTGATGCTGGCCGCTTCCGCATCGAGCGATTTGCCCAGTTCAAGCCCGTTCCACCCCTCGCGCATGATAATGCCCAGCAGCAGAGTAGGTTCTCCCTGATTACGGATCAGGAAAGTTGCAGGATCTTCATATCCGCGTTCAACGGTGGCAATGTCAGACAGCAGCAGCGTTCTGCCATTCACAACGACGGGCGTTTGACGAATCTGTTCCAGTTTGTTGAAAGCGCCGTCAAGGCGGATAAACACCTGGGGGCCCTGCGTATCAATTGAGCCCGCTGGCGTCAGGACATTCTGGTTATTTAGCGCTGAAAATATGTCCTGGGGTGACACGCCCAGCGTGGCCAGTCTGTCATGGGAAAAAGAGACAAAGATGCGTTCAGCCTGCTCACCAATAATGTTGACCTTTTTAACGCCTGGCACATGCAGAAGCCGCTGGCGCAGCGACTCTGCATCGCGCGCCAGTAAACGCTGAGGCTCACCTTTCGCTTTCAGCGCAAAGAGGGAAAAGGTGACGTCCGAAAACTCGTCATTGAACAGAGGGCCCATGACGCCGGCAGGCAGGTTTTTAGCCTCGTCTCCCAGCTTTTTACGCGCCTGATAAAACTCTTCCTGCACCTGTGAGGGAGGCGTGCTGTCCTGCAGCGACAGCATGGTGAACGCCATTCCCGGGCGGGTGTAGGTTTCCGTACGGTCATACCACTTAAGCTCCTGCAGACGTTTTTCGAGCGGTTCAGCAACCTGATCCTGCATTTCCTGCGCCGTCGCGCCCGGCCACGCGGTGATGATTGTCATCTGTTTGACGGTAAACGGCGGATCTTCTGCTCGTCCCAGCCCAAAAAAAGCGAGGATGCCTGCAACCGTGATAAGGATGATCAGGAACAGGGTAATCGAACGCTCCCGAACAGCGAGCGCGGAGAGATTAAAACGGGTGTTACTCATGCGGCTGGCCCCCGGCGATGCTGCCATCACCCTCAAGCGCAACGCGAACGATTTCGCCGTCATGCAGCAGATGCGCACCAAGCGCAACGACCTTATCACCGGCACCGATTCCGCTGGTGACGTTTGCCATATCGTCACTCAGCCCCTCTACCCGCACTGCGCGCCAGGATACCCGAGCGGGCTGACCGGTGATTATCCATACTCCTGGGCCTTTGCCCGGGTCAAAGAGCGCGGAAAGGGGGACCTGCATCAGCCTGTGGGCAGCATTGCCGTCAGCGATGCGCAGCGTCACGGTCGAACCCAGTGGCGCACTGGCCAGAGCGCCCTCAAGCACATAACGCGCTTCAAAGGTCCGTGTTAACGGATCGGCTGCATCTGAAAGCACGCGCAGCCGTGCATTAACGGACTGATTTTTGTCGCCATACAGCGTCGCTTCAGCCTCGCTTTGAGGCGCGGGTCTGAGTGTTTCAGGCAGCTGGACAAGGGCTTCACGCTGCCCCGCACGGGCGAGTCTGACCACCGGCTGGCCCGCACTGACTACCTGGCCTGGCTCAGCGAGCGTATCCATCACGACACCATCGGCGTCAGCCACCAGCACGGCATAGCTCCTGGCATTTTGGGCCACATCTGACTGCGCCTGGGCAGCGCTGAGATCGGCTCTTGCCGTGTCTGCAGCGGCCTTTATCTGATCGTAGGCGGATGCTGAGACAGCGCCTGCCGCCACCAGGCCGCGGTAACGCGCTTCATCCTGAGAAGCCTGTCTGGCGCGCGCGCGGGCGGCCATGACCGTCTGCTGCTGCGCCTGGGCCTGAAGGCTGAGATCGACGGGATCAAGGCGCATCAGCGGCTGTCCACGCTTAACGGTCTCACCCGCATCCACGAGGCGTTCAAGGATTTTGCCCTGCACCCTGAAGCCCAGATCGCTCTGAGTGCGGGCAACAACAACGCCGGTAAATGAACGGTAAGCAGCATTCGCTGCCCCCACGTTAATCGCCCTTACAAGGGGAGGCTGAGTACGTGGATCGTCGGTGGCAGAATTGTCACCGCAGGCCACCAGGGCCAACGGCAACAGACATACAGCCAAAGTGGCAGGTTTGATCCTGAGCATGGGTTACCTGAAAAAGTGAAAGGAAAGTAACCGCATTCTTATTCTGGTGACCAAAAATGTCAATGGTCACAGGTCAGGGTGCCAGGCTGCGTAGGATGAGCGAGGAGAGAAGGGCGGCAGCGGAAGCAGCCGTCACAAGGTTGTACTGCAACTGAACGGGGCTAATGTAGGGTCTCATGACAAGAAAAATAGCCTGTGTTGCTTCGTCCAGAGGCGTTTTCCGCTCAAACTCTCCAGAGGCCCGGCCTTCAACAATAATCATTTCAATCAGTTGCTGAAGGCGCTTTTCATGAGCTGCGGCTGATGGCCAGTTATCGCGAGCGGCAACAGCGGCGATGTCATAGAGCTTGCGGTCGTGAAAGAACAGATCGCTCCCGGACTCCGTCAGCGCCCTCAGTAGCTGCCTCATCTTTTCAGATGCGGTCGGCGAATCGGCAATCGCCGCGTTGACAATCTCCATTATCATACCCAGGCGGTTAGCGCAGATTTGCTCTCCAATGGCCTGTTTAGAATCGAAAAATTTATATATGTAGGCCTTAGAAAAACCTATAGCTTTTGCCAAATCGGATACGGTGGTTTTTTCATAACCGAAATGCCCGAAGTGTTCTGTCGCCGCAGCAACCACCTGGTCGCGGATGCTGTGTTCTGAAGGCCCCCTGGAGGGGTGAGCAGTTGTATGTTTATTCATTTTTCCAGCTTAGCGTAGCAAACTCTGATTGACAACGAGTGACCATTATGTAATCCAGTCACGGGTTTATTTTTCTCAAGGAATACTCCTTGTTCCTCAAACGCCCTTTTGCAGCGACAGTGAGCGCCAGTTTACTCGCCGGGTGCGCCGTCGGGCCAGATTATCATCGCCCTGATACACCGCTTGCAAAAGGTTATGACAGTGAGTCCGCGCGTCTGAGCAGAAGTGCGTCCCGGCCCGCCAGTTTTGCCGTCTGGTGAGAAGGATTTAACGCTCCTCACCTGAGCAAGCTCGTTACAGACGCTCTGGCGCAAAACCTCGACCACGCGCATGCAACCGCCCTGATGACCCAGGCGCGCGAAGGCCTGGGCACGACCACAGCCGCGCTGGTGCCATCAGGAAACGTCAGCGGGCAGGCGGCTGGCGCGTATCAGTCAGCTGAGACACTTCTGGGGCAAGTTCTCAGTTCCCGGCCGGATTACAACCGTTACGGTAACCACGCGTATGAACGAGACCCTGTCAGTCGTCGATGAAACCACGCAGCTGATAAATCAGGTCAGCCACTCTTCTCAAGAGCAGAGCTATGGTATCGACCAGGTGAATATAGCGGTCAGCCAGATGGAGAGTAATCTGCAACAAAACGCGGCGATGGTAGAACAGATGTCTGCGGCGGCCAGCTCGCTGAGCCAGCAGGCGGGCAGGCTTCTTGCTGAGGTCAGTTCATTCAAACTCTGAGCCTGCTCAGCATCAATCATGCTTAACTCCCGGGCCGGAAAATAATTTGCCCATTCCGGCCTCTGTTTCCCCTTATTCCAGCGCGCTTTCCGACCGCAGAGGCCAAACGCGTTCCGGTTGCCCTTGCTTCTCTCTTCAGGATGGCATTCAGGAATAAGCCACTTCTTCACGTTATGCACGCTTTTGACAGCATAAAGACAGGTCAAGAGATTAAATAGCCGCAGCAGACTGCCGATAATATCAGGTAACAGCATTCCCTAAACCAGAGGCAGCATTCATGTCATTACCCGACACCCACAGCGAGCAACAGGACATTCGTGAAATCACGGTGCGCACGGGCTCCATCCTGCGCACACTCCGTGACAGCCTGCAACAGTTAGGGCTTGATAAAACGATTGCTGATGTTGCAGGAAGCATTCCTGACGCGCGGGAACGGCTGAGCTATGTGGTAACGCTGACGCGCGAGGCAGCAAATGGCGCAATTAATAGCGTGGAGATAACTCAGCCTATGCAAACTTTACTGGCAGAAAAGGCGAAACATTTAAGTGAGCGATGGAAGGCCGCGTCCAGTCATCAGCCAGACGAAGGAGAAACCCGTGAGTTAGCAGCAGATACCCTTGCATGGCTGCATGATGTGCCAGAAATAACGAGCCTTACGCGCCAGCAGCTGCATGCCATTATGATGGCACAAGGGTTCCAGGATCTGACCGGACAGATAGTACAGAAAATGATGGAGGTGCTGAATCAGGCAGAGCAGCAGCTGATTCAGGTGCTCCGTGATAGCTCAGCAGGCTCAGTTACTGGCGAGCGCAATGCCCCAGCGCATTGCTCTTCCGCAGCGGAAAAAGCTGCCAGCCAAGACGATGTTGATGACCTGCTGGCCAGCCTGGGAATATAAACTTCAGGCCGCAGACAGCGCACTTTTCGAGATATTCACAGTCAGGAAAAAGTGCGACCTTTTTTAATGTCGCCCGCTGTCTGATTGATCCTTCTGTAATTGTTCATGTTGTTTGAGCTCATAGTCGATAAATGCATTAATCATGCTTCGATAGACTTTCTCAATAATGATCTCGGGCACTCCTGCCTTAGCGGCATTCTCGCGAGCCTTATTGATGACCTGCTCTACGCGATCCGGCGCACGAACGGCAGCGCTATCGCTTTTAAATGCAGCTGCGGCTTTAACACACTTTGCACGCTGAGCAATGATTTTAACCAACGCATCGTCAATTTCATCGATGCGCGTTCTGACCTCTTCAATACAGGTAAAATCCACGACTTACACCCGCAAACGAGTACATGAGTTCACCGGCATAGCGTAAATTTTAACTGTTGCCAGCCCTGATAGCATAAGTCGCTGAAAGCGTTGAAACATCACATGAACAGACAGAGGCCGCTTTTCGCTCAACGCGGGCTGTGACCTCTGTTTTAGGCTGCTTCAGGCCAGTGACAGGCACAACAGCCTCTTTGGCGTGATAAAAAAGCGGATGCCTGCAACAAAAAATGCAGATATCAGGCAGATTTAGCTGAAGCTGACCCACGCACCGCCTGAGACGTTTGCTTTCGCCTGAACAGAAGGCAAAGCAGAAGCGCGCAGGCCGGTAACCTCTGCGCCAGCCTGCAGTTTGAACCGGCGGGTAATAGCGCTTAACGACTGAACCTGCTCTTCCAGTATGTCAGTGGCTGCGGCGGAAGACTGAACCAGCGTGGCGTTTTGCTGAGTAACGCTGTCCATTTCCGTTACAGCTACGCCGATCTGGTTTATTCCCTTGCTCTGTTCAGAGGAGGCCGCCGCAATCTCTCCTAACAGTGAGGTCACGCCGCTAACGTCGCGGATAATTTTCTCTGTCGTCAGCGAAACCTGTGCGACTTTCTGCTCGCCAGTCTCAACGTTCGAACTGGATTCAGCAATTAGCTTTTCAATCTCCCGTGCAGACTGTGTGCTGCGTTGCGCCAGCGTGCGAACCTCGTTGGCCACCACGGCAAAACCGCGCCCCTGCTCGCCTGCGCGCGCTGCCTCTACCGCGGCGTTCAGCGCCAGAATATTTGTCTGGAAAGCAATACTGTTAATCACGGAGGTAATCTCGCTGATGGCGATTGCGCTGCTTTTAATGTCCGCCATCGTGCGCACAACCTCCTGCATCGCCGCGCCGCAGTCCGAGGCGGTTTCTGACGCCTCTAAAGCGGCGTTGCTGGCTACGGAGGCATTCCCGGCATTGAGAGCAACGGTAGAGGAGAGCTCCTCCATGCTTGCCGCGGTCTGTTCAAGCGCGGCCGCCTGCTGCTCCGTGCGGCTGGAAAGACTATGGTTACCGTCGCTTATCTGCGAGGTCACGCGGGCCACTTCGCTTACGCCACTGACGATTTCGCTCACCATGGTTTTCAGGCCAAGCTGCATGCTTTCAAGCCCCTGCAAGAGCCTGCCAATTTCATCGTTGCGGGTATGAACGATTACCGAGGTCAGATCGCCTGCGCCAATGGCTGCCGTGACCTCGCCAGCGCGACGGAGAGGTTTGATCAGAACATTTTTCAGCACCACCGCCACGACGACTGAAGCCAGAATAAACAGTATGACCGACACACCCGCCGCGGTATAAGCAATATAGGTATTGATATCGGCCTGGCGGGTAATATTGACGGATGACTGTTTATGTATGGCAATAACCTTGTCCAGCGGAACCCGGTAAGCCTCATCGAGTGCCACCACTTTCGTGCCGGCAAGCGTCAGAAAAGCGTGCACATCTTTTTTCTGTAGCGCGGTAAAAAGAGCCCCAACGCCTTGCTCCGTATAATCGTTGTAGCGGGCTGCCAGTTCCTGAGCCAGTTCCGCTTCACCGGCCAGTTTTGGCGCAGCCTGATAGGCCTGCATAAAACGTAAGCCGCCATCATAGTAAAATCTGGCCTGGGTCAGTGCGGCATTAAACGCCTCTGGATTGCTGCCGTCAGCATAAGGCACTGCGGCCAGCAGCGTAGTGCGAGCAGCACGCATCCAGTTAGTCGTGTCAGCGACGCCGAGAGTTGCGGAGACCTCATAATTAAGATCATTAAGAGACTTCGCGCTGCGATTGAGATAAATCACGCTCAGCAGTGAAGAAGTAAGAAAAACCAAAAACAGAAACAGACCGGATAGCGTCAGGATTGTGGTAAGACGGGTATTTTTCAGCATGCCAGTTAACCTCCAGGTAAGATGTTTTTTGGTTATCGGTCACTGGCTGTGGAAAATTACGCACCGTTAATAAGTAGTCATTGAAAGAAAACGTCTCAAAACCTTAAGAGAGCGGAAGCCAAAAAAGCGTTCAAAATTTAACGCATTGAATGCAATCGCTTATTTAACCGTCGACTTTTATCGCCAGAAAAGAAAACTAAAAATTAGTTTAAAATCACACGCGCAATTTTAAGAGGAATGATGGAATACCCTCAAAAAAGATCCATGCCTGATTTTTCTGCTCCTGTTTTGTTTCAGCACGCGCTATCGACGCATTCACAACCGCAACCGGTACCCTTAAAAAGCGGTTACCTGTTCCGTTTGCAATTCAAGTGCAAGAAGCTAGCCTTTTTGGGTTAAACGTTTTCTGCCGCCTGGCACGCAAGCCACTTTCTTAAACAAAGCGACGCTTCAGTTTGACCAGGGTATGGACGGGTCAGATAAGCAACCGCAAAGATTAACTTAACCGGAGACTGGATGGCTCATCATCAACCTGCAGCCGAGAAAAAGGGCGTTATCTTTTTCGATGTAAATGAAACCCTGCTTGATACCCGCCCCCTGAAGGCGTATCTGGCACGTCGGCTGGGAAATGATCCCGCCATCGCCGAGGCCTGGTTTACCTCACTTTTGCACCACTCCCTTGTGGAGACGGTCACGGGAAGCTGGCGCAGCTTTGGGGAAATAGCCGAAGCTGTGTTAAGCATGACGGCTGAGCGCTATGGTATCCCGCTCACGGAAGATGCCTTTTCAGTGGGGGAGGTGCTGGCATCAATGCCGCCATACGATGATGTGGCTGAAGGATTAGCTTCGCTCTCTCATCAGGGGTTTTGTCTGGCTGCGCTGACCAACTCTTCTGCCGATCTGGCAGAAAAACAGTTAACATCGGCCGGACTTAAGCCATTTTTTACCCGCATTCTCAGCGTTGACGAGCGGCGGATCTACAAGCCTGACCTGCGGGTGTATCAGTGGGCGATGAGCGAAATGGGTCACTCTGCCTCTGCGTGCATGATGGTGGCCGCACACGGCTGGGATCTATGCGGTGCGAAACGGGCAGGTATGAAGACCGCGTTTATCAGCCGGGAGGGGCAGGCGCTTTATCCGCTGGCACCCGCTCCCGATTTGATTGTCAGCGATATCCGCGCGCTTTCCGGCATACCAGACCTGCAGGGCTAAGCACCTTCTGACTCTTGACGTCACGCTGTTCAGCCCCGGCTAACCGTGCGTTGCAAAAGGGATTAACAGCAGAGGCTGGCCTGTATGTCCGCGCCGCTTTTACAGATTGTCAGGGGATATCTCACAGATGAAATATTACATAGCAGGGCTCGCTTTACTGGTATCTGGTCAGGTAATGGCAGACGCCATGCCTGCGCAGGCCTATCCCTCCTGTGACATACAGGCACAGCGTGATGTTAAAGGGGAGACGGGGGGCAGCATCGCCGATCCGCTTCAAGCGCACATATCCTGGCGGATAAATGTGTTGCAGGCCGATATCAGTACGGCCCGCAAGGCCCGCCGGCTTACGCAGGCCCAGGCCGACAGGCTTTGGCAGCACGCGTCGCAGATAAGAGGCGACGCGGCCCACTACGTTAAGCAACAGGGATTTCTCAGCGCTGCAGAGCGCGCCTCCTTTGACAGGGCGCTCGACCAGCTCGCCAGCCAGCTATGTAGCAAGGTGGCCTGAATCATTCACCGGGCACCAAGCCCGCTTTGTGTTTAAAGCGGGCTTGGTGCCTCTCGCCGCTGCGCATGACAAACAGGCAGGTCAAATATTGCCATCACTGCGGCCCCTTTTTCACCTCACAAATGAAACCGCAGCGCCAGGTTAAAAGCCTGTTCCGCCGCGACCACAATCGCATCCGGCTCCTCGCGAAAAGGGATATCCCCCAGCAGCAGGCTCGCCTTTACCTTCGCCAGATCGTCGCTGCGCAAGCTGAGCGCAGACATGCGCGCCGAGCCGTCATAGTCCGCCGGCAGCGAGCCGAAGCGCGTCTGCGCATAGGCAGCAGAGGCAAAACGCACCTTCGCTTCGCCCGCCCTGAGCACGAAGGCACCATCCTGACAGGCGAGAATGCGATCCGCGCCGAACAGGTGGCTGTAAACCTGGGCGGAGAGCGCCGGATCCTGCGCCACGATGACAAATTCGCTGATATTGCGCACGCCGTTGGGATGCGTCTGCCAGGCGGCCTGCCACACCGCATGCGGCGTGTCGTGCTGGCAGAAAAAGCTGCGCCCGTTGGGGATCAGCGCGGGGCGCAGCCGCACGGTGCGGAAGTGTGCCTCGCTTGCTTCGCCGTCCGGCAGCGTCACCGGGCGGTGAAACGCGGCGGGCGCGTCGCCGTCCAGATCCTGACGCTGCAGATGCAGCCAGGCGCTCTCTGCATCCTGGGTTTTCCATACCAGCCCGGTCAGGCCAGGCGGCGCCTGCCATAAATCTTTGCGCTGTTCGCCGCGGCCGGGCTCGTAGCCCAGCAGCTCCAGGTAGTTCTCGCCAAAAATCGCCAGATGGTTACTGGAGCCGAGCGTATGGTGGCCGCGTTCGCTGAGCTGAAAGCCGAGCCGCCGGTAGAGCGCGCTCGCCTCGTCCAGCCGATCGGCCACGTTAATGACCACATGATCCAGCACCGGTACGGGAACGGGGATCGCCATCTCCTTTCTCCTCTTTTTCGTCATGCGCTGGCCACGATATCCAGGGCGCGCGGCGCAAGCTGGGTAAAATAGTCCACCGCCGCGTCGAGCATGCCCTCATCGGGATCGAATCCCGGATGATGCAGCCCGAAGGCGCTGGCGCTGCCGATGCTGACAAAGGCGCCCGGCACATGGTGCAGATAGAAGGCGAAGTCTTCGCCGCCCATCTGCGGCGTGCCGCGTTCAGTAGCGAAGCCGCACGCCTGCGCCAGATCCAGCGCAAAGTCGGCCCAGGCAGGGGTATTGACCAGCGCAGGCGGCCCGGCAATCCACTCCAGCTCCGCTTCCGCGCCGAAACCCGCGGCGATGCTGCCGATCAGCTGACGCATCCGGTGCGGGATCGCCTCGCGGATCGCGTCGTTATGGGTGCGCACCGTGCCTTCCAGCTCAACGCGCTGCGGCAGCACGTTCCAGCTGTTGCCCGCCGTAAAGCGGGTCACGCTCAGCACCACCGCCTCCAGCGCGCTGAATACGCGGCTCGGCAGCGTTTGCAAGGCGGTGACGATATGGCTGCCGATTACAATCGAATCGATGCCCTCATGCGGCCGCGCGGCGTGGGCGCCTTTACCCCGAATGTGGATCACGAAGCGGTCGACGTTGGCGTAAAAGGCGCCGCCGCGCGTGCGCAGCGTGCCGAGCGGCAGATCCGGCGCGTTGTGCAGGCCGAAAATTGCCTGCACGCCCTCCAGCGCGCCAGCGTCGATCAGCTGCTGCGCGCCGTTAAACGTCTCTTCCGCTGGCTGAAACAGAATGCGCACCCGGCCGGGCAGCTGCTGCTCCTGCTGGCGCAGGCGGTGCGCGACGCCAAGCATTACCGAGGTATGCAGATCGTGGCCGCAGGCGTGCATCACGCCGGGCTGCTGCGACCGCCAGGGACGTTCAACGTCTTCTTCGATCGGCAGCGCGTCGATATCGGCGCGCAGCGCGATTAAAGGTGTGCCGTGGCCGATCTCCGCCACCACGCCGGTTTTCAGCGGCAGCGGCAGCAGGCGAATATCGCCCTGGCGCAGCCAGCGCGTGATGCGCTCGGTGGTCTGAAATTCCTGGTTCGACAGCTCAGGATGCTGATGCAGCTCGCGCCGCCAGGCGATCAGTTGGTCAGATAACAACATGCTTATCCTTGTGCGTCAGAAGGCAGGAAGGGCTCGCCGAGCGTCAGCATCAGGCGGTTGGCCCAGGCGAAGAAGGCGGTTGCCTGGATCAGATCGAGCAGCGCTAGCGTATCCAGCTGCTGGTCGCGCAGCGCCTGAAGCTGGCTCTGGCTGGCCGCCGGTGGTGTAACGGAGAGCGAGGCGGCGAAGTCGATCTCGGCGGCCCAGCGCGGCGACTGGCCGTGCGACAGCACCGCGCCGGGCGCGACGTTAAGCAGTTTCTGCACCGCATCGTGATCTTTCGCCAGCTGCGACGCCTTGCGCGCGTGAACCGAGGCGCAGTAGATGCAGCCGTTGATCTTGCTCGCCACCGTCGCCGCCAGTTCGCGTTCGGCACGCGGCAGCCCGCCCGAGGTGTAGAAGATGCCTTTATCGGTCAGGGTGCGCTGCTCCAGCACCGGCTGATTGCGCGCCAGCAGGCGGAAATAGTCGGAGTCGCTGTGGCCGAAGCGCGCCAGCAGCGCCTGCTCTTCGGCGCTGAACGCTGCCAGCGGCTTCGCCGCCAGCCAGGGCTCCCAGCCGAGCTCCGCCTGGGTAAACGCGGTGGGCGCGGTCTGGCCGCTGGCGGTCTGCGCGGCGGTGTGCCAGCGGCCCGCGACGACGGCGGGAGACGGGCCGCTGCGCTCTTCGCCCTGCAGCAGGCGCAAACCGGCCAGCAGGCGGCTCTGAAAGCTGATAAAGCCGACCAGCTGCGCCAGCGTCACCACGCCGCGCTCGCTCCAGCCTGCGCGGCGCAAGGCTTCAATATGCGTCGGCGCGGCGGCCACCGGCTCAACGGTCAGGCGCTGCGCAAAATCGCGCGCCTGCTGATGGCGCGCGTTATCGCTCAGCGGCTGATACGCCGGATGGGCGGCATAGTGGGCGCGCAGCCGTTCAGCGCCGTGCCATTCGGCCACCTGCGCCGCCAGTGCCAGGCGCTCGGCCAGCGGAAAATCGTGCTCCTGCTGGCTAAACAGCACCTCGTAGCTGCCCTGGGCGTGGCGGGTAGCGGCATCGCGCGTGGCCCGCGCCTGCGCCAGGGCGCTGGCGGGATCGATATCGGCCAGTTCAGCCAGCAGATCGTAAGAATGGGTCATAGCTTCTCCTGAGCGCCGTGCGTGCGCAGCCAGGGCGCAAGCTGTTCGGCAATAAGTTCGATGGAGCGCAGCGTATCGGCGGGCGACGGCTCGACCGAGTGCACCTGGAAAGAGATATCGGTGACGCGCGGCAGCACGCTGTCCTGCGCCAGCGAGGCGCGCACCGTGACGGCGTCACCGATGTGGGCATCGAACTGGGCGAAAAGATCGTCCAGCGAGTCGCCGCGCAGCGCATGGCCAGCGGCGCGGTACTGCTGCGCCTGCTGGCGGATGCCCGGCTCCGCGACGCGGCGCGCATAGCTGTCTGAGTCGGCGACAAAGGCGGTGCGCGAAGCAAGTATGCGTGGTGCCACCCCGGCGGGCAGCGCGTCGAGGTAGGCGTCGATAATCGGGTTCTGTATCGCATCCAGCGGCAGGCCGGGATCGCTGGCGGGGCGCGGCTGGGTGCGCGACAGCATCAGCCCGTGTCCGGCGGCGCCAGCGCGCGCGGCGCCCTCGGCGGAAAAGGTGGCGATCCAGACGCGCTGCGCCAGCTGCGGCGCGGGGGGATAGAGATGGTTGTCGGGATGGGCCAGCGAATCGCCGCGCCAGGCGCCGAGCAGCTGATGCAGGTTATCGGCGAAGGCGGCGGCGCGCTGGTCGAAGGTCAGGCCGAACGGCAAAAAAGCGTCTGGCGTGCCGCCAGAGCCCAGACCGATCTCCAGCCGTCCTTCAGCCAGCAGATCCAGCACCGCCGCATCCTCCGCCACGCGCAGGGCGTTCTCCATCGGCAGGGTGATAATCGCCGTGCCGAGGCGCAGGGTGCGGGTCTGCGCGGCGACGTGCGCCAGAAACACCAGCGGCGCTGGCAGGCCGCCTTCCGCCTCGTGGAAATGGTGCTGGGCGATCCAGGCGCTGTCGAAGCCGAGCCGTTCGGCGTGCTGGATCTGTTCGGTCGCCAGGCGGTAGCGCTGCTGCGCAGGCACCTTATCCAGCAGCCGGGTGAAAAAGCCAATGCGTCGCCTCATGCGGAAGCCCTCATACGCGGAGTGAAATGCGGAATAGCGGCGATCAGTTCGCGCGTATAGGCGTGCTGCGGGGAGGCGAACAGGGTGACAACGTCACCGCTTTCCACCACTTCGCCTGCACGTAATACCGTGACGCTGTCAGCCATGTGGCGCACCGTCGCCAGATCGTGGGTGATAAACAGGTAGGTGAGTCCCCGCTCGTTTTGCAGCTGTTGCAGCAGCAGCAGGATCTGCGCCTGAACGGTCACGTCGAGCGCCGAGGTCGCCTCATCCAGCACCAGAATGTCGGGGTTGAGGATCAGGGCGCGGGCAAGGGCGACGCGCTGGCGCTGGCCGCCGGAGAGCTCGCGCGCGCCACGCGCCAGCAGTTCGGCAGGCAGCGCCACGCGCTCGGCGACCGCTTCAGCCCGCCGCCGCCGCTCAGCGGCGCTGAGCCGTTCGAAATTGCGCAGCGGCTCCTCGATGATCTGCAGCAGCGTCTGGCGCGGATCGAGCGAGGCGAACGAGTTCTGATAGACGAACTGAATTTTACGCCGCAGGTGGCGCAGCGCTTCGCCGCGCAGGTCGCCGACGGGGACGCCGTCCAGCGTCACGCTGCCGCTCTCCGCCTGTTCGAAGCCGAGCAGAATGCGCGCCAGCGTGGTCTTACCGGAGCCGGATTCGCCTACCAGCGCGTGCGTCGAGGCGCGCGCCACCTGAAAACTAACGTTGTGCAGCGCCTGCAGCCGCCTGTTTTTACCGAGCGTAAAACTTTTGCTGACGGCGGTGGCGCTAATCGCGGGCGTCGCCAGCCGGTCGGGCGCGCGCCGTGCGACGCGCTGCGGCGCCGCATCACGCAACAGCTGGCGGCTATAGGGATGCTGCGGCGCGCCGACCAGCTGCGCGGCCGGTCCCGACTCCTGAATCTCGCCGTGGCGAAATACCATAATGCGATCCGCGCGCTCGGCCGCCAGCGCCAGATCGTGGGTAACGAACAGCACGGCGGTGCCGGTCTCGCGACGCAGCGCGTCGAGCAGATCGAGGATGCGCTTCTGCACCGTGACGTCGAGCGCGCTGGTGGGCTCGTCGGCGATAATCAGATCCGGGCTGAGCGCCAGCGCAATAGCGATCAGCACGCGCTGCTTCATGCCGCCTGACAGCTGGTGCGGATAGTGATCGACGCGCTGCTGAGGATGGCTCAGCCCGACGCGCGTCAGCAGCTCCACCACGCGGCGGCGACGCGCGTCGCCGCTGAGGGCGGTATGCAGGCGCAGGATCTCCTCGACCTGCGCGCCAATGGTTTTCACCGGGTTAAGGGAATTGCCCGGGTCCTGCGGCACCAGGCTGATGCGCGCGCCGCGCAGCCGATCGAGCCGCTTCTGCGACCAGGTGGCGATATCTTCGCCGTTGAGGCGGATCTCACCGCCGTCGCGGCGGCCGTTCTCCGCCATCAGCCCGATAATCGCCTGCGCGGTGGTGGTTTTGCCGGAGCCCGATTCGCCCACCAGCGCCACCATTTCTCCGGCCCGGAGTTCAAAGCTGACGTCATGCACCACCTGACGCCACTGATGCCCGCTGCGATAGCTCAGGCTGAGATGTTTCACCGCCAGCAGCGGCGTGGATGCGCTCATTGGCGACCTCCTGCAATCTGAATGCTGATGCGACTGGCGGCCAGCACCACGGCGATCACCAGCAGGCCGGGGAAAGTGGTCAGCCACCATGCGGTAGAGAGATAGTTGCGGCCTTCGGCGATTAGCAGCCCCCATTCGGGCGCGGGCGGCGGCGTGCCGTAGCCGAGAAAGCTGAGCGTTGAGAGCGCGAGGATCGCCTGGCCAAACTGCAGCGCGGCGAAGGCGATCACCGGCGTCAGCGCGTTAGGCAGAATATGGCGGCGCAGCACGGCGAAAAAGGTGCCGCCGCTGCCAAAAGCCGCCTCGACGTAGTCGCTGTGGCGGATGCGCACCACTTCGCCGCGCGCCAGCCGGGCGAAGCTGGCGATTGACGCCACGCCCACCGCCAGCGCGGCGTGCAGCGTGCCGAAGCCGAGCAGGATCAGCACGCTCAGCGACAGCAGCAGAGAAGGGATGGCGAGCAGCACGTCGACGGCGCGCATAATGAGCATCTCGGTTTTACCGCCGCTGGCCCCCGCCAGCACGCCGAGCGCGGTGCCCGCCGTCAGCCCCATCGCCACGGCGATCAGCGCGGCGGAGAGCGACGCCGAAGCGCCGTAAACCATACGCGCCCAGAGATCGCGTCCCAGCTGATCGGTGCCGAGCCAGTGCCCCGCCTGCGGCGCCAGACGCTGAGCCCCGGCGATGCCTTCGGTGGCGCTAAAGGCGGTAAAAAGCGTGGGCGCGAAGGCGGCGCCTGCCGCCAGCAGGATCACCAGCCACGCCAGCCATAACCCTGGCTGCAGGCGCAGCGTCCGGCGTCCGCCTGAGGCGCGGCGCGCGGCGGCGTAGTCCACAAGGCTCACAGGGCACCTCCCGCCGCGCGATTCAGGCGCGGATCGAACAGCGGCATCAGCAGATCCACCAGCAGGTTGATTACTACGAAACCGAGCGCAGAGATCATCACCACCGCCTGCAGCACCGCGACATCCTGGTTGTTTACCGCCTGCTGCGTCAGCTGGCCGAGGCCGCCAAGGCCGAATACCGTTTCGGTGATCAGCGCGCCGGCGATCAGCTCGCCCAGCAGCAGCCCGGCGATGGTCAGCACCGGCAGCATGGCGTTGCGCAAGACGTGACGCCACAGCACCCGGCTTTCGCTTGCGCCTTTGGCGCGCGCCACCGCCACAAAGGGCTGCGTCGAAACCTCATCAATGCTGCGCAGCAGGATCTGCGCCAGCGGCGCGGAGATCGGCACCGCCACCGTGACGATGGGCAGCAGCATTCCCTGCCACGGCGAAGGATTGATGACCGGTATCCAGCGCAGCTGGAAAGAGAAGATCTGGATCAGCGCGATGCCGAGCCAGAAGGTCGGAACAGAGACAAGTAGCGCGGGGAACGACTGCAGCAGCGAACGCAGGCCGCGCAGCGCTGGCAGATGCGAGAGGGCCGCCAGCGCGAACGCCAGCAGCGTCGCCAGCAGAAATCCGCACAGCGCCAGGCGCAGCGTGCCCGGCAGATTATCGGCGATTTGCGCGCTCACCGGCACGCCCGCCTGCACCGAAAAGCCGAAGTCGCCGCGCAGCATGGCGAACAGCGTATGCAGATACTGTTGCCACAGCGGGCTGTCCGCGCCGTAGGCGAGGCGCATCTCCGCTATCTGCTGGGGGCTCAACCCCAAATCGGGGTTCTGAAACTTAATCAGCACCGCGTCGCCGGGCAGCACCTGCAGCAGCAAAAAAGAGAGGGTAAAGGCCGCCCAGAGCACCATCAGGCCGCTCCCCAGCCGTTGTAGCAGAGAGTGTCGCATCATTTATCCCGCCTCAATGTTTTTCCAGCCAGGCGCCGTAGAACGCCGGGCGGCCAACCGCTTCAAAGCGCACCCCTTTCAGCCAGGGCGCGCCAGCAAACACCTGCGGCTCCTCGAAGATCGGAATGACGTAGGCGTTGTCCAGCAGGTAGCGCTGGGCGTCGCCGGTGAGCTGCAGGCGCTTCGCCGGATCGACCTCGGCGGAGATCGCCAGCAGCAGCGCGTTGAGCCTGTCGTCGCGGAAGCTCTGCACCTTGTCGCTGGAGCCGCCTTTTTGCAGCAGCGCGTCGCGGTTGCTGGGGTAGAACTGGCTTTTGATGACGTCGGGATCGGCGCGGCCCACTTCCGAGACGGTCAGCGGGGTTTTCAGCGGATCGAGGCTGTCGAGGGTTTTACTGCCCGCGTCGCCCGCTTTTACCGTCAGCGCCACGCCGACCTGACGCCACTGCTGGGCAATCAGCTGCAGCACCTCTTTGTTCTGCGGCTGCGGCAGGGATTCATAGATGGTCAGCGCCAGCGGCTTGCCCGCCCTGGCGCGGATGCCGTCGGCACCGGCCTGCCAGCCCGCTTCGTCCAGCAGCTTTTTCGCCTGTTCCGGGTCGAACCTCAGCCTGTCGCTGAGATCGACAAAGCCCGCTGCGCTGGCGGCGATCACCGATTTAGCCTGCGGGTAGTTGGGCGAAAAGAGGGTATCGACCACCTGTTTCGCGTTGGTGGCGTGCAGCAGCGCCTGGCGCACGCGCAGGTCGCTCACCAGCGGGTTGTCGGGACGGAAGCTGATGCTGTCGTTGACGCCGCGCGTCGGCGCCGCGTAGAGCGGGAAGTGCTGATCTTTCGCCTGCTTCTCGTCATAGGCCTGCACCTGGCGGATCACATCCGCCTGGCCCGCCAGCAGCGCGCCGATGCGCACGCTGTCTTCCGGCGTGACGATGATTTTGATGCCGTCAAGATTGGCGGGTCCCTGCTGCTGACCGTTTTTCGGCCCCCACTGATAGCCTTTGCGCGCGATCAGGTCGACCTCGCGGCCCAGCTTTTCGTCGCTGACCACGAAGGGACCGGAGCCGATAATATGGCGCGCGTCGCCGAGCTGGTCGAAATTACGCGCGAGGGTGCTGAGCGAAACCAGACCGGAACCGATGGTGGCGGTGCCCTGTAAAAATCCGGGCGAGGGCTTTTTGAAATAGAACTTCACCGTCAGGGGATCGATCACTTCGCTGTGGTCGTAGTTATTAATCACCTCAGAGACCGGCAGGCGCTGCGCTTTATTACCCAGACCGTAGGTGTCGAAGTTTTTCGCCACCGCATTGGCGTCCAGCGGCGTGCCGTCGGAGAAGGTGACGCCGGGCCGCAGCGTAAAGGTATATTCGGTTTTATCCGCATTGCTGCTCCAGCTCTCGGCAATCCAGGGTTCGACCTGCAATGTTTCCGGGTTCTGCCAGGTGAGCTTATCGGTGATTTGATTCAGGATGCCGCCGTTGGGATAGAAGCCGCCCGCAGGCGGATAGAGATTGGTGTGCGCCTGCTGCTCAAGATAGATCAGCGTGCCGCCTTTTACCGGCGTCTCCGCCGCGTGAACGGTAATGCTCCCTGCAAGCAGAGCCAGTGCCAGCGCGCGCGGCAGTGGCGAAAAAGTAGAACGCGTCATGTGAATTCCTTTGTTATCAACTGCCTTAAAAGGCGGAATTCATCATCGGACGCGGCGCAGGCCAAATGAACCAACGAATTGCGCAAAGCTTATCTGGAAATAACAAATAACGGCGGATTAAGGAGGAGAGCGTAATTCGCCAGAGAGGATAGGTTTTATTATTTCTCTCGCTATCCGCTTTTATTTATTTCAGGAGCGCACTGCCCGGCAGAAATAACAGCTGCTATGCCATTTTTCGCGATCCTTTTTCCATATTTGTTGTTTTACGAATTATTCGCCTCGCTCCACACTGGGTCGCAACGGAATATCAGTGAGGAAAGGTGAATGTCATATCGTCTGAGTCTGTTAGATAAAGCGCCGGTGCTTGCGGATGAGCCGGCCAGCAGCGCGTTACAGCGCACGCTGCAACTGGCGCAGCAGGCGGAACGCTGGGGCTATCACCGCTTCTGGCTGGCCGAGCACCACAACACCGCGCAGCTGGCGAGTCCGTCGCCGGAGGTGCTGATCGCCTGGATTATCGCCCAGACAGGGCATATTCGCGTCGGCTCCGGCGGCGTAATGCTGCAGCACTACAGCCCCTATAAAGTGGCGGAAAACTTCAACCTGCTGGCGTCGCTGGCGCCAGGCCGCATCGATCTCGGCGTCGGCAAGGCGCCGGGCGGGCTACCGCTGTCGACCCGCGCGCTGCAGGCGGGCGTGGACGCGCAGGCGAAAGGCAGTTTCGCCGAGCAGCTGAAGCAGCTGGGACAATGGCTTGACGCGCCGCAGCGCGCCGCGGACGACGGCGAGGCGCTGCACGCCACGCCGCTGCCGCCGCGTCCGGCTAACCGGTTTTTGCTGGGCGCCAGCGAAGAGAGCGCCGCGCTCGCCGCGCAGCAGGGGTGGCAGCTGGTCTTCGCCGCCCATCTCAACGGCGATCGTCAGCTAATGGAGAACACCCTCGGCACCTACCATCGTCTGAGCGGCCTGCGCGCGCTCGTCGCGGTGCAGGTGGTGGTGGCAGACTCCCCGGCGGAGGCGGATCTGCTGGCCAGCGGCCTGCGTCATTTTCACGTTAAGGTTAATGGCGGGCAGGGCGTCAACGTCGCCAGCCTTGAGCAGGCGGAGCGCTATGTGCGTCAGGGCGGCTTTAGCGACTACGTTATTGAGCCGCGTACGCCGTCGCTGCTGAAGGGCACCGCCGCGCAGGTGCATGCCCAGCTGGATGCGCTACAGCAGCACTACGCCGTCGACGAATTTATTATCGACACGCCAGTTGCCGAACCGAAAGCGCGCCTTCGCTCGCTTGAGCTGCTGGCGACGCACCATCTGGTCGCGGCCTGACCCTGGCGGAGAGAACCATGAGCACATTCGATTCCCAGCTGATTGCGTGGCGTCGCGAGCTGCATACCTGGCCGGAGCTGTCCGGCAAGGAAGAGGCGACCACCGCGCGCCTGCGCGCCTGGCTGCAGGCGGCAGATATTCCGCTGCTCGACTATCCGCTAAAAACCGGGCTGGTGGCGGAGATTGGCCAGGGCGAATTGCTGATTGCGCTGCGCGCCGATATCGACGCGCTGCCGGTGCATGAAGCGAGCGGGCTGGCCTTTCACTCTCGCCATTCCGGCGTGATGCACGCCTGCGGCCATGACGTGCACAGCGCGGTGATGCTGGGCGCGGCGCTGCTGCTGAAGCAGCATGAGAAGGCGCTGAAGGGGCGCGTGCGCATTCTGTTTCAGCCCGCCGAGGAGATCGCCGCCGGCGCGCGGCAGTTTATTGACGCCGGGGTGCTGGAAGGGGTACAGGCGATTTTTGGCATGCACAACGAGCCAGGTCTGCCGACCGGGGTGTTCGCCACGCGCGGCGGCGCGTTCTACGCCAACGCCGACAAGTTTATTATCCGCGTCAGCGGCAAAGGGGCGCACGCGGCGCATCCCGAAGAAGGCGTCGACGCGATTGTCGCCGCCAGCCAGATTATCCAGGGGCTGCAAAGCCTGACCAGCCGCAGCTTCAATACCCTCGACAGCCTGGTGCTGAGCGTCACGCGCATCGATGCGGGCAAAACCTGGAACGTGCTGCCCGGCAGCGTTGAGTTCGGCGGCACCGCGCGCACGCACGACCTCGACGTGCGCGCCGGGCTCGAGGCGCGCGTACGGGCGCTGGTGACCCATTTCGCCGAGGCGGCGGGCGCGCAGGCGACGCTAAGCTGGCATGCTGGTCCGCCGGTGCTGGTCAACGATCCGGAATGGGCGCGCTTTTCTGGCGAAATCGCCGAACAGGCGGGCTACCGCGTGCAGACCGCCGATCTGCACCTCGGCGGCGAAGATTTCGCTTTTTATCTACAGCAGACCCCTGGCGCCTTCGTCAGCATCGGCAGCGCCAGCGCGTTTGGCCTGCATCACTCTGGCTTTAATCCCGACGAGGCGCTGATCGCGCCCGCCGCCCGCTACTTCGCGCAGCTGGCGCAGCACGCGCTGCAGCGGCTCAGCGCGCGATGTTGCGACGCCATCCTGACCTGATCCCCTGAACTGAACGGCGCTCGCGCGAGCCGACAGGCCGCGCGAACGGCACCGCTGCAACCAAAAAAGAGAGCACATCATGACCACGAGAGAGCTTCGACTGGGCACCATCCTGCATGGCGCATCCGGCAATATGTCCGCATGGCGCCACCCCGCCGCGCAGGCGGACGCCAGCATCAGCTTCGACTATGCGAAGCGTATTGCGCGCAAGGCGGAAGAGGGCAAGCTCGATTTCCTGTTTGTCGCCGACGGCCTCTATATCAATGAAAAATCGATTCCCCACTTTCTCAACCGCTTCGAGCCGCTGACGCTGCTGTCGGCGCTGGCGGGCGTGACCGAACATCTCGGGCTGGTGGGCACCGTATCCACCTCCTACAGCGAGCCCTTTATTACCGCGCGCCAGTTCGCCAGCCTCGATCATCTCAGCGGCGGCCGCGCGGGCTGGAACGTGGTGACCTCGCCGCTGGAGGGCTCGGCAAAAAACTTTTCCCGCAGGCAGCATCCCGAACATGCGCTGCGCTACCGCATCGCCGACGAGTATCTCACCGTGGTGAAGGGGCTGTGGGACTCATGGGAAGAGGGCGCCTTCGTGCGCGATAAGGCGAGCGGCAAGTTTTTCGAGCCGGGCAAGCTGCACGCCATCGACCACCATGGCGACTTTTTCCAGGTGGCCGGGCCGCTGAATATCCAGCGCACGCCGCAGGGCCGTCCCATCCTCTTCCAGGCGGGCGCCTCCGACGATGGCAAGAAGCTGGCGGCGCGCCACGCCGACGCGATTTTTACCCATCAGCCGACGCGGGAGGAGGCGCAGGCGTTCTATCGCGATGTGAAGCGCCAGCTGGTGGAAAACGGCCGCCAGCCGGAGGATCTGCATATTTTCCAGGGGGTCAGCGTGATCGTCGGCGAGAGCGCCGAGGATGTAGAGCGGCAGTACCAGACCACCGCCGCGCTGGTGTCGATCCAGGACGCGCTCAACTATCTGGGCCGCTTTTTTGACCATCACGACTTCTCGCAGTATCCGCTGGATGAACCTTTTCCGGAGCTGGGCGATATCGGCCAGAACAGCTTCCGCAGCACCACCGACGAAATCAAACGCAAGGCGCGCGAGCACGGCCATACGCTGCGCCAGGCGGCGCTGGAAGCGGCAACGCCGCGCCCGCTGTTCCACGGCACGCCGGAGCAGGTGGCGGACGGCCTGCAGCAGTGGTTCGAAAATTTCGCCACCGACGGCTTCATCATTCAGGGCGGCACGCCCGACACCTTTGAGCGCTTCGTCGATCGCGTGGTGCCGGTGTTGCAGGCGCGCGGTCTGACGCGACGCGACTACCCCGGCACCACCCTGCGCGCCAGCTTTGGCCTGAAGGAACCGGCTAACCAGTTCTCACAACAATAAGAGCACCTTCGCTATGCAGAACAAGAAAACCCTTATCGCCCTGCTGTTGCTGGCGACGTCCGGCGGCGTCTATGCCGAAGAGACCCACGTCGATTACAACGGCCAGCGCGTCAGCCTCGAAGCCAATAAAGCGCCGATTAATACCGCGAAGAATGACCAGGCGGTGGCGCAGCTGCCGGCCGGCCATCACTTTGTGGTGCCAGGTTCATTTACCGTGGCGGTCGCGGCGCAGAACTCGCCGCCGCTGACGGTCTTCTCTGACGACAATAAAACCCTGCTCGGCAGCGAGGTCGACATCGCCCGGCTGGTAGCCGACAGCCTCGGCCTGAAGCTCAACGTGGTGCCGACTTCGTGGGAAGACTGGCCGCTCGGCGTCGCCTCGGGCAAGTATGACGCCGCTATCTCCAACGTCACCGTCACGAAAGAGCGTAAAGAGAAGTTCGATTTTGCCACCTACCGCCGCGACACCCTTGGCTTCTACGTTAAGGCCGACAGCAAGATCAAGGCGATCGCGACGCCGGAGGATATCGCCGGGCTGCGCATTATCGTCGGCTCCGGCACCAATCAGGAGGCGGTGCTGCTCGCCTGGGATAAAGCCAATCAGGCGAAGGGGCTGAAACCTTTCACGCCGATCTACACCAAAGATGACGCCACCCAGACGCTGGCGCTGCAGTCGGGCCGCGCCGACGCTTACTTCGGGCCGAACGTGATCGGCGCGTGGAAGGCGGCGCTGACCGGCAAAACCCGCCTGGTGGGCAGCTTCGACGGCGGCTGGCCGAAGGTGGCGCATATCGCGGTGACGGTGAAAAAGGGCAGCGGGCTGGCCGAGCCGATCAATACCGCGCTTAACGGCGTGATCCAGAACGGCGATTACCTTAAGGTGCTCAACCGCTGGGGCGAAGGCGTCGAGAAGATCGATCGTTCCGAAATTAACCCGCCGGGCCTGGGCGACTGAGAGGTGAACCATGAGCCAGCAATTTTTTCGCGACGTGTCGCCGGAAGCGCCTGAGCTGCAGCCGATCCTGAGCGGACTTTTCGCCTTTTACGCCTCGCGCTATGGCGACTTCTTCCGTAATCACCAGGAAGTCGAGAAAACCGAATGGTATCTGCCGCCGCGCGGCCTGTTTATCGTGCTGGAGCGCGACGGCGAGATTATCGCCATGGGCGCCTACAAGCCCTTTGATGAGGAGACCGCCGAGCTGAAGCGCATCTGGACGCGCGGCGATCTGCGCCGTCAGGGGCTGGCGCAGTTAGTGGTGCAGGAGCTGGAGCGGCGCGCGCGGCGCGCCGGTTACCGGCGGCTCTATCTCACCACCGGTTTCCGTCAGCCGGAAGCAGTGCACCTCTACAGCACTTTCGGCTATCAGCCGCAGTTCGATCTCAGCGGCGATCTGGAGCGCTACGGGCAGCCGCCCTATGACGGCCGTCTGCGCTTTACCAAAGTGATCGACGTTAACCACGTCGCTCAGGCGAGTTAAGGAGGCAACATGAGCAGGGAACATCAACAGTTGAAAGTAGTGCCGGCGCGCTATCCCGCCCGGACCGTTGGGGCGATTGTTGCCCTGTTTATTCTGGCGGGCGTGGTGGAGTCGGTGGCGCTGAATCCACGCTGGGAGTGGGGCGTCTTCGCCCGCTGGTTCTTCGATCCGGTGATCCTGCACGGCCTGGGGCAGACGCTGCTGCTGACGCTGCTCGGCACCGTTTTTAGCCTGATTTTCGGCGGCCTGCTGGCGCTGGCGCGCCTCTCGTCATCCTGGCTGCTCAGCACGCTCGCCTGGGGCTATATCTGGCTGTTCCGATCGCTGCCGCTGATCGTGGTGCTGATTATTCTGTATAACTTCTCCTACCTTTACGACACGCTCTCGTTCGGCGTGCCCTTTACCACGCTCGCCTGGGGCCATTTCCAGACCATTAACGTGCTGGGTCAGTTTCCGGCGGCGGTGATTGGCCTGACGCTGGTGCAGGCGGCCTACAGCGCGGAGATTATTCGCGGCGGCTTTCTCGGCGTCGATCACGGGCAGACGGAGGCGGCGTCGGCGCTCGGCCTCTCAGCGACGCGCCGCACCTTCCGCATCATTCTGCCGCAGGCGCTGCGCGCCATTATTCCGACCGCCTTTAACGAAATCATCAGCCTCGCCAAAGGCACGGCGATGGTTTACGTGCTGGCGATGCCGGAGCTGTTTTACACCATTCAGATGATCTACAACCGCAACCAGGAGGTGATCCCGTTGCTGATGGTGGGCGCAGCCTGGTATCTAATCATCACCACGGTGCTGTCGGCCATCCAGCACGGCGTTGAACGCTGGCTGGCGCGCAGCGTCACCCGCGATCCGCAACCTTCGCGCTGGCGCCAGTGGCGCAGCCGCCTGAACCCCCTTGCCGCAAATGAGGAGATACGCCATGTCCGAAGCCATTGATTACCGCCAGACGCACGCCACCGGCGCCATCAGCATTACCGGCGTCAGCAAAAGCTACGGCCGCCACAAGGCGCTGGACGACGTGTCGCTGGAGCTGGCGCCCGGCTCGGTGACGGTAATTGTCGGACCGTCCGGCTCCGGCAAGTCGACCCTGCTGCGCACGCTGAATCATCTGGAGCGCGTCGATGAGGGGTTTATTCAGATCGACGGCGATTATATTGGCTACCAGCGGCGCGGCGACAGGCTCTATGAGCTGAAGGAGAAGGCGATTTTGCGCCAGCGCGTCAACGTCGGCTACGTGTTCCAGAACTTCAACCTCTTTCCGCACCTCACCGTGCTGGAGAATCTGATCGAGGCGCCCATCGCTCATCGCCAGCTGTCGAAACGTGACGCGGTCGCGCGCGCCGGAGAGCTGCTCGATATCGTCGGGCTGCGCCATAAATCCGGCGCCTGGCCGCGCCATTTGTCCGGCGGCCAGCAGCAGCGCATCGCCATTGCGCGCGCCCTGATGCTGAACCCGCGCGTGATGCTTTTTGACGAGCCTACCTCGGCGCTCGATCCCGAGCTGGTGGGCGAAGTGCTCGACGTCATCAAAAAGCTGGCGCGTTCGGGCACCACGCTGGTGATTGTGACGCACGAGATCGGCTTCGCGCGTGAAGTGGCGGATAACGTGGTGTTTATGGTGGATGGCAAAATTGTCGAGCAAGGCAGCGCGACCCAGGTGCTGAGCAATCCGCGCCATGAACGCACGCGCCGCTTTCTTGCGCGCGTGCTATAGGACAGAGATGATGAGAGCCTCTTTACTTGCCCTGCTGCTGCTCGGCGCGCTGCCGCCTGCGCTATCGGCTACCCTCGACGTCACGCAGAATGAGACGCCGATTGCGGCCCCGGCCAATCCGCAGGCGATCGCCAGGATCCCGCCGGGCTTCCATTTTGTTGAGCCGGGCTACCTGACTGTCGCCACCACCAATACCAGTTCGCCACCGCTGGGGCTGCTGGCGTCAGACAATAAAACGCGTATCGGCAGCGACGCCGACTTCGCGCGGCTGCTGGCGGACAGCCTGGGGCTGAAGCTGCATCTGGTGCCCGCCTCCTGGGAGGACTGGCCGCTCGGCGTGACCGCCGGACGCTATGACGTGGCGATGTTCAACATCGCGGTGACGGAAGAGCGCAAGAAGAAGTTCGACTTCGCCACCTACCGCGCCGATGGCCATGCGTTTCTGGTGAAGGCGAGCAGCCCCATCAACAGTATCAACAAGGCGGAGGAGGTTGCGGGACTGCGCATTATCGTTGGCTCCGGCACTAACCAGGAGCGCATCCTGCTCGGCTGGGACGCGCAGAACCGCGCCAGAGGGTTAAAACCGGTGACGCCGGTCTATCTCACCGACGAGGCGGCGGCGACGCTGACGCTGCTGTCAGGACGCGCCGACGCGCTGTTCGGCCCGCAGTCGATGGCGGCCTGGAAGGTGGCGTCGCGCGGCGATACCAGAATTGTCGGCTATGGCCCGGTGCGATCCTGGGTGGCGGTCACGACGAAGAAAGGGAACGGTCTGGCGGAGGCGTTACAGACGGCGATAAACGGCACCATTTCGGGCGGTCAGTATCAGCAGGTGCTAAACCGCTGGGGCGAGCAGAATGAGGCGATTGCGACATCAACGGTAAATCCGCCAGGAATTGTTTACTGAAACAGGGCGGCGCTGCCGCTGGCGTCTCACTGGCGAAAAGAGCCGCCTCACAGGCGGCTTGTCGTCAACGCGCTTACTGTTCAGGGGTTGCGGTACTCTTCGTACGACCGCGGTTCGGGATCGCCATCTTTGCGATACAGGTTATCAGCGGCCTGACGCTCTTTGACGTATACCAGGGTCTCTTCCAGCTGCCGCTGCTCTTCCACCGGCATGGTGTTAATCACATCGCTGTTGATGGAGGCCTGAATTTTATCAAAAATTTCGATAGCGAACCCCAGGAACTCACTGTCGGTGAGGATCTCGTTCCGGTAGAGCTCGCAGAGCGTTTTTTGCTTTTCTAACTCTTTTTTAAGATCCTCAACCTGTTTGTTACAGGCATCCAGCTGTGCCGATTCTGACGCATTCGAAGCCATAGTAAATATCCTTTTGATAAGCGAATTTTAATTAAAACGCAGCTTAGTGTAGTTCCGGCAGGGTATAAATAACAGGCGGCAGGGTTACAGACGCAACGCAGCGATGCCTGATGCTAAATTTTTTGATAAGTATGGCTAAGGTTTATTTTGCCCTGAAGCCAGGAGCGCCAGCCAAGGTAAGCGCTTTGCTCACCTTTAAACCTCATCGGAGCCCGATCTGCACGCGTTGAGGCGCAGTCTCTACAGAGTAACGCGCTTATGCTGGCCGCCCGCGCGGTCGATAGTGCGGGCAAAGAGATCGACCATGAAGGGCTTAATGAGCTTGCGGGCGTAACGCAGACAACAGAAAAACGCCACAGGCATCAGTGAGTTTTCGTGAATGGCCCATGGTCTACGGGCCACTTTTGCTGGCTCAGGCAGGGGGAACGTGGGCAAAATGCCTGAGCGAGTAAGCATCTTTTATCAGGCCGCCATCTTGCGACACTGCTCGGCACAGGAATGGCACGCTCTGGCGCACGCCTGGCAATGATCGTGCTCGTGCTGGCCGCATTCGTCGCCGCACTGCTGGCAAATCTCTGCACACAGCTGGCACAGCGATTTGGCTGATTCGCTGTTGAGCGCCATAAATTGCGCGGCCAGTCGACAAATGTTCGCGCATTGCATATCCATTCTGATGCAGTTGCGCATCATCTCCAGATTCTCTTCTTCAAGACAGGACGCTGCGCAATGGTCGCAGGCGGCAGCGCACAGATAACAGGCTTCGATGCACTCTTTAAACGGATTAGACATATCTCCTCCCTAACTGAACGTGTTTAGTAAGCCTGGAAAAGAAAATGGATTATGCAACACGGAAATAAGTAAATAACTTTTTCATCGTTGCGTCTGAGGCTGGTCTGGCCGTCAGGGTCAGCAGCCTGATCCAGCGTTAAGCCACGATCATACTGCCGCAGACAGCCTGCCTGCTGGCTGATGCAGGCAAAAGTGCCAGGCTTAGTCAATGCTAAGAAGGGCTGCGTTAAGATTGGGGCCAAAGCCTGAGGAAATGCCGCTGTCTGTTCACCTGGCTCCTCGGCGCATTTTTCGATAATGCGTACAGCAGAGTAAACTATGATAACAAGCAGGTAAGATTTCTTTCTAAAAACATAATAAGTTTATAGGGTTGCAATGAAAATCCGCTTTCTGTCAGCAAATGAGCACAAGCTGACCGAGGTACGCAAAATCCTCGAACCGGTAGGCGTCGACGTCGTGCCTATCGCGCGCCGCATCGACGAAATCCAGACGGAAAACGAAATCGCGCTGGTACGTGACAAGCTGACCAGGGCGTTTTCCATTATCGGCCGCCCGCTGTTTGTTGAACACACGGGGCTCTATCTTGACGGGCTGAATGGCTTGCCCGCCGGACTGACGCGCATCTTCTGGAACCGGCTGGAGGCGGAGCGCTTCGCCAAGCTGGTGCAGGGGCTGGACAGCCAGGCGGTGACGGCGAAAACCGTGCTGGGCTACTGCGACGGGCGCAAAATGTACCAGTTTCATGGCGAAGTGCGCGGCACCATCGCCGCCAGACCTGCCGGACCGCGCGAGTTTCAGTGGGACTGCGTGTTTATCCCGGAAGGCCATAGTCAGACTTTCGCCGAGATGGGCGAGCTGAAAAATGCAATCTCTATGCGCAAGCTGGCGCTCGATCGCTTCGCCGAATTTCTGAAAACCGCCCGAGGAGTGGCATGAAACCTGAACTCAAACGCGCCTATGACTCCGGCAAACTGATCCTCTTCGCCGGCGCGGGCATCTCGCGCAACCTGGGACTGCCGGAGTGGCATGAGCTGATCGCCCATCTGGCGAATGAACTGGGCTACGATCCGAAAATCTTCAACACTTACGGCACCCATCTTTCGCTGGCGGAGTATTACAAACAGAAGAAGGGGTCGCTGGGGCCATTGCGCAGCTGGATGGATCGCGAGTGGCATCGCCCGGACATTGATGTCCGATCGTCAGAAATTCACACCATGATTACGCAGGGCAACTTTAGCCGTATTTACACCACCAACTACGATCGCTGGCTGGAAGCGGCGCACGAGGCGCACGGCGTCCCCTATAGCAAAGTCGCCAACGCGGCAGATTTGGTGGCGCTTACCGAGGACAAGCGGCATATCATCAAACTGCACGGCGATTTCGACGACGACACTTCAATCGTGCTGGATGAGAGCAGCTATTTTGAGCGTCTCTATTTCGACTCGCCGCTCGATATCAAACTGACTCACGATGTGATGGGCAATTCGGTGCTGTTTGTCGGCTACAGCATCAGCGATTTCAATATCCGCCTGCTGTTCTATCGCCTGACGAAAATGTGGGGCAGAACCGGCCTGGCGACCGCACGGCCGAAGTCCTATCTCTTCACCAACCGCAATAATCCGGTGGCGCGCGAGGTGCTGGGGCAGTGGGGAATCGATATGATCGTGTCGGAAGAGGACGACCCGCGCAAAGCGCTGGCTGATTTTCTTAATGAATTGATTTCCTGAGCGAATTCTTCACTTTTACCGGCGTAGCGATAGCGTTGAAAAAAGGATGCAATCTGCCCGCATGAGGGATATACTGTATATATTAACAGTATCGGAGAGGCAAAAATGGCTGTCGAAATTAAATACGTAGTCGTCAAGAAGGGTGAAGAGAAAATGACGTTTGCCAGCAAAAAAGAGGCGGATGCCTACGACAAGATGCTCGACATGGCGGAGGCCTTTACCGACTGGTTAGCGCAGCATCAGCCCGATATGGATGAATCTCAGGCTGAGACGCTCGGCCTGCTGCTTGCAGAGCAGAAAGATGCGATCCAGCATATCCTGCGCACCAGCAAACTTCCGGATGCGGCTGACGCGGCGAAAAAGGTTCACGTAGATGAAAGCGCCGAAGGCGAAGGCGCTCAGACGAAGAAAGTGCGCGCCGTTAAGGCCGCTTAATTTCAGCCCGATATAAAAAACGCGCCGCAGTGCCTTTGCCTGCGGCGCGTTTTTGTATGCGGGAAGCCTCTGCGGTCAGGCGCGCCTGCTCCGCCAGCTTTTATGCGTCAGTGAGCGAACAGAGAGAAGGTGCCGAAATAGTAGCTCGCCATCCATGCCACATAGACCAGCCACACCATTAACCCTGCCGTTAAACCCAGTTTACTCGTCATCAGCCTGCCTCCATAAAATGTGCGGTTACTGGAACCGTTGACACAAATTGACAGAAGGCAGCGAGGTGCGAATTGTTCTGGATCAAATAAGCTGCATACAGTGGTTACAGGTCACTGCGGCGTAGATCAAAAAGCCTCAGAGCAGGTCGATGCGATCGCCGCGCGTAGTGGGCTGCGAGATCACTAAAAATTCGACGTCACTTTCGCTGTCGTTACGGGCCTGGTGTTTCGCTTCGGGAGGAATTTCCAGACCTTCATGGGGGTGGAGCAGATGACGTTCGCCTTCAAGCTCCATACAGAGCGTGCCGCGCAGCACAAAAAAGAACTGCCGACTCTGGGCGTGATAGTGACGGATCTCTGCAGTGCCGGCGGGCATCCGCTCGTGGATAATGCTGAGATCCTGTCGCTGCAGCAGTGCCCAACCATCGCACTGGTCGCCCCAAATATAGTGTTCGGCATTCTCTTTCGAGACCATGGTGATCGTCCTTTCTCTTGCTATGGAACCGATACCATAGCGACTCTGAGCGGAAAAAAACATGTCTTTTCAACGTTCTTGTGTTTGATGCGCGCTTTTCATACGAGACATAAAAGAAAACCCGCCAGCGGCGGGTTTTTTTATCATCAGAGAGGGCTGTGATTACTGCGCCGGACGCGCTTTATTGCGTGAGCGCAGCTTTTTCACCAGACGGTGCGCCTCTGCTTCGCTGGCCACCGCAGGCGAGGAGCCACGCAGCGGCTTGCGTGCTGATTCGTGCAGCGTCAGCACAGTGATAAGGCCGATTACCCCGGCGCCCATCAGGTAGTAGGCAGGCATCATCAGGTTATGGGTGGTGTCCACCAGCCAGGCAGTAATTAGCGGTGTCGTACCGCCGAACAGTGAAACGGAGAGGTTAAAGCCGATCGCCAGCGCGCTGTAGCGGATATCGGTGACAAACAGCGCAGGCAGGGTGGCTGGCATAGAGCCGCTGAAGCAGGTATGCAGCGCGCCCAGCACGATCAGACCAGCGAACACCAGCCACATATTGCCTGACGTCACCAGCATCATGCAGGGGATCGCCAGCAGGATCAGGCCAACCGCGCCGCTGCCAATGACCGGACGACGACCCAGGCGATCCGCCCAGTGTCCCCAGAACAGCGTCAGCGGCATCATCACGAACATCACCACCATAATCAGCAGCAGGCTGCTCAGCTCGCCCATACCCAGAATGCCGGTCAGATAGCTCGGCATATAGGAGGTCAGCATATAGTTGGAGACGTTAAACAGCAGCACCAGACCAATACATTTCAGCATCGGCTTGTGATACTTCTTCAGCATCTGCACCACCGACATCGCCGGTTTGCTGTGCTCCAGCGCCTCCTGCTTCTCCATATGCTGCTGGAAGGCGGGTGTCTCTTCCAGCTTGAGTCGCACATAGAGGCCGAACAGGCCAAGCGGCGCGGCGACGAAGAAGGGAATGCGCCAGCCCCAGTCAAGCATGGTCTGTTCCGGCAGCACTGAGGTCAGCGCGGTGACGAAGCCAGCGCCCAGCAGATAGCCCCCCAGGGTGCCGAACTCGAGGAAGCTCCCCATAAAGCCGCGACGGTTATCGGTAGAGTATTCAGCGATAAAGGTTGCCGCGCCGCCATATTCGCCGCCGGTTGAGAATCCCTGCACCAGGCGCGCCACCAGCAGCAAGATCGGCGCCAGAATGCCGATGCTGGCGTAGGAGGGGATCAGGCCGATGCAGAAGGTGCCGATCGACATCATAATCATGGTCATCGCCAGCACTTTCTGTCGACCGATGCGATCGCCGAGCGGGCCGAACACCAGTCCGCCGATGGGGCGTACCAGGAAGGCCGCGGCAAAAGTACCGAAGGCGGCGATCAGCTGAGCGGTGTTGCTGGCGTTGGCGAAGAAGACTTTACCAATGGTCACGGCAAGGTAGCTGTAGACGCCGAAGTCGAACCACTCCATAGCGTTACCCAGCGCCGCTGCGCCGACCGCTCGCTTAAGCATGTCGTTATCAACGATGGTGATATCGTCAACCGTCAGCTCTTTCTGTTTTTTCTGCCAGAAATGCTTCTTGCTTTTATCTGTGGGTTGATTCCCGGTGCTCATAATATCCTCATTAACCAATGAGGCTCTTATAGCTTTCGTCGCCGAACTGCCAACAAACTCTGGGAAAGAAAGCTATAAGCAGCCTGTTAAAATAAATTACGGCAGCTTGTTTACAACAATTTACCTTACTATAAAAACGGCCTCGCTTTCAAATTAGCAGATTTTTAGACTGTGATAGCCGACTGAACACGCAATTGATGCCATATTGATCCCTCACCATGGTTTAAATGGCTTTATCTCAAGGGGTTATCCTGTAGAGAAATCTAAAAAATGTGATAAAAAAAAGCGTAGCGTGAAAATAACCTGACATATTGCAGGGATTAATAAACCGGGTGCAATCGCCTTAATGAGCCCGGGAGGAAATAACCCTGAAATAAGCAGGGTTACAGGCCGATGCAGAATGTCATCAATCGGTCATGGAGTTAATGACGCGTTATCGCTGTCGCCAGCTAACATTCAGAGAGGAGTTTGATTCGCACGCACCGCCCTGGACTGCGGCGGTCTTTCTGGAGGGGTTATGGCTCGATTTAGTGATAAGCGTATCCTGATTACTGGCGGCACCAGCGGCATGGGTCTGGCGGGCGCGCAGCGCATTCAGGCAGAGGGCGGCCGCGTGGCGGTCACCGGCCGCAATCCCAGCCGACTGCAGTATGCCAACAGCGTACTGCACGATAATGCGCTGGTGCTGCGCAACGACGCTTCCCTGGAGGCGGATATTGAGGCGCTAGGCGAAGCGGTGGAAAAATGGGGCAAGCTGGATGGGCTCTGGCTGAATGCCGGCTATGCCGAACTGGGCGAGCTGGAGTCCGTCACCGCGGAGGCATTTAACGCCATGATGAATGCCAACGTGCGCGGCCCTGTGCTGCAGCTCGCCCGTCTCTCCTCTCTGCTTAATCCCGGCGCGTCGGTGGTGGTCACCTCATCCTCGTCGAGCTATGAAGGCGCGGCGAGCACCAGCCTTTATGCCGCGACAAAAGGGGCGATTGTGGCGATTGCGCGCAGCTGGGCCACCGCGCTGGCGCCGCGTGGCATTCGCGTTAATGTGGTGGTGCCAGGGCCGATCGAAACGCACTTCCGCGATTTTATGCCGGAAACGGCGCGTCAGCAGTTCGAAGATTTCATCGTTAGTCAGGTGCCGCTAAAGCGGGCCGGGAAGGCGGAAGAGGCGGCGGCGGTCGCGCTGTTTCTGCTCTCCAGCGACGCCTCTTATGTGACGGGCAGCCAGTACGCGGTAGATGGCGGACTGGTGCGTTACTGATATCAGGGGCAGCCTGCGCTGCCCGTTGAGCCGTTAGCCCGGATAGATACCGCGCTCTTTACGCGCCATCAGAATGCGTTCGCAGGCGACAATATAGGCCGCGGTGCGCAGCGAGCATTCTTTCTCTTTGGCTTTCTCCCAGACGTGAACCATCGCGTCGGTCATGATCTTATCCATGCGCGCGTTGATCTCATCTTCGCTCCAGAAGAAGCTCGCCATATCCTGCACCCATTCGAAGTAGCTGACCGTGACGCCGCCTGCGTTACAGATGACGTCGGGCACCACGATAATGCCGCGCTCGGCCAGCACGTCGTCCGCTTCCGGATAGGTCGGGCCGTTTGCGCCTTCCAGCACCAGCTTGCAGCTCAACCGTTCCGCGCGCTCGCGGGTAATTTGTCCTTCCAGCGCCGCCGGGATAAAGATATCCATTTCAGTGCGCCAGAACGCCGCCTCATCGATCTTCTCTGCGCCAGGGAAGCCGAGGATCTGTTTGTGTGTCTGCTGCCAGCGTGAAAGTTCGACCATATCGATGCCGTCGGCATTAGCGATGGTGGCGCTGTGATCCTGAATCGCCACCACAGAGGCGCCCGCTTCGCTGAAAAGACGCGCCGCCTCGCTGCCAACGTTACCGAAGCCCTGCACCGCGACGCGCGCGCCTTCAACGGGAATGCCTGCGCGGCGCGCCACTTCGCGGCCGGTGATAAATACGCCGCGTCCGGTCGCTTTTTCGCGTCCCAGCGAGCCGCCCAGGTGGACCGGCTTGCCGGTGACCACGCCGGTCACGGTGGTGCCGCTGTTCATGGAGTAGGTGTCCATCATCCACGCCATCACCTTGCTGTTGGTGCCGACATCCGGCGCCGGAATATCTTTTTGCGGCCCGATGATAATGCCGATCTCGCTGGTGTAGCGGCGCGTCAGGCGCTCCAGCTCTCCTTCCGATAGCGCAAAGGGATCGCAGCGGATGCCGCCTTTAGCGCCACCGTAAGGCAGGTTGACCGCGGCGCACTTGATGGTCATCCACGCGGAGAGCGCCATGACTTCATTCAGATCGACATTAGGATGGTAGCGCACGCCGCCTTTACCCGGCCCGCGTGAGAGGTTGTGCTGTACGCGATAGCCTTCAAAATGGCGGATGGTGCCGTCGTCCATCTGCAGCGGAATATCGACAATCAGCGCGCGTTTAGGATGGCGCAGCGTATCGATCCAGCGTCCCAGCTCGCCCAGATAGGGCGCGACGCGGTCGATTTGCTGAAGATAGGTGGACCAGGCAGATGTACCGTTTTCAGACGCGTAGGATAACTTTTCCATAAAGACCTTTCTTTTTTAAAGTCGTTTATTATGTGTTGCCGTGGATGAGGAGCGGATTTCACCGCACCCCGTTAATTTACCACTTACTGGAGAAAGATAATTTTTCTTACGCCGCTGAAAAAAACGTTTTTGCTACATTTTGGTGCAGCACAGTGCATAAATAATGTGGTGGGTCGCGCCGCACTGAATAAAGATGTATTTATGTTGCATGGTTGTTGCATAAATGAAATTTGTTGCCACTTTTCAGTTCCTTGAGTCACCTCATAAACTGAACAAAATACGTCCGCTGCGTATTGACTTGGCAGCGGAAAGTCGCCGCATGAGCCAGAGTAATGAGTGGATTACTTTTCGTAATGGCAAATAGCGGGGCGCCTGACTAAAGGGCCATGACTCCCTCTATTTCAATTTTAAGATCGGGCGAAAACAGCGCGCTGACCTGCACTAATGAACTGGCTGGCAAATGGTCGCCGTAATAATGAAACAGCACCCGGCGTAGGGCGTCGATATCTTCAAAAGAGGTGATAAATATTGTGACTTTCAGCAGTGCGCTGAGCGTTTTGTTTTCTGCCTGAGCAATAAGCTGAAACTGTTTAAATATCGCCTCAGCCTGCTCGGCAAGAGAGCCCGCTTGCGCGTCGCTGCCGAATGCGGTGAGCCCGGAAATATAAAGCGTCTTTCCCTGTTTTACCGCATGGACATAGGGCGCTTTAACTTCACCCAGCGCGGGATAATTAATTCTTTCGATGGCTGACATTTTATCTCCTTCATTTTATCTGCCATACGGCCGTCATTGATCAGACTAATCGCGCCATAACCGAATGTCGCTGTCGTTAAATGACTTTTTCGCTATATAATTGTAAATACAACGAAAGTGGTAAATTAAGGTTACACTTTCCCGCCGTTAATATCACCTGCAGAATTGACAGAATAAAAATGAAATTACTCTCCCGCGCACGTTTCAAATCCCACTTACTTAGCTTGTTAATTTTAACTGCCCTGCAAACACAGGGCGCGCTGGCGTCCACAAACGATACGCTGGTTGTTTCTGCTGCGCCGGGCTCATCCTTGCGTCACGAGGACACCACGCAAAAAAGCGCCATGCTGGGTAACGCCGGCCAGCAGGCGCTACGCAATACGCCGTTCTCTGTTCAGTCGCTTTCCCGCGAGTTGATGAAACAGCAGCAGTTAAAAAGCGTCAGCGATCTCTATCGCTATATGCCGTCGGTACAGGGTGACGGCGCGCGGCCGCAGACGCGCGGTATGCAGGGCAGCGTGGTGCAGAACAGCATGATCGACGGCCTGAACGTCGTCTCAACGACCGATTACGCGGCAGAGCAGTTCGATCATATCGAGGTACTGAACGGCCTGGCCGGTTCACTCTACGGCCCGGCAAACCCGGCGGGGCTGTTCAATTTTGTGGCGAAGCGCGGCGCCGATTTACCACAGCGTCGTCTGCGTATTGGCGGCGGCAGCGGCGGCAACCACAACGTCGCGGCGGATTTCAGCGGCCCGCTCGATCAAAACGATCGCCTGCGCTATCGCCTGAACCTGCTGGATGACGAGGGCGGCGGCTATGTCAGCGGCAGCAAGGTGCGCCGCCAGCTGGTTAGCCTGGCGCTGGACGTAAACCTCAGCGACAATACCGTGCTGGAGAGCAACTTCAGCTATTACCACTATTACGATAAAGGTCTGCCGGGCAAATTCGCGCTCGGCAATGGACTCACCTTCCCGGCGGCACCCGACCCGAAAAAAGGCGGACTTGGGCAAGCCTATGCGGGCGACGACAACCATACCCTCACCGCAGGGCTGCGCCTGCGGCATGACTTTGACGGCAACTGGCAGGGCGAAGTGGGCGTACTGCGCCAGATTGCCGACCGCGAATCGACTGGCGCCACCAATACCTTTACCGATCGGGCGGGGCGCTATACCACGACGACCTCTTCCTCGACCGCCAGTCGCTTCACCATCAATAGCTATATGGCGAATCTTAACGGCGAAGTCGATACCGGCAGCATCCATCATCAGATCGCCACAGGCATCCGTGGTTTTGTCTGGAAGAATATGAATCCGCTGCACGGCGCGACTTCGACGCTGGGCAGCGCCTCGCTGGAACGGCCCTCTCGCTTTGAGCGGCCGGACTACCCCGACTTCAGCAATCGCTATCACTCCGCCACCGCGACGCAGCACGCTTTTTTGCTGAGCGACAACCTGCAGTTTTCTCCGCAGTGGAGCCTGCTGCTGGCAGGCAGCGAAAGCCTGCTCAGCTCCGCCAGCTACGCGAAAACCGGCGTACGCAGCAGCGAATCCACTAACAGCGGCTTTTCTGGCTCCGCCAGCCTGGTCTATAAGCCGGTGGATGCGCTGACGCTCTACCTCACCTGGGCGGATAGCCTGCAGCAGGGCGACGCCGCTCCGTCGGGCGCCAGCAACGCCGGCGCGATTCTGGCGCCTTATCGCAGCAAGCAGACGGAAGTTGGCGCGAAGCTGGCGGTAAATCGGCTGCTACTGACGGCGGCGCTGTTTGAGATCAAACGTCCCTTTCCCTATACCAATGGCAGCGGCGACTACGCTGTGGACGGCGAACAGCGCAACCGCGGCGTGGAGCTGATGGCGGATGGCGACGTCATGCAAGGGGTGCATCTCTACGGCGGCATGACCTGGCTCGATCCACGCCTGTTCGATACCGGCAGCCGCGCGACGCAGGGAAAACAGGTGGTGGGGCTGGCACGCTATACCGCCAGCCTTTTCGCTGCCTGGGATCTGCCTGGCCTCAGCGGAGCCGATCTGCACGGCGGCGCGCGCTATGTCGGACGGCGCGCCACCGACAATGCCAACAGCGGCTGGGTAAGCGGCTATACCATCTTCGACGCGGGCGCGGCTTATCAAACCCGCCTGATGAACACCGCAACCACGTTTCGGCTCGATGTGACTAACCTGACCAATCGTCACTACTGGACCAATATCGTGCCGGGCGGCCTCAATGGTTACAGCGGCGCCGGGTATGCCAGCGCCTCGCTCGGCGCGCCGCGTCAGGTGCAACTCTCGATGCAGCTCGATTTTTAAGGAATCTGAATAATGAAAACGTTACTGCGGGCCAGCCTGGCGCTGGCGCTGAGCCTGACGGCGGGCGTCGCCGCTGCCGCCACGCTAACCGACGACCTGGGGCAGCAGGTCGAACTGCCGCATCCGGCGCGCCGCATCGCCGACGCCTGGTATGCGCACCATTCGCTGCTGATGACGCTGGGCGCGGGCGACCTGATCGTTGCGACCGTCAACCATCCCGCAGACCGGCCCTGGATGTTTAAGGTGCAGCCTTCGCTGAATCAGGCGCTGCAGGCGCGCGGAAAAACCTTTTCCAGCGAAGCGCTAGTGGCGCGCGGCGTCGACGCCATCTTCGTTCCTGCGCAGGATCCTGATGCGATAAGCTATCGCCAGGCGGCTATCCCGACGCTGAGTATGCGTTTTGACGACGTGGCGTCGATGAAACGTTCGCTGCTCACCACCGCGCAGGTGGTGGGTACGCCGCAGGCGCAGCGTAGGGCGCTGGCGTACAACCGTTATCTTGACGCGCAGATCGCCGCCGTCAGCACGCAAACCGCCTCGCTGAGCGAGGCGCAGCGGCCGCGGGTGCTGCATATTCAGTCGCTGCGGCCGCTGAAGGTTGACGGCAGCCAGACGCTGATTGACAGCTGGATCCGACTTGCTGGCGGGAGAAACGCGGCGGCGGCGGTGACGGGCAATATGAAAGAGGTTTCGCCTGAGCAGGTCATAGCCTGGGATCCCGACATTATTATTATCGGGGCAGGCGCAGGCAGGCTTGAGGCGTCGCCTTATGCGGCGCTGTTTAGCGGCCTGAAGGCGGTAAACCAGCATCGCGTGCTGCAAAATCCATCGGGCGTCTTTCCCTGGGACCGCTACGGCACCGAAGTGGCTTTGCAGATCCTCTGGGCGGCGAAGCAACTGCATCCGCAGCGCTTTACGCAGCTCGACCTTATCGCCGCCACCCGCCGCTTTTATCAGCGCTTTTATGGCTACCCGCTGCGCGTGGACGAAGCGGAAAGAATCCTGGCCGGTTTGCCGCCGATTTCAGGCTGAAATCGCCAGCTTTGCTTCACTGAACAAAGTGTGCGGTGGCTGGCGTAAAAAGCAGCGAAGCGGGCGAATTCGGAACATGCTGACGCATTGTCTGGTGGGAGAAAGTGTGACATAGCGCTAAAATAGAGGCTTACTCGCAGCTGAGGTCTGACAAATATAATGATTTCACGTTTTTCCCCGATAGCGCTTTTCGCCATCGTCGCGCTCACCGGATGCGCGAAAAAGCACTCTTACCAGGATGATCCTACGTTTACCGCCGGTCCCGCGCAGGTAAGCGTTTCCCACGTCATGACGCGCACCGATGACGGCTCGTCGGTATTCGTTACCGTCGACGGCAAAGACGCCGGCAAGCTGAACGGCGGGCAGAGCAAAGATCTCTTCCTGACGCCAGGCAAGCATAAAATTGGCGGCTACGTCGCTACGCTGTTTGGTCTGGGTCGCGTCACCATCAATCCTGTTGAAGTCAACACGGCGAAAGGCGAAGTGAAGCATGTCGCCTATGAAGTTAAAAGCGACAAGCCAACCTTTACCGAATGGACACCGCCGGCTGTTGAAGGCTAATCCTCTCTCCTGGCCGGTCAGCGCCTGACCGGCTTTGCTCATCTTTTTATCCCCGCCGCTTCCTCATGCATGCGTTGCGCACTGCTCACTGCCGCCAATGATTATATATAATCATATTTGACCATATGTGAGCACCGTCAATTTATTTTGTCACTGTTTATCCTATAAATGCTCCTGAGACGCCTTCAAAAGAAAGTGCGCTGATTAAATTTAATCAATCTGTATCCCTACAGGAGATCAACGTGGCCTATCTCAACCGCAGCACGCGCTGCCCTGATTCATCCTCCGCGCCGCCTTCAGGCGTCACCACGGCGCCGCGCTAGCCCGTCAACACGCGCAATAACCTAATGGAAATGAGACGAGGGTGGTAACCCTCACGGTTTCGCTCGTCCTCAAGAGAGGCTCAGATGAATACATTCAATGCTGGAGACACCCTGATTATCGTCGGCATCGTGGTGGCTTATATTCTCTTCACCACCTGGCTGACCTGGCGGCTGCGCAGCAAAAGCAGCGGCGATTTTATGGAAGGATCCCGCGCCATGCCCGCGCTGGTGGTCGGTATACTGCTGATGTCGGAATATATCGGCGCCAAATCGACCGTCGGCACCGCGCAGGCCGCCTTTGAAGATGGTTTCGCCGCCTCCTGGTCGGTAATCGGCGCGGCGATCGGCTTTCCGCTGTTTGGCTACCTGCTGGTTAAGCGTATCTACAGCACCGGTAAAATCACGATTTCCGGCGCGATAGCGGAAAAGTACGGTAATACCACCAAGAATATCATCTCCGTCATCATGATTTACGCGTTGCTGCTGGTGAACGTCGGCAACTATGTGAGCGGCGCGGCGGCCATCTCGACCATCCTGAAGGTCAACCTGCCGGTTGCGGCCTTTATTACCGCCGTGGTCAGTACCTTTTACTTTTGCTACGGCGGCATGAAAGGGCTCGCCTGGGTCACGATGCTGCACAGCGCGCTGAAGTACTTTGGCATTCTCGCCATTATGGGATTTGCGCTCTATAAAACGGGCGGCTTCACGCCGATGATCGAACAGATGCCCAGCTACTACTGGACATGGGATGGTCATGTCGGCGCCAGCACCATCGTGGCCTGGCTGATCGGCACAATTGGCTCCATCTTCTGTACGCAATTCGTCATTCAGGCGATCTCTTCCACGAAAGATGTGCGCTCGGCGAAGCGCGCCACCTGGGTTGCCTTCTTCTTCTGTCTGCCGATTGGCCTGGCGATTGCGGTTATCGGGGTGGCGGCGAAATATCTGCATCCGGAGATCAACAGCCTCTACGCGATGCCGATTTTCCTGCAGGATATGAATCCCTGGATGGCGGGAGTGGTGACAACGTCACTGGTGGCGTCGATATTTGTCAGCGTGAGCACCGTGGCGCTGGCCATCGCTTCGCTGGTGGTAAAAGATTTCTATGTGCCGTACCGCAAGCCGACGCCAGAGCAGGAGTTCAAGGCAACGCGCTGGCTCTCGTTGATTATCGGCTTCCTGCCGCTGGTTTTTGTGCTGCTGGTGCCTGAGGTGCTGAAGCTTTCGTTCTTTACCCGCGCCATTCGTCTCTCGATTTCAGTCGTGGCCGTGATCGCCTTCTACGCGCCATTCTTTAAGAGCGCGCGCGGCGCCAACGCCGGCCTGATTGGCGCCTGCGTCGCGACATCAGTCTGGTACCTGCTGGGCGACCCGTTTGGCATCAACAATATGTATATTGCGCTGGTCACGCCGGCCATCATTATGGCGATCGATTACCTGATCCCAAACCGTCAAATCGATAAAACGCGTCTGAGCGTTGAACAGAGGGGAGTCCGATATGTCCGTAACCGTTAACCGCGATGGCGTGCTGCGCCCAGCAGAGCAGGATGCGCGCCTGATGACGGCGATGCTGCCATCGCCGTGCCCGCAAAACCATGCCGCGAACCTTTTGCCGCTGCCGGACGGGTCGCTGCTGTGCGTCTGGTTCGGTGGCACGCAGGAAGGCGTGGCGGATATCTCCGTTTACTGCTCGCGGCTGGCGTCCGGTGCCGATCGCTGGAGCGAGGCGGTAAAACTCTCCGACGATCCCACGCGGTCAGAACAGAATCCGGTGCTGTTTCTGGCGCCAGACGGCGTGCTGTGGCTGCTCTGGACGGCGCAGCTGGCCGGCAACCAGGATACCGCTATCGTGCGGATGCGCCAGTCGCGCGACCTGGGCGCCAGCTGGGGGCCGATCGAGACGCTGCTCAATGAGCCCGGCACCTTTATCCGCCAGCCGATGACCGTGCTGGAGAATGGCAACTGGCTGCTGCCGGTGTTCTACTGCCGCACCCAGCCGGGTGAGAAGTGGGTGGGCAATGATGACGTCAGCGCGGTGAAGATCTCCAGCGACGGCGGCAAAAGCTGGCGCGACGTCGCGGTGCCCGGCAGCCTCGGCTGCGTGCATATGAACATTACCGCGCTGCCTGACGGCACGCTGGTGGCGCTTTATCGCAGCCGCTGGGCAGACCATATCTACTACAGCCAGTCGGAAGATGGCGGCGAAAGCTGGTCACAGCCGGAGCCGACCACGCTGCCCAACAATAACTCTTCCGTGCAGGTCACCACGCTGCAGGATGGCACCCTGGCGCTGGTGTTCAACAACATGAGCGCGGCGGGCGCGACAGAGCGACGCGCCTCGCTTTATGACGAAATCGACGACGGCGACGATAGCCGTAAAGAGCCGCAGGCGCGCGAAGGGCGCAGCGCGTTCTGGGGTGCGCCGCGCGCGCCGATGACGGTGGCGCTGTCGCCCGACGGCGGCAAAAGCTGGCCGTGGCAGCGCAATCTCGACGAAGGGGACGGCTACTGCATGACCAATAACTCCCAGCAGAAACTCAACCGCGAGTTCTCCTATCCCACCATCAAGCAAGACGCCGACGGCGCTCTGCACATCGCGTATACCTTCTATCGCCAGGCGATTAAATATGTGCGCCTGTCGCCGACGTGGGTAAAGGAGGCATCATGATTATCGGTAATCTGCAGGCGCTGGCGATGGCAGGGCTGCCCACCGCGCTCCGCGCCATTCTTGAGCGCGACGAGTGTCGGCTTGAGGCGCTGCAACAGCGCGAGGATGGGCGCTTTCAGCCCGCGGATGCGCCATGGTTTTGCCATATCGGTCCGGCGCAGACCGAGCCAGCGGCGCAGCGCCATACCGAATACCATCGCCAGTGGGCCGATATTCAGGTGGTGCTGGCGGGCAGTGAGGTGATTAACGCCAGCCAACAGCCTCTGGCGCGGCCGGACGATGAAGAGCGCAAGGAAGATCTGTTCATCGCTGCCGCGCCAGCTCTGCCGGTTTCGATAGGCTTAAGCGCCGGCGATTTTGCCGTGTTTCTACCGGGTGAACCGCATCAGGCGCTCTGTGCCGCATCGCAGCCGGACAGGGTGCGCAAAGCGGTGTTTAAAATTCCGCGTTCGCTTCTGGAGGCGTAGATGCCACATGCGATAGTAACCGGCGTCAGCTCCGGTATTGGCGAGGCGATTGTCGCCGCGCTGCTCGATCAGGGCTGGCAGGTGACGGGACTGAGTCGTCGCGCGGTGACGCGCGACAGCGCGCGTTTCCGCAGCGTTCAGGTCGATATGAGCGATGAACCCGCGCTTATCCGCACGCTGGCCGATCTTCCCGTGCCGGATGCGCTGGTGCATGCCGCTGGCATGATGGCCGCCGCGCCGGTGGGTGAGATTAACCTCGGCGTCAGCTCGCGCCTCTGGTCACTGCACGTGCGCGCGGCGGAGATCCTCGCCAGCCGCTTTGCGCCAGAGATGCAGCCTGGGGGCCGCATTGTGCTGATTGGCAGCCGCACCTCGCGCGGGGCGGCTAACCGCTCCCAGTATGTCGCCACCAAAGCCGCTATGGTAGGGATGGCGCGCAGCTGGGCGATGGAGCTGGCGCCGCGCGGCATTACGGTCAACGTGGTGGCGCCGGGCGCGACGGAAACGCCGATGCTGTCGCAGCCGGGCCGCGAGGCCTCCAGCCCGGTCGTGCCGCCGATTGGCCGGCTTATCCAGCCGCAGGAGGTCGCCGCGCTGACCGCTTTCTTGCTTTCGCCGCAGGCTGCGGCTATCACCGGTCAGGAGATGGTGATTTGCGGCGGCGCCTCGCTGCGCTAGCCGCGCGGGTTTAGTTTCGCCAGCTGCGCGCCGAAATGCTGCTCGATCACCTTGAAGGTCTCCAGCGCCTTAACGCGGTAGAGCTGCTCTGAAGGATGAATGCAGTCGGGCGACATCATGGCGCGCCAGTCAGGCAGCTGTTGAATGCGCTGGTACTGGCTGACCAGCGGCACCTTTTCCGCGCGGGCGACGGTGTCGAGCCGCGCGGCATAAGGCGCCACATCCCATTTCTCTGCCCGGCCGCACAGCGGATGCGGCTCCTGCAATACCACCGCTTTGCCGTTCGCTCTGGCGCTGTCGATCAGCGCCGTCATCACTTCGCCGTAGCGCTGCGGACTTACCTGGTACGGTTTTTCGATATCGTGAAAGTGAAAGTGGCGCGCGTCGTTGGTAGCAAAATTAAGCAGGATCAGACGCGCGCGGGACTGTTTCATTGCCTCCTGCCACGGCGGATTATGCTCATATTTATATCGGCCGTTCAGGAGTTCGATCGCCTGCGCCGACGGGGCGCCGCGATTGATCACCTGCACGCCGCTGCCATATTTCGCCTGCAGCAGCTGATTAAGCACGGCAATTTCATTGTGCTCGCTGACGATATTGCGTAGCCGACCCGCTTCCCGCACCGCCAGTACGCCTTTAGTGCTGGATCCTCCCCAGGCTTCAATAATAAAAGTGTCGGGCGATGGGGGCTGCGCCAGAACTGCTTTAGACGCGGCGAAGGTAAGCGCAATGGATAGCGCCATCTTAAACTGCATTTTTTTTCTAACCATATCGCTCTCGGCTTGTTACCTGCGGTAAATATCGCGGTTAAACCACGGCTGCAATCACGGTAGCAAAATAATTTGGCCGCCAACAACCCGAAAACTCTCGATTGTCACCGGCAAAATTATATCAACAGGTTGTTTTTTATCGAGCGGCACTTTTTTAAGCGGATCGCGGCGAACAGGACGTTTTTTTCGTGCCAGCGAAGTAAAATAGGCAGAATCGAATTTGTTAGCAATATTTCTTTTATTAACCGGCCTTATCAGCCGTCTCGTTTGGCGGGGCGCGGCCCGCAACAGGGCGCACATGGGCGGCATTCTAAAGAGGGCTGATTCCATTTCATTGTTTTTGCTGGATAAAATTACGATCGCGAGGCTGATATGGTTATTTTTCCCTACCTGCGCTATCTGGCCTTTTTCCTAATTGAGCCGCGAATCTCCAGGCATATTCCTAATGTCCTCTCCGCGCAATGCTTTTTATCCTTAAGTGATGGTAGGCTTTACCTACACAGGCCAGACAGGGTTATTCTGATTTCTGCGCGGCCGACTTCACCGGGTCAGGATTATTTCCCTTTCGCATCTCGCTATTAAAAGGGCGGCAGCAGAGAGGCGAGGTCCTGACGCATTATCGAGAAGGGTACAACGTGGATAATAAAGCGTTTCTCTCAAGCCGAAATATCGGCCTGGATTTCCTGCGCGCGCTGTTAATTCTGGAAGGGGTTTTATACCATGCCGCACGCAGTCTTCCCGGTGGGAATAACTGGTACTATATTTCTGGAAAAAATGAGGCGGACGCTTTTACCGCGCTGATTGAGTTTATACATACCTTTCGAATGGAAGCCTTTTTCTTTCTGTCGGGCATGTTCTCGGCCATGGTCATCCTGCGTAAAGGCACTGACTTTTTTTACAGTAACCGCAAGAAGCGCGTTGTGGTGCCGCTGATCTCCGCCTTCTTATTTATTCCTGGGCTAATGTATCTTATTAACGCGCAAATTGACGGCGAAGCCCTGAACACCCATGACGCGCTGGGCGCCTACACGTCGCTGCACCACCTCTGGTTCCTGGTCTCGCTGACCGCGATGTCGTTCCTGATCCCGGGCAGTCTCTATCAGCGCGCGGCGGCGATGATGCGCCGCTTGCCTTTCCCGCTGCTGGTCGCGGCGCTGATCGTGGCGGCAAACGCCTTCTTTGTGGTGAAGTTCTTTGTGAAAGAGTTCGGCGAGTGGGTCAACCTTATCCCCGTCACCGCACGCTTTATGGTGTTCTACGCGGCAGGCTATGCGCTCTACCTTAACAGCGATCAGATCCCGCGGCAGGCGCGCAGTATCCTGGTCAATACCAAAGTGGTGGCGGCACTGGGGCTGGCCTGCTGGCTGGTGTTCTATGCCATTTTCCACTACAACATCACCAGCAGCCTGAAGTATCTGCCGGTGCTCTGCGCCAGCCTGTTCTCGGTAATTTTCTCCTACTGGGTGGTTTTCACCTTCGAGAAGTTGCGTATGAAAGAGAGCCGCCTGGTAAAAGGCGTAGTGGATTCCGCGCTGGTGATCTACATCATGCACTATCCGCTGGTGATCACCTTCGCCTGGCTGCTGGATGGCTATCTGCCCGATGCGCTGCCGATAACCTATGTCGCGGTGGTGACCTCGCTCGGCCTGATCTGCAGCGCCGCCCTCTATTTGCTGATTAAGCAGCTGCCGCTGATGTCGCTGCTGTTTGGGCTGAAGCCGGCTCGCGTGCAGACTCTGCCAGCCACCCATCCCCGGAGCTAATTGCCTCGCTTTGCCTCTGCCCGCTGGACCTTGTCCGGCGGGCATTCTGTTACAAACCTCTTTATTGAAGCGCTGCAAAAGCGGTTATGCTCTTACTACTTCAGACAACCGTGTAGCGAAGGGATCATGATTGTAAATTGCATGGTATATCGCCCAGGCCAGGTCGGGCAGGAATTAGACGTAGAAAAAATCAGTGATGTGCTCAGCGAGCCGGATGCCTTTATCTGGATGGGGCTTTATCAGCCTGAAGCGGCGTTTATGCATAAAATTCAGGATGAGTTTGGGCTGCATGAGCTGGCGGTAGAGGATGCGCTTTGCGCGCATCAGCGTCCTAAGATTGAGCAGTATGGCGAGTCGATGTTTATTGTGGTGAAAACCGTCAGTGCGGAAAATGAACACCTTCACCTGGGCGAAACCCACTTCTTTATTGGAAAAAACTTCCTCATCACCCTGCGCCACGGCGCTTCCGACAGCTATGCGCCCATTCGCGAGCGCGTGGCGCAAAACAGCGCGATGCTCGAGCACGGGCCAGGCTATCCGCTCTACTGTATTCTCGATTTTATCGTCGATCGCTATGGCGAATATACCGCCTCGCTTAGCGATAAAATTAATGAGATTGAGGCGGCGCTGTTCCGCTCCGAGTTTGATAATCTTGCGGTGAAAAAGGTTTATCGCCTGCGCCGCGAGCTGCTGAGCCTGCGCAACGCAGCGCAGCCGCTGGAGGAGATTTGCCAGCAGCTGGTGCGGCTGCACGAAGATATCGTGCCGAAAGCGCTGCGCGCCTATCTGCGCGACGTGCAGGATCATGCGCGCCACGTCGTCACCGATGCGGAGGATATGCGTGAAATGCTCACCAGCGCCATGCACGTTAACCTGGCGATGGTCGCGGTGCAGCAGAACGAAGTGACGAAAAAGCTGGCGGGCTGGGGTGCCATTCTGGTGATACCGACAGTGATCTTCAGCATGTACGGCATGAACTTTAAAGAGATGCCGGAGCTGAACTCGCCGCTGGGCTATCCGCTGGCGCTGGGCGGCACTTTCGTCGGCTGCTTCCTGCTCTGGCTGCGGCTGCGCAGGTCGGGATGGCTTTAACGGCTGCGCCGCGACGCAACGTGCGCCGCGGCCTGGCGTCTTACTCTTCGATAGACGAGAGCAGCGCATTCTGAATAATGCGCTGCGCTTTCAGCGGATTTTGTTCCAGCTGCGCCGCCTGCAGCGCCACCATATCCAGCTTGTCGAGCGCCCGGTAGATATGCTTGAGGAAGCGGATCGAGAGGTTGGCGGCTTCAACATGGTCTTCGCGGAACGGAAACTGATCGAGCTGCCAGACGCCGTCCCAGTTGTTGCACTTCAGCACGTAGAAAAACTCGAAAATCTCGGTCATATGGACGGTGCCGACCACCAGGTCATCATCCCAGCCGCGCAGGTTGTCGTTCACATCCATGCCGAACAGGCGGCCGCGATCGATAATCAGCTGCGCGGAGCCGGCCGGGGATTCGCCCGCGAACAGCGCGTGACCGAAATCGAGCAGGATCCCCACGTTGTCCAGCCCAATCTCCTCAATGCCGAGCAGCGACTTCGCCGCAGAATCCCAGGTCATTTTGACACGCGGTTCGCGCGGCTTGTATTCAATGGCAAATTTCACGTCCGGGTTTGCGCTGGCCAGTTCGCGCATGCCGTCGACCGCCAGCTTCCACAGGTTTTTGTGATCCACCTGGAAAGGGTAATCCCAGCCGTCCTGACCTGGCCAGACCTTAACGTAGTTCGCGCCCAGTTCACGCACCACGTCGGCCGCGTCGTTCATCAGCGCCAGCGCCTCAGCACGCACTGCCGCGTCGGGATGGGTAAAAGCGCCGCGCGAGAACTTGCGCAGATAGATCTCCGGCGTCACGCCTATCGCTTTCAGCCCCGCTTCCTGCAGCGCCTGTTTCACCTCGGCGACCGAGACGCCAGGGGTAAAGGGATAGGGGATATCGACGTAGGCGAGATCCTCGACTTCGGCCGCCAGCTTGATCTGATCCAGCGTGCTGAGCGCCGGCCCGTAGCCGTCAACGGCGTAGCGGTCGATATAGTTCGCGAAATGCCACAGGCCAGCGCCAAACTTCGGATAGCTATAGTCACTCATTGCCAATATTCTCCGTTCAGGATGCAGACAGAAAGGGGCGGATTGCGCTAACAACCCGTAATGGAATATATATTCAGTAAGGATTATATATTCCATTGTGCGGGCGGAATGGGCTGCGTTGCCAGCGGAGTGCGCGATAACTGTAAGGTGGGTCACAAAAAATGACTGGGCCGCTGAGAAGGGCGCAGGGTTGGCGGCGCGGCGGTGAAGAGAGAGCAGGGCTATTCGCTTGTTAAACGGCGTCATTAGAGGGATCATCTGCGCAGTCTGGGTTGATATCGTAGGCGCTATGCTCATCAGTACCGAAAACTTTCGCAGCCACGCGGCCGATACGCAGCTCGCCTGTACGCTTGCGGCTGTCGCAGGCGCACTCAATACCGCGGCCTTTGAGGTGGTCGGCTTTTTCTCCGCCAATATGACAGGCAATGTCTCTTCACTTTCGGATCATCTGGCCAAAGCAAGCCTGGCACCGGCCATTTTCTTCGTGTCGATCGTCGCCCTCTTTATTACCGGCTCCGCCTTTTCCACGCTGCTGATCAATGCCGGACGGCGTAACAATATGCGCAAGGTCTATGCCCTGACTATTCTGGTGGAGGGGGGCGGTCTGGTTGGTCTCGGCGGAATGGAAACCTGGCTGACGCCGCACTCGCCCGGCGTGGTGCTGATTTTATGCCTGAGCTTTTTAATGGGGCTGCAGAATGCCGTCGTCACCCGCATATCCAACGCGCGCGTGAGAACTACCCATGTATCGGGCACCGCAACGGATATTGGGATTGAGCTGGCGATGCTGTTCGACGTGCTGAGGCGTAAAGAGTCGCCGAAAGAGGCGCCGCTCTATATTGAGCGTTTGAGACTACACGCCTTTACGCTGCTCGCGTTTCTGGCTGGGGGCGTGGCCGGAATCTGGCTTTATCGCGCATTGGGCTATCCGTTCATTATGCTCATCGGCCTGATGCTTATCGCTCTCGCGCTGCATACCCTGCTGGGCAGGCATAGCAATCCGGCTAATCAGTAAAGCGCGTGCTGCCAGCGTGAGGCGCGGCTGGCTAAACCGCGCCTGCGGCAGGGTGCGCTCAGCTGAAGCCTGCGCCCAGCAGCGCTTTATCGATACGGCAGCCGGGCATCATCGCTTCCAGCCCGGCGATTAGCTCATCAGCGGCGTGATGCAGCGCATCAAGCGGCATCTCCGGCAGGCTTTCGAGAATAAACCACATCTGCTGCGCGCTGGCGTCGAGGCGCGTTCGCACGCCCTGACGCCAGTTCCAGCGGCGGCAGGTGACGCCGAGGTCGTCGCGCCAGATCACTTCGCCCGGCTCGGGCGACTCTTCGCAGGGTTCGCCCGCTTTTAGCGTGTCGAAGCGTTCGCTGCCGTCGGCGCGCACCAGCCGCGCATTGCCAACGTAGGCAGCCGCATTTTCGCCACCGATCGGCAGGGCGTACTTAATGCTGATGGCGTTGTAGAGATCGACGATCGGATCGATGGCGGGCAGCGCGCCATCGCGAGCGACCCGCTTGCGCAGCGCTTCGACCGAACTGGGCGTGCGGGCAGGTTTTGCGCCGAAGACTTTAAAGAGGTCGCGCCAGGCGGCGATATGCGCCTCGGCATAGGGCACATCCTCGGTGGTGACGGCTCGGCAGGCAGCGTCCAGCGCCGTGCGCGCCACCTGCGGGTGCTGCAGCGCGGTCGCTTCCACCCGAATGCTGATAGCGCGAAAGCCTGGCGCCAGCGCGAGTACGGTCAGATCGACCTCAGGAGAGAAAGAAAACATCGCTATTCCTTGTAGAGGGTTACGACATGAAGTGTAGCGACGGATGGCTGTCGCTGCTCGCCCTGAGCGGCTTTTAGCGCAGGCAGACCAGACAAAAATCCAGGAATATGCCGAATCCGAAGTAAATTACCCGCTTTTCGCTGTGCGGTTGCGTTATTTGTCTATACTGAAACTGGACTTAATAACGAGTGAGGGAATCATGAAAAAGACCATTATTGCACTTTCTGCTCTGATGCTGGCGACGCCGGTTTTTGCGGCTACCACACACGCTACCGATGAAACCGTGGCTGAAGCGCACAAAGGCGCCGATACTGCCAAAGAGAAGCTGCATCAGGCGCAGGATGCGGGCGCTGAACAGAAGCTGAAAGCGGAACACGCCGCAGAAGGCAAAAGCCATGCGACCACCAGCAAAGTGAGCGAAGGTACGCAGAAAGCCTGGCACAGCACCAAGCAGGGCAGCGAAAAAGCCTGGGATAAAACCAAGCAGGGCGCTGAAGACCTGAAAAACAAAGCAACAAACTAACTGAAAATGGCCGGTTAAACCGGCCATTTTTTTATCCTGTTCACCCCTTCAGGCGCACCGTGTGCTGTCCTGCCCGCAGCGACGCCGCGGCCATCGAAATTATTCCCAGCATCTGGCGTAAGCGACGCGACAGGCAAGCCTGAGAATAATGGCGGCTGTAACGCGGCCGGAGAAAAGCGCATTTAATAGTTACATCATACTTATATCCTGTTAGTAAGCACGGTCAGCATCGTGCCAGTTGTAAGCTAAAAAATTCAGCAGCAAAGTGCAGACAACCCTTAATTTTCTGGCAACGCATGCCCGAACGCGCTTGTTCAAATCACTCCGCCGCAACGGCGCGTGCAGGGGCTAATAATAAGTCGAGCTAACAAAAGGTTGAAAACCACGCTATATAATGCAATTAATAACGACTGCCAGGAATCTTATTGCTCTTTTCATTATTTTTGAGATGACACAGCACTAATATAAAAGGCAGCGAGAAGGGGGTTTTTAGATTAATAAAAATATTTATTAAGGCGTTCTTTGATTTATATCAACCTCAAAGAGGTCAAACCCTTCCACCTGTTTCAATACAGGTAAAACATACCTATAATTAGGTAGTTAGTCCTGCCGATGCTATTCCTCATTCCAGCGTTGCTTTGCGCTGCGTCATGAAAGCCCCTACAAATCCTCTTGTTTTTCTGGCTTGCTCAGATAGGCTTATTAACCATTCTACAGGACGGAAGCATTCGCCAAATAAGGGCGCCTGAATAATATTCGTATTTATTCGAAAAAGTCAGGGCTGGTTCGGCGTCGTCATCTGATTGCATTCAAATTCGTATTGATACGGATTTATTCAGTTTTTCATAAATGACTTTTTAATTATTACTCGCAGACAGCGGGAGCGATCCGTCTGCTGCTTATCGGGAGGATATGTGAGCGTAAAACCTCATTCCGGGCACGGCGCGCTTGAAAACTGGGCGCCTGAAAATCAACAATTTTGGGAAAGCTGCGGCAAAAAGATCGCCCGGCGTAATCTCATTATCTCCGTCTGCGCGCTGCTGCTCGCCTTCTGCGTCTGGATGCTGTTTAGCACCGTTGCCGTTAATCTGAATCGGGTAGGATTTAACTTCACCGTCGATCAACTCTTCTTACTGACCGCATTACCTTCTCTCTCCGGCGCGCTGTTTCGCGTACCCTATTCGTTTGTCGTGCCGGTGGTCGGCGGCCGTCTCTGGACGGTGATCAGCACCGCCGTGCTGATTATCCCCTGCGTCTGGCTCGGCTTTGCGGTGCAAAATCCAGCCACCCCCTACGGCGTATTTATCATCATTTCGCTCTTCTGCGGGCTGGCGGGCGCTAACTTCGCCTCAAGCATGGGCAACATCAGCCTCTTCTATCCCAAAAGCAAACAGGGCTCGGCGCTGGGCATCAACGGCGGCCTCGGCAACCTCGGCGTCAGCGTAATGCAGCTGGTCGCGCCGCTAATCATCGCGGTGCCGTTTTTCGTGGGCGGCGTGACGCTGGAAGATGGCAGTCAGATGTGGCTGGCCAACGCCGCCTGGATCTGGGCGCCGCTGCTGGCAATAGCTACTATCGCCGCCTGGGCTGGCATGAATGATATCGCTGGCATGCGCGCCTCGCTGCGCGAACAGCTGCCCGTCTTGAAACAGGGCCACCTCTGGACGCTCGGCATGCTCTATCTGGCGACGTTCGGCTCATTTATCGGCTTCTCGGCGGGCTTCGCCATGCTGGCGAAAACGCAGTTCCCGCAGATTGACATTGTGCATCTCGCTTTCTTCGGTCCTTTCCTCGGCGCGCTGGCGCGCTCAGCGGGCGGCTTCCTCTCCGACCGTTTCGGCGGGGTGCGCGTGACGGTGATGAGCTTTGCCCTGATGACGCTGTTCTCGGCGCTGGTCTTCTTCACGCTGCCGGGCGCCACTGACGGCTACTTTTTGGGTTTTTATGTCGTCTTTATGGGCCTGTTCCTGGCCTCTGGCCTCGGTAGCGGCTCGACCTTCCAGATGATCGCGGTGATCTTTCGCCAGATCACGCTGGATCGCATGACCGCCAAAGGCCACAGCAAGGAGGAGGCGCAGCACGCCGCCGTCACCGACACCGCCGCCGCGCTGGGCTTTATTTCCGCGCTGGGCGCAGTGGGCGGGTTCTTTATCCCGAAAGCGTTCGGTACCTCGTTGACCCTGACCGGTTCGCCCGTCGGCGCCATGAAAGTTTTTCTGGTCTTTTACATCGTCTGTCTGCTGTTGACCTGGCTGCTGTATGGCCGTCGCAAAACCAATAACAACTAAGCAGAGCATATGAGCACTAACCATACTGGAGATGCGCAATGAGCAAACTTCTCGACCGCTTCCGCTATTTCAAACAGAAAGGCGACAGCTTCGCAGAGGGGCACGGTCAGGTCTATAACACCAACCGCGACTGGGAAGAGAGTTACCGGCAGCGCTGGCAATATGACAAAATCGTGCGTTCCACCCACGGCGTAAACTGCACCGGCTCCTGCAGCTGGAAGATCTACGTTAAAAATGGCCTGGTCACCTGGGAGACGCAGCAGACGGACTATCCGCGCACGCGTCCCGACCTGCCTAACCATGAGCCGCGCGGCTGCCCGCGCGGCGCGAGCTACTCATGGTATCTCTACAGCGCCAACCGGCTGAAATATCCGCTGGTGCGCAAGGTGCTGCTGGAGATGTGGCGCGAGGCGCGGGCGCAGCACAGCGATCCGGTCGACGCCTGGAACGCCATTATGGCGGATAGCGAAAAGAGCAAGATCTATAAATCGCAGCGCGGCCGTGGCGGTTTCGTCCGCGCCAGCTGGCAAGAGCTGAACCCGCTGATCGCCGCCGCCAACATCTGGACCATCAAAAACTACGGCCCCGACCGTATTGCGGGCTTCTCGCCGATCCCGGCGATGTCGATGGTTTCCTATGCGGCGGGCACGCGCTATCTGTCGCTGATCGGCGGCACCTGCCTGAGCTTCTATGACTGGTATTGCGACCTGCCGCCCGCCTCGCCGATGACCTGGGGCGAGCAGACCGACGTGCCAGAATCCGCCGACTGGTACAACGCCAACTACATTATCGCCTGGGGCTCCAACGTGCCGCAGACGCGCACCCCGGACGCCCACTTCTTCACCGAAGTGCGCTACAAAGGCACCAAAACGGTGGCGATCACGCCGGACTATTCAGAAGTGGCCAAGCTCTGCGACCAGTGGCTGGCGCCGAAGCAGGGCACCGACAGCGCGCTGGCAATGGCGATGGGCCACGTGATCCTGAACGAGTTCCACCTGAAGCACCCCAGTGACTACTTCCTTAACTACGCGCGTCACTACACCGACATGCCGATGCTGGTGCTGCTGGAGCCGCGCGAAGACGGTAGCTATGTGCCTGGACGCCAGCTGCGCGCGGCGGATCTGGCCGACAACCTGGGCGAAGAGAATAATCCGCAGTGGAAAACCGTCGCCTACAACCAGGAGGACGAGCTGGTGGCGCCGAACGGTTCCATCGGCTTCCGCTGGGGCGAAAAGGGCAAATGGAACCTCGAACCGAAAGCGGCGGGCACGCCGACGCAGCTGACGCTCTCGCTGCTCGACCGGCGCGATGCGGTGATGGATGTCGCCTTTCCTTATTTCGGCGGCATTGAAAACCCGCATTTCCGCCATGTGAAACAGGAGGAGGTGCTGCTGCATAAAGTGCCGGTCAAAATGTTGACGCTGGCCGACGGACGCGAGCTGCCGGTCGCCTCGGTTTACGATTTGACGCTGGCCCACTACGGCCTTGACCGCGGCCTTGACGACGCCAACTGCGCGCGCGACTACAGCGACGTGCGTGCCTATTCGCCCGCCTGGGCGGAGCAGATTTGCGGCGTGCCGCGCAGCCAGATTGAAAAAATCGCGCGCGAATTCGGCGAAACGGCGCATAAAACGCACGGCCGCTCGATGATTATCGTCGGCGCAGGCATGAACCACTGGTATCACATGGATATGAACTACCGTGGGCTGATCAATATGCTGGTGTTCTGCGGCTGCGTCGGTCAGACCGGCGGCGGCTGGGCGCACTATGTCGGTCAGGAGAAGCTGCGTCCGCAAACCGGCTGGACGCCGCTGGCCTTCGCGCTGGACTGGAACCGTCCGCCGCGCCAGATGAACAGCACCTCCTATTTCTATAACCATGCCAGCCAGTGGCGCTTCGAGAAATTGAAGGTCAGCGAACTGCTGTCGCCTCTCGCCGACGCCAGCCAGTTCAGCGGTCAGCTGATCGATTTCAACGTGCGCGCTGAACGCATGGGCTGGCTACCTTCATCGCCGCAGCTCGACATTAACCCGCTGCGCATCGCCGAAGAGGCGAAACGCGCCGGTCAGTCCGAGCAGGCGTGGACCGTCGAGGCGCTGAAGTCCGGCAAGCTGCGCATGGCGTGTGAAGATCCCGATAACGGCGGCAACCATCCGCGCAACATGTTTATCTGGCGCTCCAACCTGCTCGGTTCGTCGGGCAAAGGTCACGAATATATGCTGCGCTATCTGCTCGGCACCGAGAGCGGCATCCAGGGCGACCCCATCAGCGATGAAAAAGATCGTCCCGAAGAGCTGGAGTGGCGCGGCGAAGCGCTGGAAGGCAAGCTCGACCTGCTGGTGACGCTCGATTTCCGCATGTCCAGCACCTGCCTCTTCTCCGATATCGTGCTGCCGACCGCCACCTGGTATGAGAAAGACGATATGAATACCTCGGATATGCATCCGTTTATTCATCCGCTTTCCGCCGCGGTCGATCCCGCCTGGGAATCGAAAAGCGACTGGGAAATTTACAAAGGCATCGCCAAAACCTTCTCAGCACTCTGCGTCGGCCATCTCGGGGAGGAAACCGACGTGGTGCTGCAGCCGCTGCAGCACGACTCGCCCGGCGAACTGGCGGCAGGCGAGGTGCGCGACTGGAAAAAAGGCGAATGCGACCTCATCCCTGGCCAGACCGCGCCGCAGATTATCAGCGTGCAGCGCGACTATCCCGCCGTCTATGAACGCTTTACCTCGGTGGGACCGCTGCTGGAGAAACTGGGCAACGGCGGTAAAGGCATCAGCTGGAACACCGATAAAGAGGTCGAGCTGCTGCGCCGTCTGAACTACACCAAAGCAGACGGCGTCGCCAAAGGTCAGCCGATGATCAACAGCGCTATCGACGCCGCCGAAGTGATTCTGACGCTGGCGCCGGAAACCAACGGCCAGGTGGCCGTAAAAGCCTGGCAGGCACTGGGCGAATTCACCGGCCGCGACCATACGCACCTGGCACGGCCGAAAGAAGAGGAGAAGATCCGCTTCCGCGATATTCAGGCGCAGCCGCGCAAAATCATCTCCAGCCCAACATGGTCAGGCCTGGAAGATGAGCATGTCTCCTATAACGCCGGCTACACCAACGTGCATGAGCTTATCCCGTGGCGCACGCTCTCCGGCCGCCAGCAGCTCTATCAGGATCATCCGTGGATGCGCGCCTTTGGCGAAGCCTTCTGCGCCTACCGTCCGCCGGTCGATACGCGCAGCGTGCAGCATCTGGAGCATATTCCCTCTAACGGTTTCCCGGAGAAAGCGCTCAACTTCCTGACGCCGCACCAGAAATGGGGCATTCACTCCACCTACAGCGAAAACCTGCTGATGCTGACCCTGTCGCGCGGCGGGCCTATAGTCTGGATGAGTGAAATCGACGCTAAAGAGCTGGGCATCGAGGATAACGACTGGATCGAGGTCTTTAACGCCAACGGTACGCTGACGGCCCGTGCGGTGGTCAGCCAGCGCGTTCCGGCGGGCATGACCATGATGTATCACGCGCAGGAGCGCCTGATGAATATTCCGGGTTCAGAGATAACCGGCCAGCGCGGCGGCATCCATAACTCGGTCACGCGTACCTGCCCGAAACCAACCCATATGATCGGCGGCTACGCCCAGCTGGCTTACGGCTTTAACTATTACGGCACGGTCGGCTCTAACCGCGACGAATTTATCATGGTACGCAAGATGAACAAGGTGAACTGGCTGGATGACGAAGGCCGCGATCAGGTACAGGAGGCGACAAAATGAAAATCCGCTCTCAGGTCGGCATGGTGTTGAATCTCGATAAGTGCATCGGCTGTCATACCTGTTCCGTCACCTGTAAAAACGTCTGGACCAGCCGTGAAGGGATGGAGTATGCCTGGTTCAATAACGTAGAAAGCAAGCCGGGCGTCGGCTATCCGCACGCCTGGGAAGATCAGGAAAAATGGCGCGGCGGCTGGATCCGCAACATCAAAGGACGGCTGGAGCCGCGCCTCGGCAGCCGCTCCTCAGTGCTGATGAAAATCTTCGCCAACCCGGTGGTGCCGGGCATCGACGATTACTACGAGCCTTTCACCTTCGATTATCAGCATCTGCACACCGCGAAAGCGGGTAAAAGCCAGCCGACGGCGCGCCCGCGCTCGCTGATCAGCGGCCAGCGCATGGACAAAATCCACGGTGGCCCAAACTGGGAAGAGATCCTCGGCGGCGAGTTCAGCAAGCGTTCGGCGGATAAAAACTTCGACGCGATGCAGAAGGAGATGTACGGCCAGTTCGAAAACACCTTCATGATGTATCTGCCGCGCCTGTGCGAGCACTGCCTCAATCCCGCCTGCGCGGCCACCTGTCCGAGCGGCGCCATCTATAAGCGCGAAGAGGACGGTATCGTCCTGATCGATCAGGACAAATGCCGCGGCTGGCGCCTGTGCGTCAGCGGCTGCCCGTACAAAAAGATCTACTTCAACTGGAAAAGCGGCAAGTCGGAGAAGTGCATCTTCTGCTATCCGCGCATCGAGTCAGGCATGCCGACCGTCTGTTCGGAAACCTGCGTTGGCCGCATTCGCTACCTCGGCGTGCTGCTCTATGACGCCGATAAAATTGCCGAAGCGGCCAGCACCGAGCATGAAACCGATCTCTATCAGCGCCAGTGCGACGTTTTCCTCGATCCTTACGATCCGCAGGTGATCGCTGAGGCGCTGGAGCAGGGCATTCCACAAAGCGTTATCGACGCCGCGCAGGCGTCGCCGGTGTGGAAGCTGGCGATGGACTGGAAGCTGGCGCTGCCGCTGCACCCGGAATACCGTACGCTGCCGATGGTCTGGTATGTGCCGCCGCTGTCGCCGATCCAGTCAGTGGTCGACGCGGGCGGGCTGGTGTCGCAGAGCAGCGTGTTGCCGGACGTGGAGAGCCTGCGTATTCCGGTGCAGTATCTTGCCAACCTGCTGACGGCTGGCGACACCGCGCCGGTGCTGCGTGCGCTGAAGCGCATGATGGCGATGCGCCACTACAAACGCGCGCAGAACGTGGACGGCGTCACCGATACCCGCGCCATCGACGAGGTGGGCCTGAGCGAAGCGCAGGTCGAAGAGATGTATCGCTATCTGGCGATCGCCAACTACGAAGACCGCTTTGTGATACCGAGCAGCCATCGCGAGCTGGCGCGCGAGGCCTTCCCGGAACGCAACGGCTGCGGCTTTACCTTTGGCGACGGCTGCCACGGTAGCGACACCAAATTCAACCTGTTCAACAGCCGCCGTATCGACGCGATCAATATCGGCGACAGCGCAGGAGGCGAATAATGGCGCTGATTAAAATAGTTGCCCTGCTGCTGGAGTATCCCGACGAGGCGCTCTGGGAAGATCGGGAGGAGCTGCGCGCGCGAGTCAGCGCGCAGCATCCCGCGCTGCTGCCTTTTATCGACCGCTACTTCGGCACGCCGCCGCTCGATATGCAGGCGGAATGGTGCGCGCTGTTCGAACGCGGCCGCGCCACGTCGCTGCTGCTGTTTGAGCATGTGCACGCGGAGTCGCGCGATCGTGGTCAGGCGATGGTCGATCTGATGGCGCAGTATGAGCGTGCCGGACTGGAGCTGAACTGCCGCGAGCTGCCGGACTATCTGCCGCTCTATCTGGAATATCTCAGCATGCAGCCGGAAGCGGAGGCGCAGCAGGGCCTGCTGGATGTGGCGCCCATTCTGGCGCTGATTGGCGGCCGTCTGAAAGAGCGCGACAGCGACTTCAGCGCCCTGTTCGATACGCTGCTCAAGGTCGCGAACAGTTCGCTGAGCAGCGAAAGCGTGGCGGCGCAGGTCGCCAGCGAGGCGCGCGACGACACCCCGGCCGCCATGGATGCGGTCTGGGAGGAGGAGCAGGTGAAGTTTATCGACGACAGCGCCTGCGACAGCTCGGCGCAACAGCAACATCAGCGGCGCTTTTACCATGACACCGCGCCACACTATCTCGATCTCTCCGCTGGAGGAACAGCCTGATGCACTATTTAAACGTGTTGTTCTTTGATATCTATCCCTACCTGTGCGGTACCGTGTTCCTGACAGGGAGCTGGCTGCGTTACGACTATGGCCAGTACACCTGGCGCGCCTCATCCAGCCAGATGCTGGATAAAAAAGGGATGCGCTTCGCGTCGAACGTATTTCATATCGGCATTCTCGGCATCTTCTTCGGCCATCTGTTCGGTCTGCTGACGCCGCACTGGATGTATGAACCCTTTCTTGCCATCGCCACCAAGCAGAGAATTGCGATGGGCGCGGGCGGCGTGTTCGGCATCATGACGCTGGTTGGTGGCTTTCTGCTGCTTAAACGTCGCCTGCTGAACCCGCGCATTCGCGCTACCTCGACGCGCGCCGATATTGTCATCCTCGGCATACTGGTGGTGCAGTGCACCCTGGGCCTGTCGTCGATTCTCTTCTCTATGCATCACCTCGATGGGGTGGGCATGATGAAGCTGGTTGGCTGGGCACAGGCGATCGTGACCTTCCAGGGCAACGCCTCGCACTGGCTGGATGGGGTAGAGTGGATTTACCGCGTACATCTGATCCTCGGCATGACCATTTTCCTGGTGTTTCCGTTCACGCGTCTGGTTCATGTCTGGAGCGCGCCGGTAGAGTATTTTACCCGCCGTTACCAGGTCGTGCGTGCCCGTCGCTGATGCTTCCCTTGCGCCAGCCCAGCCTGCGGCTGGCGCACTTTTGCTCCCGCCGCTGATTGACTTTTCCGTAACACCGTCACGTCTTTACAGTAACTTAATCAATACCGCTTTGTTTAAGTTACTTAACATTTTTATTAACTCTTTTAGATTAGGCGCTGTGACAAGGATCGCCTTTCTCCCTACGCTTAAGCCCAGGGTAATAATAAAAGGTGAAGCGTGCATGTTAATAAAAATGAAGCGAGAGCGTTCCCACACCGAAGACCGCTATCTTGCTGTCTGGCTCGCCACGGCGGCCGGTTTGCTGAATGCGATGGCGCTAGGCGCGTTTGGTTTTTTCCCCTCGCATATGTCGGGCAACACCTCGCAGCTTTCCAGTGAGGTGAATAACAGCGATCTGCGCGATCTTACCTTTCTCGGCTGCCTGCTACTGGCCTTTGTGGCGGGCGCGGTTACCGCGCGGCTGGCGGTAATCGCCGGTCTGAAATACAACCTGCGTACCATTTTCTGTCAGGTGCTGGTGGCAGAGGGGATTGCGCTGCTGTGTCTCTCGCTGTTTGAAATCTTTTTCTACTCCTCCGGCAATAACCGTGAAGTGCTGGTGCTGCTCGGTTTTCTGATGGGCGTGCACAACTCCACCTCGACGCAATTGTCTAACGGACGCGTGCGCGCGACGCATATTACCGGCACGCTGACCGATGCTGGCATTTCGCTCGCCTCGGTCATCAGCGCCATGCTGCGCCGCGATCCGTCGAAGAACGCACATGCGCAAAAGAAGCAGCTTAAAACGCACCTGACGACGATTTTCTCTTTTCTTGGCGGCGGCATCGCCGGACTCTGGCTGTTCCGGCTGGCGGGGTTTCACGCCATGGCGGCGCTGAGCGCGGTGCTTATTTTGCTGGCGCTGGCTTCAATGATACTGACGTTAATGAAGGTCAAAAGAACCCTGCTGATCAACACGCGTAGCGCGAAATGATTATCTAAAAGAGCAGACAGGAGAGCGATAATTTTTCTCAATCTGGGCATCTTTAGCCGATAGCCGGAGCGTTAAGGGAAAAGCTTATCGCTTTTTTTTCGTCCGAAATAAGAATTATCGCCAGGTTATTTCAGGAAGAACAATAAAACCAGATTAAAGGCCAGACATGCGAATTTATATTAAGAGTAAGGCGTATGCAAAATTCAAAAGCGTTAAATTAATCACATATCTTTAAAAAAATAAATAATACACCTTTTCATCGCAATAGCACAATGCTAAGGTTTCCCCGTTTTCACGTCAGGATTGTGACTGTTTACAGGCAAAACCTGAACGCCCTATGGCATCAGCCAGTACAGGGCGTTCAGGTTTTTTTTGCTCTGGCCTTTTTAACAGGCGTTAAATAAACAGATTAAATAATAAAAGGGGCTTCGATAAAGCCCCTGCGTTCGGTTTCGAGATAAATAATGATTTGCAGGGTGTGATTATGGATAAAAATACTCGCTATAAACTGTGTTCGATTGCGTTGTTACTCGTTTCCCCATTGAGTATCGCTCAGGAGTGGAACAGCACGGTATTAGGTTTTGATACGCCGCCAGCCCCCGTTCTCGGCGATATATTCGGTATTCGTCCAGCGCTGAGTAAAAATGGATTTTCTTTTAACTTTGGCTATCTGAATGAAATAGTCTGGAACGGCGGCGGTGGCTATAACCATAATTCCCATGTCGCCTACATCGATCAGTTTGCGCTGACCTTTAATCAGGACCTTGAGCGCTGGACGGGGATACCGGATGCGCGGCTTGAGGGAAATATTGTTAACCGTAACCACGATGACAACCTCACCACTAAACGCGTGCAGGATCCTCGCGTTAACGTGAATGACCTGACGCAGGAGAGCTGGGGCGGCCACGCCATCACGCGTCTGGGCTGGCTAACCTTTTCGCGCAGCTTTGACGACCGACGTCTGACCTGGCGCATCGGGATGATGAATAAGGTGCAGACCTTTGATCAGATTATTCCCTGTGATTTCCAGATACTCTCTCAGTGTGGCGGGAAGTCGGCCAACTCGCTTACCTGGAGCAACTGGAACGTACACACATGGGGCACCACGCTTGCGTATAAAGTGACACCCAGCGTCACCGTAAAAGGCGGCGTAATGGAGCAGAATCCTGCGGCTTCCAGTCAGGGCCATGCCTGGAGCTGGTCTACCAGCGGCAGCAAAGGGATACTGTTGCCGGTCGAAATAGAAACGCGTCCGCTCATTAACGGCCTGCCAGGCGCCTATAACATCGGTGTCGTGTTGACTAATGCGTCGCAAACCGATCTCTATCGCGGTAAATCGGGTGGGGCGGGCGCCACGGATTCGCATGGCTATAAAAAATATCACCGAACAGGGTTTATGTACGCCGGGCTGAACCAGCAGCTCACGCAGCTTAAAGGCGACGCGAATCGGGGATTAAGCGCGTCTGCCAGCATGAGCCTGGCCGATCAGAGAAGCAACTATATGCACCAGGTGTATGCCGCCTCGCTGCGCTACCGAGGGCTTTTTGACGCTCGCCCTGCGGACTGGATGGGCGTTGGTCTCACCTGGATTGATATGAGCAGCCACTATGCACGCCATCAGCGTGACATTAACGCGCTGAGCAGCGCGTCGGCAGCATTGATGCCAGGTCATTCGCTAAACGGCGAGTTTTACTACCGCTTCCGTCCGGTATCCTGGCTGGAACTCCAGCCGGGCATTCAGTACTGGCATCATCCAGGTGGGATACGACAAACGCAGGATGCCTGGGTAACCGAGTTAAAAACCGTGATATCTTTTTGATTTTGCTCAGGCAATACCGATCAACTTCACGTTTTTATCTCTGGGGCGTTGAGGCAGAAAATGCAGCTGATAAAGTGCCTCCACTGGATTGTGACTGCTCAGGCAGGCAAAACCTGATTTCTGGCATCAGCCGGAAGTCAGGTTTTTTTGTTTCTGAGGTTTCCATGAAAATCGCCAAGGTTCTTAATAATAATGTCGTGATCGTTCTGGATGAACGCGGGCGCGAGCAGGTCGTCATGGGTCGAGGTCTGGCCTTTCAAAAGCGCGTCGGTGCAGATCTCGATGTCACGCTGATTGAAAAGGTGTTTGCGCTGCAAAGCGATGAACTGGTGCGTCGGCTGAGCGAACTGCTGAGCCAAATTCCGCTGGAGGTGATGACCACCTGTGACCGCATTATTGAACTGGCGACGCAGCGGCTGGGGAAATTGCAGGAGAGTTTGTATATTACCCTCACGGACCACTGCTACTTTGCTATCGAACGGCAGCATAAAGGGTTGGCAATCAATAATGTCCTGCTTTGGGATATTAAGCGACTCTATCCCAGAGAGTTCGCGCTGGGGCAGGAGGCGCGGGCCATCATTGCCAGGCGGCTGAATGTCGAGCTGGCGGAAGATGAGGCCGGGTTTATCGCACTGCATCTGGTGACCGCACAGCTGAACAGTGAAATGCCTGAAGTGATGCAGGTGAGCCGCATCATGCAGGAACTCCTTCAGTTGGTGAAATACCAGCTGCGACTCGAATATGACGAAGAGGCGCTAAGCTATCAGCGTTTTGTGACCCACCTGAAGTTTTTTGCACAGCGCATATTAACCCGCACCGTGGTGGAAGATGACGATGTCTCGCTGCAAACGGCTATAAAAGATAACTACCCGAAAGCCTGGCAATGCGCCGATAAAATTGCGCAGCACCTGCATAAAAGCTATCAGCGTGAACTGACCACCGAAGAAATTATGTTCCTCGCGATTCATATTGAGCGGGTGAGAAAAGAGGGGCATTAAACCTCAACAACCGGATTGTTACTGCACAACGCAGGCAAAACCTGAGCGCGGCCTTCGCAAGAAGGATGCGCTCGGGTTTTTTTATTTTCATAAGCAAGTAATCCGCTGCCCGAGGGCATCGTACATAAGGATATTGAGATGGAATACCAGGCTTTAGCGAAGGATATTCTCGACCGCGTTGGTGGAAAAGAGAACATCCTCAGTCTTGTACACTGCGCTACCCGGCTTCGCTTCAAACTCAAAGATAGCCAGAAAGCAGATGCGGAAGGACTGAAGAAAAACAGGGACGTCATCATGGTGGTCGAAAGCGGCGGCCAGTTTCAGGTGGTCATTGGCAATCAGGTTCACGACGTCTGGCAGGCGGTACGCCTTGCAGCAGGGCTGACGGATGATGCGCGCACGCAGGAGGATAAGGGGGAAAAGAGCAACATTCTGGGCCGACTGATTGACCTCGTCTCCGGCATTTTTACGCCATTTCTCGGCGTGCTGGCGGCCTCCGGCATCCTGAAAGGACTGCTAGCGCTGGCGGTCGTCTGCGGCTGGCTGACCACGGACAGCGGCACCTATAAAATCTGGTTCGCCGCAAGTGATGCGCTGTTCTTCTTCTTTCCGCTGGTACTGGGCTACACCGCTGGAATGAAATTTGGCGGCAATCCCTTTATCACTATGGTAATCGGTGGGGCGCTTACCCATCCGATGATGATTGATGCGTTCAATGCCAGCCAGCAGACAGGGGCGCTGGCAGATACGTTTCTCAGTGTCCCAATCACCTGGTTCAATTACAGTTCGTCAGTGATCCCAGTCATCCTTGCGGCCTGGGTGAGCTGCTGGCTGGAAAAAAAGAGTACGGCGCTGCTGCCGCCATCAATGAAAAACTTCTTCGCCCCGCTGATCTGCTTAGGCGTCACCGTACCGCTAACCTTCCTGGCGATCGGGCCGCTGGCGACCTTGCTAAGTCAAACGCTTGCGAATGGATATCAGTGGATTTTCACACTGGCGCCGTGGCTGGCAGGGGCGGCAATAGGCGCGCTGTGGCAGGTGTGCGTGATCTTCGGCCTGCATTGGGGACTGGTGCCGCTGATGATCAACAACCTGGCGATGCTCGGTAATGACTCCATGCTGCCGATGCTGCTGCCTGCCGTGTTCGGCCAGGTCGGTGCGGCGCTAGGGGTTTTTCTGCGTACTCGCGATGCACGGCTCAAGATGCTGGCAGGTTCGTCCGTCGCGTCAGGGGTTTTCGGTATTACTGAGCCTGCGGTCTACGCTGTTAACCTCCCGCTGCGTCGTCCGTTTTTTTGGGGCTGTGTCGCAGGCGCTATCGGCGGGGCGATTGTCGGCTTTAGCGATACCCGCGCTTATTCCTTCGGCTTCGCCAATATCTTTACCATTGCCCAGGAAATTCCACCGCACGGTGTGGATGCTACGCTCTGGGGCGGCATTATCGGCACTCTCGTCGCGCTGGTGCTGAGCTGTGGCCTGACGCTGATGGCGGGGATGTCGGCTCAGGCAGCCCAGAAGACGGCGGTGCCAAAAGCTGCCGGTGAAAATGATGTGCTCTCTCCGATGTCGGGCGCTGTTGTGGCGCTTCATCGCGTGCCCGATACCGCCTTTGCCAGCGGGCTTTTAGGCAAAGGCGTCGCGATTATTCCCTCCGTTAATAGAGTAGTGTCCCCGTTTGCAGGTGAAGTGGCCTCTCTCTTCCAGACCAGACACGCCATCGGCCTGCTCAGTCATAGCGGTATTGAAATCTTGATCCATGTCGGAATCGACACGGTGAAGCTCGACGGCCGGTTTTTCACCGCCTGCGTGAAGGTGGGCGACAAGGTGCAGCCGGGTGACCTTCTGCTGGAGTTTGATCGCCAGGCCATTATTGATGCCGGATACGACCTGACAACACCCATCATCATCAGCAACAGCGACCAGTACAGTGACGTGGCGACCGTGGCGGGCACCTCCGTTGACATCGGCGCACCGTTACTCAGCCTACGTCATCAATAACAGGAGAACCTCATGAAGACGTTTCCAAATAATTTTTTATGGGGCGGCGCGCTAGCCGCAAATCAGGTTGAAGGCGCTTACATGGAAGAGGGTAAAGGCTTATCCACGTCAGACGTCCAGCCACAGGGTATCTTTGGTCCCGTAGTGGAGCGCGTGGCGGGTGACAGCACCATTAAGGATGTTGCCATCGATTTCTATCACCGTTATCCGGAAGACATCAGCCTTTTTGCTGAAATGGGCTTTAGCTGCCTGCGCATCTCCCTGGCCTGGACGCGTATTTTTCCCAACGGGGACGAGCAGCAGCCAAACGAAGCGGGTCTGGCCTATTACGACCGTTTACTTGACGAACTGGCCGCTTGTGGCATTACGCCAATGGTCACCTTGTCCCACTATGAAATGCCGTGGGAGCTGGTAAAACGCTATGGTGGCTGGGGTAATCGTCAAACCATTGACTTCTTTGAACGCTATGCCCGTACGCTGTTCACACGCTATCAAAACAAGGTCAAGCTGTGGCTGACCTTTAACGAAATCAACATGTCCTTGCATGCACCGCTGACCGGCGTCGGTTTACCGGCGGGCAGCAGCAGAAGTGAGATTTATCAGGCTATTCATCATCAGCTGGTTGCCAGTGCTCGTGTGGTGAGGGCCTGCCACGAAATTATTCCGGACGCCAGAATCGGCAACATGCTGCTCGGGGGGCTGATGTATCCCCTGACCTGCAAGCCGGAAGACGTATTTGAAGCGATGCAGGAAAACCGGAGCTGGCAATTCTTCGGCGACGTACAGTGCCGGGGAGCCTACCCCGGCTATATGCTGCGCTTTTTCCGCGATAACGGCATTCAGCTTCAGGTCACTGACGCTGACGACGAGGCGCTGAAAACAACCGTCGATTTTATCTCCTTTAGCTACTACATGACGGGCTGCGTGACCGCGGATAAAGCGTTGCATCAGCAGAAGCGTGGAAATGTGCTGAACATGGTGCCCAACCCGCATCTTGCCAGCTCAGAGTGGGGCTGGCAGATTGATCCTCTTGGCCTGCGTACGCTGCTGAATGTATTGTGGGATCGCTATCAGAAGCCGCTGTTTATTGTGGAAAACGGACTTGGCGCGAAGGACACCCCCGATGCCAATGGCGTAGTGAAGGATGATTATCGTATCTGCTACCTGAACGACCACCTGGTGCAGGTGCGGGAAGCGATTGAAGACGGCGTTGAGGTTATGGGCTATACCAGCTGGGGACCTATCGATCTGGTCAGCGCATCAAAAGCTGAGTTTTCCAAACGCTACGGTTTTATCTATGTTGACCGTGATGACAGCGGAATGGGCACGCTGGCGCGCAGCCGCAAGAAAAGTTTTAACTGGTATAAAGAGGTGATCGCCACCCACGGCGCATCACTGAAAGAGTAATTTCTTCCCAATAAAAAAGCCGATAACCTGCGTTATCGGCTTTCGCTTATGCCTGGTAGAGGTTAACCCACCAGCGGCTTCGCGGTTTTCTCAACCAGCGCCAGCAGGACTTTTACATCTTCCAGCGTCACGGTCGGGTTAAGCAGCGTCAGCTTCAGGCAGGTCACGCCGTTGTGCTCGGTTACGCCGACGTTGGCGCGGCCCGATTCCAGCAGCGCGTCGCCAATCCGCTGATTCAGCAGCGCAGTTTCAGCCAGATCGTGACAGCCGCTTTCCGGATGGAAGCGGAACAGCACGCTCGCCAGCTGCGGCTTCATCACCAGCTCCAGCAGCGGATGGGCGCTGATATATTTCGCCGCCTGCTGGGCGAGGGTGACGCCGTGATCGATGATCGCCGCGTACTGCTTCTGACCCAGCGCTTCCAGGCCCATCCACAGCTTCAGCGCGTCGAAACGGCGCGTGGTCTGCAGCGATTTAGACACCAGGTTTGGCACACCCGCCTCTTCATCGAACTCAGAGTTCAGGTAAGCCGCCTGATAACGCATCAGCTCGTAGTTCGCTGCGTCTTTCAGCAGGAACGCGCCGCAGCTGATGGTCTGGAAATATTGCTTGTGGAAGTCCAGGGTAACAGAATCCACCAGCTCAAGGCCGTCCAGATAGTCGCGATATTTCTCCGACAGCAGCAGCGCGCCGCCCCATGCCGCATCGACGTGCACCCAGATTTGGTTCTGGGCCGCCAGCGCGGCGATGTCGCGCAGCGGATCGATAGCGCCGGCGTCGGTGGTGCCTGCGGTAGCGACAATCGCCAGAATCTGATCGCCGTTGGCTTTCGCCTGGGCAATCTTCTCTGCCAGATCGGTCACATCCATACGCGCGTATTCGTCGGTTTTAATCTGGGTTACACACTGGTAGCCCAGGCCGAGCAGCGCCATATTCTTCTGCACGGAGAAGTGCGCGTTTTCGGAGCAGAACACCTTCAACTTGCGCAGGTCGCCTACCAGGCCATCCTGCTGAACAGAGTGGCCCTGACGCGCAAAGAACGCGTCGCGCGCCAGCATCAGGCCCATCAGGTTGCTCTGCGTACCGCCGCTGGTGAACACGCCCGCATCGCCCGCTTCATAGCCGACCTGCGCGCGCAGCCACTCAATCAGCTTCATCTCGATGATGGTCGCTGACGGGCTCTGGTCCCAGGAGTCCATGCTCTGGTTGGTGGCGTTGATCAGCACTTCCGCCGCCTGGCTGACCACCAGGCTCGGGCAGTGAAGATGCGCCACGCACTGCGGGTGATGCACCGCCAGGCTGTCCTTCAGGAAGAACTCAACCGCGCGCTCGATGGCGGCCTGGTTGCCCAGGCCGGTCGGGTTGAAGTCCAGCGCGATACGCTCGCGCAGTTCCGCGACGGTTTTGCCCTGATACATTTCAGGCTGCTTCAGCCACTCGACGACGGCTTTGCTGCTCTGCTCAATAACCTGCTGGTAGGCTTCGATGCTCTGGGCTGAGCCCGCCAGGATCGGATTTAATTCAGACATGATCGCATTCCGCTCCACTTAAACCGGCTGCACGCCAGCGGCCAGCAGCGCCTGCTCGAACTTGTCGAGGAACACGTCCAGCTCCTGGTCAGTGATCAGCAGGGAAGGCAGCAGACGCAGCACGCAGCCGTGACGGCCGCCGCGCTCGAGGATCAGGCCCGCTTCAAAGCACTTCTTCTGCAGCAGCGCAGAGAGATCGCCGTCCGCCGGATAGCAGCCCAGCTGGTCTTTGGCTTCGTTCGGCTTGACGATCTCGATGCCGATCATCAGACCCAGGCCGCGGACGTGACCGATCACCGGGAAGCGCTGTTGCATCTCGGCCAGTTTGCCTTTCAGCCACTCGCCTTGCTGCGCCACTTTGTCGGCGATGTTCTGCTCTTTCAGGATCTTCAGCGTGGTGAGGCCGGTCGCCATCGCCAGCTGGTTGCCGCGGAAGGTGCCGGTATGGTGACCCGGCGCCCAGGCGTCGAACTGCTTTTTGATGCCCAGCACGGCGAGCGGCAGGCCGCCGCCGACGGCTTTCGACATCACGATAATGTCTGGCTGAATGCCGGCGTGCTCGAAGGCGAAGAATTTGCCGGTGCGCGCGAAGCCCGCCTGCACTTCGTCGATAATCAGCAGAATGCCGTGCTCTTCGGTGACTTTACGGATGCGCTGCAGCCACTCGGCTGGCGCCGGGTTCACGCCGCCTTCGCCCTGAACCGCTTCCAGGATCACCGCCGCAGGTTTGCGCACGCCGCTTTCCACGTCGTTGATCAGGTTTTCGAAGTAGTAGGTCAGCGCTTTCACGCCCGCTTCACCGCCAATGCCCAGCGGGCAACGGTAGAGGTGCGGGTAGGGCATAAACTGGACTTCAGGCATCATGCCGTTGACCGCTTCTTTCGGCGACAGGTTGCCGGTGACGGAGAGCGCGCCGTGGGTCATGCCGTGGTAGCCGCCGGAGAAGGCGATAACGCCTGAACGACCGGTGGCTTTTTTCGCCAGCTTGATCGCCGCTTCAACCGCGTCCGCGCCGGACGGGCCGGTGAACTGCAGTTTGTACTCTTTGCCCTGACCAGGCAGCAGCGACAGCAGATATTCAGAGAACGCATCTTTTAATGGCGTTGTCAGATCGAGAGTATGTAACGGCAAGCCGCTGGTAATGACATTTTGGATGCTCTGCAGCACGTCAGGATGATTGTGACCGAGCGCCAGCGTACCCGCACCGGCCAGGCAGTCGAGGTACTCTTTATTGTCGGCGTCGGTGATCCATACGCCTTTCGCCTGGGTGATCGCTAACGGTAACTTGCGGGGATAACTTCTGACGTTTGATTCGAACTCAGCCTGACGGGCCAAATAGGTTTCATTGTTTGCGTTTGAAGTGGCATCTAAAGAATCAATACGGACTTTATCCGTCATCATATCTCTCCTACAACCGGGGCAATCGTCTGTGCCGCAGTTGAATGAATGTTAAAAATTCGGGTTACCTGATTTTAGGCGCGGCCAATATAGAGCTTTTGCGATTCGGGCTCAATCTTTTATTTTGTTTAGATTTGTTCGCGCTTATTTATAATCAGCTGTGCCTGCCGTACGACCTGACCATAAAGCATGCGCGGGCCTGATGACGCCTGTGTTAAGACGGTGTGACGGCGCAACGTTGCCGGTGAGCTTAACCGCAGTAAAAAACGCTAACCGGAGAGGAAACAGGCCATTAAAGGCGCTTTTTGTTGACGTATTAAACAAATGACGCGATGAAAATTATCACCCCATAAATTAATACGCAGCGCGAAGGTTAAGTTATATAAAAGACTTAACCTTACGTGCCGGAAACATATTTAAACTAAATTTTTTAAAGCGGGAATCTTTAGCGCAGCAGCGAAGGAAGCAGCATAGCGGAAACGGCGTCATGCAGCAGGCGCTGCGCCTGCGCATCCAGACTGCGGTTCTGCCACAGCGTAATGCCGATACGGCCCGCCGCAGGCAGCGTCCCGTCCAGGATATGCAGGCTGTTCGGCAGCCCGATGGGCGAGCGCAGGGTGATGCCGAGGCCCGCCTGTACGGCCGCCCAGATGCCGCTCAGGCTCGGGCTGGTAAAGACAACGCGCCACGGAATACCTGCCCGATCCAGCGCGGCGATGGCGCGGGATCGCATCTGGCAGGGCGCGTCAAACATCACCAGCGGTAAAGGTTCGCCGCTCGCCAGCAGCGTCCTGAGTTCTGTCTGCGGCGAAGCGATCCACACCAGCGGAGACTCCCCCAGGAACGCACTCTCATCGAGCGCCTGCTCGGGCTGCCACAGCAGCGCGATATCGAGCTGCTTATCTATCGCCGCCTGACGCAGCGCGCGGTTGCGGTCTATGCGCGCCGTGATGTTGAGACCCGGATGCTGACCAGCGAGCTGGCCGAGCAGCGCGGGCATCAGCGATTCGCCAAAATCTTCCTGCATGCCGATACGCAGCTCGCCCTGCAGCAGCTCGCCGCGCATGGCGCGCTGCGCTTCATCGTTGAGCGCCAGCAGGCGGCGCGCGTAGCTCAGCAGCCTCTCGCCAGCGGGCGTCAGCGCCAGTTTGCGCCCCTGTTTCACCACCAGTTCGGTACCGCACTGCGCTTCCAGCTTTTTGAGCTGCGCGCTGACGGCGGAGGTTGAGCGGCAGAGCCGCTGGGCGGCGAGCGCAAAGCTGTCGCATTCAATGCCCGTTACAAAGCTGCGCAGCGCATCCATATCGAAAGAAACCGGAACTTTGTTCATACCATCCTGATTTTCGGGATTATCCGTGCTGAATAATTTGATTTTCAGGATGGTAGCAGAAGGCGACACTTCAGGTGAGCGATAAATCACGAGGAAGCGACCATGAGCACCACACTCGACAAAGAGAGCCTTCAGCAGGCGTCGCCAAAGCTGGCGGAGATAACCCACAGCCTGCTGTTTGGCGATATCTGGCAGCGCGACATTCTGACGCCGCGCGAACGCAGCCTGATCACCCTGGCCTGTCTGGCCGCGCTGGGGCGCGAGAAACAGCTCGGCTGGCATATGCGCTTCGCCGCTGAAAACGGCCTGAGCCGCAGCGAACTCAGCGAAGCCTTTACGCATCTGGCGTTCTATGCCGGCTGGCCTGCCGCTGTGACTGCGCTGCACTATTTACCTGAAGAAACGTTGCCTGAAGACAAGCGGGCCGAGGAGAAAACATCATGCCGCTGACCCGCATTACGCTGTGCGATGGCACCAGCGAGGCGCGCATCGCGCACATTTCCGACATCCTCCACCGCACGCTGGTCGAGACCTTCGACGTTCCGGCGCATGACCGGTTTCAAATCGTGGAGAAGCTGCCTGCAGCGCAGCGCATTTATGACCCGCACTACCTGAGCGGCGGACGCAGCGACGATTTCATCCTCTTTACGCTGCTGGCCGGAAAGCCGCGCTCGACAGCGCAGAAGGCGGCGTTCTGCCGCACGCTGACACAGCGGCTGGCCGCACAACTCGCTGTCCCACCCGACGACGTGATGGTAGTGATTCAGTTCAACACCGCAGGCGACTGGAGCTTCAGCAAGGGCGAAATGCTCGCCGGGGAGGCGCGATGATCCTGATGCACTACCGCTTTACGCTGCCCGCCGATTACGACATGGCGATTATCGAGCGGCGCATCGCGGAGAACGGCGCAAAGCTCGACGGCTTTCCCGACCTGGTATTCAAGGCTTATCTCTATGCGCGACGCGATGAGGGTGCCAGGGCGAACAGCTACGCGCCGCTCTATCTCTGGCGCGACAGCGCCGGAATGATCGACTTCCTGCAGAGCGCTGGCTTCGCCAGGCTGACGGAGGATTTCGGCTGGCCAGTGATGCAAAGCTGGCTGGGGGTAAAAACGCCGCCGGTGGCCACGCTGCGCGACGCACGCTTTGCGGCGCTGCGCCACATGCCCGTTGCGCCCTATAGCGATCTTGCCGTAATAGACTCTGGTGCCGCGCTGGTGGGCTGGAATATTTCGGCCCAGTCGCTGCTGCAGGTCGATTTTGCCGCTGATGGAGGGGGGCCGGGTGAGCACTACCGCATCGGCTATCTCGCACTCGGCGATCCTGCTATGCGAGACGCGGTAACATCCTGAAAGAAAAAATTTAACATCTTTAGCACCGCCGCCGCCGCACGCAGGATCTGCTCGCCTACGCTAAAAAGGATAAGCACTGGAGAGCAAGGTCGTATGAAAAAACAAAACAGTAATATTGGTATTGCGCCTTATGGCGGTTCGGCAGGCGGCTGGGGCGCGCTGAAAGCGGTAGCGGATGCGATTCGCGGCCAGATGTCCGTTAAGCAGGATGTGATTGCGCTGTTCAAAGTTAACCAGCCGGAAGGGTTTGACTGTCCAGGCTGCGCCTGGCCCGACCCGCAGCACCGCTCCTCGTTTGAATTTTGCGAAAACGGCGCCAAAGCGGTCTCCTGGGAGGCGACCAGCAAGCGCACCACGCCGGAATTTTTTGCCGCGCACACCGTGAGCGAACTCTGGCAGCGCAGCGCCCTTGAGCTGGAGGGCGAAGGGCGTCTGACCCACCCGATGAAATATGACGCGGCCAGCGATACCTATCAGCCCATCGAATGGGAGACGGCGCTGAACGAAATCGGCGCGCTGCTGCGCAGCTATGAGGATCCCGACAGCGTCGAATTCTACACCTCCGGCCGCGCCTCCAATGAAGCGGCCTTTCTCTGGCAGCTCTTCGCACGCGAATATGGCACCAACAATTTTCCCGACTGCTCCAACATGTGCCATGAACCGACCAGCGTCGGCCTGCCGCAGTCGATCGGCGTCGGCAAGGGCACGGTAGAGCTGGAGGACTTTGATCACTGCGATCTGGTGCTCTGTATCGGCCACAACCCCGGCACCAACCATCCGCGCATGCTGGCGACCCTGCGCGACGTCTCGAAGCGCGGCAAAACCATCGTGGCGCTCAATCCGCTGCGCGAGCGCGGCCTGGAGCGTTTTACCTCGCCGCAAAGCCCGATTGAGATGCTGTCGATGGGGTCGACGCAGCTGGCGTCCACCTATTACAAAGTGCGCGTCGGCGGCGACGCGGCGATGCTGAAAGGCGTGATGAAGACGCTGCTGTCGATGCATGAAAAAGCGCTGGCGGCGGGCGAGCCGGGCGTGATCGACGACAGCTTTATTAACGAACACACCGAAGGGTTTGTCGCGCTGAAGGCGGATCTTGAGGCGACGGAGTGGCCGCATATTCTGAAAGTCTCTGGCATGACGCTGGAGGAAATTCAAAATATCGCCCATCTCTACGCGGCGTCGGAGCGCACCATTATCTGCTACGGCATGGGCATAACCCAGCACCAGTATGGCACCCAGAACGTCCAGCAGATCGCCAACCTGCTGCTGATGCGCGGCAACATCGGCAAGCGCGGCGCGGGCATCTGTCCGTTACGCGGTCACTCCAACGTTCAGGGCGATCGCACCGTCGGCATCACCGAAATTCCGCCGCAGTGGATGCTGGACAATATCGAAAAGGTCTTTGGCTTTAGGCCGCCGCAGAAACACGGGCACGGCGCGGTAGCGGCGATACAGGCGATGCGCGACGGCGAAGCGAAGGCGCTGCTCTGCCTGGGCGGCAATCTGGCGGAGGCGATCTCCGATCCGCAGGTGACTTTCGAGGCGATGCGCAAACTCGACCTGGTGGTGCATATGGCCACCAAGCTTAACCGCTCGCACCTGTTGCTCGGCAAGCATAACTATCTCTTCCCGGTGCTGGGCCGCACCGAGATCGATCGCCAGGCGTCGGGCGAGCAGAGCGTCACGGTAGAGGATTCGATGTCGATGGTGCACGCCTCGCGCGGCACGCTGAAACCCGCCTCGCCGCATCTCAAATCGGAGCCAGCGCTGGTCGCCGGGCTGGCGAAAGCGACGCTGCGCAACTCGCGCGTCGACTGGGACAAAATGGTGGGCGACTACAGCTTTATCCGCGACGCCATCGAGGCGGTTTTCCCCGGCTTCGACGATTTCAACAACCGCATTCTGACGCCGGGCGGCTTCCGGCTGCCGGTGGCAGCCTCGCAGCGCAAATGGCTGACGCCGAGCGGCAAGGCGCAGTTCAAGGTGATGCAGGGCATCAATGAAGATCCCCGCTCGCTAATCTGCCACGACCTGGTGCTGACCACGCTGCGCAGCCATGACCAGTACAACACTACGCTCTATGGCCTGAACGACCGCTATCGCGGCGTCACCGGTCGACGCGATGTGCTGTTTATGGCGGCGGAGGAGGCGGAGAAACGCCAGTTCCGCGTCGGCGATAGGGTGAATATGGTGGCGCTCGATCCGCAGGGTAACCGCACCGGGCGGCGTCTCGATAACCTCATGGTGGTGGTGTATGACATGGCGCCGGGTTCGGTCGCGGCTTACTACCCTGAGGCCAACGTGATGGTGCCGCTCGACAGTCACGATACCGAAAGCGGCATCCCGGCCTATAAAAGCATCCCGATAGCGCTGGAGCGATGCGAGGCGCCTGTAGAAACCTCAGGCGCGCTGCGCTAAAACGGCGAAGAAAAAGGGAGGGGCCGCGTCAGCGGCCCTTTTTATTGCCGATATCATCCAGCACCGCCAGCGCGTCATCCGTCAGCGTCAACTCCGCCGCCGCCAGGTTTTCGCGCAGATGCTCCGGCGAGGAGGTGCCGGGGATTAAAAGGATATTGGGCGAGCGCTGCAGCAGCCAGGCGAGCGCCACCTGCATCGGCGTGGCGTTGAGCTGCTGCGCCACCTGAGTGAGCTGGGTGGACTGCAAGGGCGTAAAACCGCCGAGCGGGAAGAAGGGCACGTAGGGAATGCCCTGGGCGGCAAGCTTGTCGATCAGCGGGTCATCCCCGCGGTTGGCGAGGTTGTACAGGTTCTGCACGCAGGCAATCTCGGTAAGCTGCTGCGCCTCTTCTACCTGACGCGCCGTGACGTTGCTCAGTCCGATATGGCGGATGACCCCTTGCTCTTTGAGCGCGATAAGCGCTTTGAGCTGCGGCTCAAGAGAACCTTCTGTCGGTTTTTGCGGGTTGATCATGCTGCGCAAATTCACCACTTCCAGTACGCCGAGATCGAGATTGCGCAGGTTATCCTCTACCGCGCTGACCAGCTCGTCCGGCGAAAAAGCGGGCAGCCAGCCGCCTTTCTCATCGCGACGCGCACCCACTTTGGTCACGATGATTAAATCTTCCGGGTAGGGATGCAGCGCTTTTTTAATCAGCTGATTCGTCAGGTGCGGGCCGTAAAAATCGCTGGTGTCGATATGGCGAACGCCAGCGGCAATGGCGTCGCGCAGCACCTGCATCGCGCGCGCTTCATCTTTTGGCGGGCCAAAAACGCCGGGGCCAGCAAGCTGCATCGCGCCGTAACCGACGCGGCCGACCTCATCATCGCCCAGACGATAGCGAAGAGAAAGCTGAGACATAGTAACCTCCTGATGAAAGGGACTCAGTAAGTGTACTCGTTGCGGGCTGATTACGCGTCGGCAGGAGGCAGAGGGGGAAAGAAGCGGGCGGCCGCTCAGGCAGCCGCAGGCAGTTGCGGGTATAAATGGTGTACGCGGCGATCGGGGCCGCACAGCAGAACCGGATGGCCATCCTTCAGTCGTGCCAGATAGTGCTGATGCAGCCTCTCTGTCAGGCCGGCGCCGCACCAGTAAAGATGGTGCTGGTGCGGGCTTGTGGATGAGAGAAGGTCGCTGGAGACACACACTTCTACGCAGAAGCCCTGACCGCTGAGCCTGATCGCTTCCAGCCAGATATCGGTCTGGTTCTTCTCACTGACCTTTTCCAGCAGCAGCGGAATGGCGGCGGCGCGGGTGGCGTTGCGCGTCACGGATCCCGCATGGGTGATGATCAGCTGGTGAAAGCGTTCCATACGGCGGAAGGCACCCGCGCGCGTATCATGTTGCAGCCACTGATTGAGCGGCACTAACAGCCGTAATACGAAATCGTCGCCGGTAAAGTTGCTCGCGAACTTACGCAGCAGCACCGCCAGCGACTGCTCGCTGCCAAATTCGAGCTGCCAGAGCATGTCGCCACGACGAGCCGCCCAACCGCCGGTGCGCACAGGGTACGCGCCAGCCTGCGCGATTTTGATCTCACGCAGCGTCGCCCCCTGGCTTGTCAGGCGGGTCATCTCCATCACCTCCTGCAGCTGAGCATCAGTCCAGTCGGAACCGGATGGCTTTTTATGGATCAGGCCGCTTCGGTACCAGCGCTTCAGATTATGAAGAGAGGAGCCTGATATGGCACAGATGGTTTCAGACGAATAGGTCATATGCTGTCCTTGAGCGGAGAGCGAATAGCCACCGCCTGCGGCAGTGGATGAATGTACAGTCTGAACCTGTTGCCGCGAAATTGATACAGCATAAAATGTTGTTTTGTTTGCCGTTCCGCTTAGTCAGAGAGGAAGGCCCATGGAATTAGCCACTTATCCGTTAACGTAATGATATGTGAATATTTTGTTTAGAAAGGTGATTAGGTTGCTTAAAAGATAAACGCGGCGGCGATAAATATTTTTCCGGCGCGGATCCGCTTCGCCGTCTGCGCTGTAATGCCTCCATGTGCTTAACTTATTACAAGCATTTCAAAGAGGCGGGACATGAAACTAAAAAGGAGAAGCGAGCGGGCTACATCGATAAACCGTTCGCTGCCCCAGAGCATCGCATTGGCCGGGCTGCTGCTGACGCTGGCGGTGACCGGCCTTAACCTGTGGACGATGCGCGAAGCCTGGCGCGACACGCTGATCCAGTCTGAACAGATGGCGGTAAACCTTTCTCTTTCTCAGGCGCGTCAGGCGGACGACACCATATTGCAGGCGGAGCTGTCACTGCGCGAAGTGCAGCATCAGCTGATAAGCGAAATCGCCACTGGCGTTAACGGCGGCGCCCTCAGCCAGACCATGCAGGAGCTGGCGAGCCGGCTGCCCCAGCTGCATGGGCTGTTTTACTACGACGCCCAGGGCAAGTGGATCGCCACATCGGCACGGCAAATCCCGGCACACATCAATAACGCCGACCGCGAATATTTCCGCTACCACCGTATGAATGCGCGCGACAGCGTTCATATCGGTCCGGTGATCCGCAGCCGAAGCACTGGCGATCTGGTGATCCCGGTGTCACTGCGGGTCAACGACGCCTCCGGCGGTTTTAATGGTGTACTGCTGGCCACCATCCGCGTCGACTATTTTCGTCATTATTACAGCTACTATGAACTGGGGCCGCAGGATGTGCTGGTGCTGATGCTGGCGGACAGCACCGTCCTCTACGCGCGGCCGATGCCGGACAGCTATATCGGCAAAAATCTCTCCTCCAGCCACCTCTTTCAGACGATGCTCGCCAGTGCCGACAAGGGGAGTGGCCAGTGGCGCGCCGCGCTGGACGGCCAGGCGCGCATTTTCGGTTTTGCCCGCTCCGAGCGTTACGGGCTGGTGGTGGCGGCAGGCTACGATAAACAGAACCTGTTGCGAAGCTGGATTAAAGGGCAGGTAGAGAATGTGCTGCTCGATCTGGCGCTGCTGGCGGGAATTGGCGTGCTTGGCGCCTGTATCCTCAGCCAGGTGCGACGCAGCCTGCGCTATCAGCAGGAGCTGACCCGCCTGCGCGATGAGCTGACGGCGGTGAATCTTTCGCTGGAGAATCTGGCGCATGCCGACAGCGTGACCGGCCTGGCGAACCGCCGCCAGTTTGACCATTTCCTGCAGCAGAGCCTGCTCGACGCGGCGGAGCACAACCAGCAGGTGTCGCTGATTTTGATGGATATCGACTACTTCAAGCGCTTCAACGATACCTACGGCCACGTGGCTGGCGACGCCTGTCTGAAAGCGGTGGCCAGCGCTCTGGCAGGGCTGCCGCTGCGCGGCAGCGACAAAGTGGCAAGGTACGGCGGCGAAGAGTTCGCCATTATCCTGCCGGGTGCCTCAGGATCGGATGCGCTGAACATCGCTAACGCGGCGGTGAAGGCGGTCAGCGCAAGCAATATTCCCCATGACTCCTCCTCCATCGCCGCGCACGTCACGCTGAGCGCGGGATGCGCCACCTTTCTGCCCGAAAGCGATCGTCCTGAACCTCAGGCGCTGATCGAAAAAGCAGACGAGGCGCTCTATCTGGCGAAGCATGGCGGACGCAACCAGGCGCGGCGCGGCGTCTGATCGCTACAGCGAGGCTGGCGCAGCGCAGTAAGTTTCCGCGATCTGCGCCAGCGGCTGAGGTTTGCCAAGGTAGTAGCCCTGCAGCCCGTCGCACTCCATCAGTTTGAGCTGCTCCATCTGCGAGGCGGTTTCAACCCCCTCTGCGGTCACGCTCAGGGCGTAGGCCTTGCCGAGCCCGACCATGTTCTCGACAATCCGTCGCGCCTGCAAAGAGTCATTCAGCGGAAAGATAAAAGATTTATCAATTTTAATGCCGTCGAACGGAAAGGTGCGCAGGTAGTTCAGCGAGGCGTAACCGGTGCCGAAGTCGTCGATTAAAAACTTCACCCCCAGCGCCTTGATCGCCTGCATCACCTCAAGGGCGGTTTCGGGATCCTGGAGCATGGCGTTTTCCGTTACCTCAATCTCCAGCCGACTGCTCGGCAGGCCGGTGGCATCCAGCGCGGCGCGAATACGCCGCGGCAGGCCTTTATCGCTAAACTCCACCGCGGAAAGGTTGACCGACACTGCCAGGCCTGGCAGGTCGCGGTGCGTGTCTTCGCAGGCGCGCAGCAGCACCCAGTCGCTCAGCGCGCCAATCAGCCCGGTCTCTTCCGCCAGGGGGATAAACTGATCGGGCATCAGGACGCCGTGCTGCCCGTGATGCCAGCGCACCAGCGCCTCTACGGCGGTGACGCGCGCGGCTCGGACGTCGTAGCGCGGTTGCCAGGCGAGCTGCAGCTGGTTGGTGTGGATCGCCTCGCGCAGTTCGCGCTCCATTTCGCGCCGCTGTACGATCTTCTCTCCCATGTCACGCTGATAAAACACCCAGTTGTTGCGCCCGGTATTTTTCGCTTTATAGAGCGCGATATCCGCATAGCGCAGCAGCTCGCCAGGGTCGTTGCCATCCTGCGGCGCCAGCGCAATCCCCATGCTGGCGCCGATAAAGACGTCGCTACCGTTGATGGCGAAGGGCAAATTGATTTGAGCGATGATACGGCTGCATAACTCGCCGATCGCCTGCTGGCTGTGGATATCGGAAACGATCATGACAAATTCGTCGCCGCCGAGACGAGCAGTCATCCCGGCATCCTTGAGGCAGGCGTTAAAGCGCAGGGAAACCTCATGTAGCACGCTGTCGCCGGCCGCGTGGCCGTAGAGATCGTTGACCGGCTTAAATTTATCCAGATCGATCATTATCACCGCCAGCGGGCGATCGTTATGCAGCGCGTCGCTAAGCTTGCCCGCCAGGCAGGCGTTCATCTGCGCGCGGTTGGGCAATCCGGTCAGCTCGTCGAACTGCGAGAGATAGCGCACGCGCGCCTCGGCTTCCACCTCCAGCGTGACGTCGGTGGCGGTGCCGCGATAGCCTTTTTTCCCCTGTGGCAGGGTAACGGGACGCAGCGTAAGGTTGCAGAAGCGGATATGCTGCTGCGCGGATCGGTAGCGGCAGCGCAGCAGCGTCAGCGGCTCGCCGGACAGTTCCCGCTGCGTCAGCCGCTGCGGGAGGTCGCCGTCGTCGAGCAGAAAAGCGTGCAGCGGCTGCTGCAGCCAGTCCTGGCTATGGTAGCCGGTGACGGCGGGAAAACGTCCGGAGATCCAGGTAAAGCGCAGCTGCGCGTCCGCTTCCCAAATCCAGTCGGTGGTGCTCTCCGCTACGTCGCGAAAGCGCTGCTCACTCGCGGCCAGCGCCTGCTGGCTCTGCTCCAGCAGAAAAGTACTGACATCGCTATGGCGCGCTTTGCGCAGCGCGTTGCGCATCAGCATGCTGGCGCTAATAAACGTGGCGAACATCAGTAGCACCAGCAGCGGCAGCAGCCAGGTAAGCAGCGCGCCGCCGGGATTGTCGCTCTGCCATTTCAGCGTCACGGCACCGCCCAGCGCCGACGCAAGATAGCGGTCATGCTCGCCTGCGCCCTCGGGCGGTGCGTCGGCGTAGCTGAGTTTTTGTATGCCATACTCCGCGCCCGCGCTTTCCAGCTTGGCGGGCGTCAGACGATCGACAAAAATCATGATTGAGGGCGGACCCGCTGCTATTTTTACGCTGCTATCGCCGCCGGGGGTGATCCATGCGGCGCCGAGCAGCGCCAGCCCATCACCCACGCGCACCAGCCGCGCTATCGCCTTGCCGTCGCTCTGCTGTAGCCGCTGCTTCAGCGCATTAAGCACATCCTCTCCCAGCCATGCCTGAAAGCGCTCGCGGCGCAGCGCGCCATCGAGCACGCTGTAGCGGGTTTCGCCATTGGGCGCGATGACGAATACGCCCTCATAGCCGAAAGTCTTGAACAGTGATTCGCCCAGGTTCTGGTTGCGCCATGCCCAGTCGAGGTTCAGCGTGCGATGCAGGTTGTTATAGGCTTCGCCCCATTCGGCGTTATCGCTAAGGTGAAAGCGCATGCTCTCTTCGCGGCTGGCAAACGCCTTACCCAGCAGCAGCCCGCTGCGAAGATCCGCCTTATCATTCAGATCGTCGGCCACGCAGAACAGCGCGGTCAGCGCGGCGCAAAAAGAGAGGCCAAGCAGCACCAGCATAATGAGCATCGGTTTTCTGACCAGGCCGCGCGCGCGGCCGTCAGATGAAGAGTGAAAAGCGTAAGTCGTCATGGTTAATCGCCGCGCCAGAGATTCGATAAAGGGTATTCCAGATACCTCCTCTGGTTATCGGCAGCGGGGACGGCGAACTACAGCGTCACCATGAAGGAATTGTGACACGCCGGTGGGTGAACCGTTTCGTCGATTAAAACTAATAAAAGGCAGCGCGCTGCCGATGATAACAGGGCTAAACCCTGCCTGATCGCATAAGGACAGGGACGCTTACCTTATGGAGAACAGGATGAACATTACCCAACGCCTGCTGCTGACCTTTTCGCTGCTTTTTGGCGCAATTATTTTACAAGCCATACTGGCTATCTCACTGCTGTCCGGATTTCAGGATCGCTTCGAATATGTCCAGGCCAACGCCATTCCCTCAATTAAAGACATAGGGAAAAGGGTTGATGAGAGTAATCAGCTGGCTCTTCTGCTTTATAAGCATCAAAGCCAGACCGATGATACGAAGTTTGCAGGCGTGGAAAAAGAGATCGCCGCCAGCCTGGCGCAGATCAAATCGCAGATCGATGACTACATGGCTAACAATATCTCTAATGAGGAGGACAAGCGCCTGACCCGTGTCGCCTATGAGGATCTGCGCACCATTAGCGATCGGCTGCCCGCGTTTCTTGCCGCCTCACATGCGCACCAGGACAGCCTGACGCTCGGGATGATTGAGGGCAATGAGGGTATCGGTGCGGCAATACGCCAGTTGATTAACGATAACCAGAAGCAGCTGACGCTGAATATTAACCTCAGCAACCAGCTGCGCGATACTAACCGCAGCCTGTTCACCACCGTGCTGTGGGCCACCATCGGCGGCGTCATCGCCACCGTTGTGCTGTTCGGGCTCTTCTCCGCCTTCACCACTCTGCGCATTCGCCGCAGCCTGTCAGCGATAGGCGATGTAATGACGCGCGCCAGCGACAATCTTGACCTGACGCTAAACGCCGATGAAAGCCGCCGCGATGAGATTGGCAATATGGCGCGCGCCTTTAACCACCTGATGCAGCGCGTCGCCTCGGCGCTCGCCTCGGTAAACCAGGCGTCGCAGTCGGTGAGCAGCGCCTCGGTGCAGATCACCGCAGGCAACGAAGATCTCTCTTCGCGCACCGAGCAGCAGGCGGCATCGCTGGAGCAGACGGCGGCCAGCATGACCGAACTGAGCGAGACGGTGCGCCAGACGGCGGATAACACGCGTCAGGCGAGCCAGCTGGCGGCCAACGCCAGCAGCCTCTCTGAGAAGAGCGGCCAATCACTGACCACGATGCTGGCGACGATGGAGAATATTCGCGGCAGCTCGCGCAAGGTAAACGATATTGTTTCGCTGATTGAAGGGATCGCCTTCCAGACCAATATTCTGGCGCTCAACGCCGCGGTAGAGGCCGCGCGCGCCGGTGAGCACGGTAAAGGCTTTGCCGTCGTGGCGGGCGAGGTCAGAAACCTGTCGCAGCGTTCAACCGCCGCCGCCCATGAAATCAAGGCGTTGATCGAAGCCTCACATCAGCTGACGGAGGCGGGCGCCGCGCAGGCGAGCGACGTAGGCCGCAATATGGAGGTGATGAAGGACGCGATCCGTCAGGTGAGCGATCTGGTCGGCGAAATCGCCGCTGCCGCGGTCGAGCAGAGCCAGGGTATTGCGCAGGTGCATCAGGCGGTCAACCAGATGGACGATGTGACGCAGCAGAACGCCGCGCTGGTGGAGGAGGCGTCGGCGGCGGCGCAGTCGCTGCAGGAGCAGGCCAGCACGCTGACCGAACTGGTCGGCAAATTCCGCGTCGGCAACGATTACACCGCTGTCGCGCCGCGCGCGCCAGCGGTGCAGCCTTCGCCTCTGCGCACGCCTGCGCCGCAGCGCGTCGCACTGCTCAATGAAGCGGACTGGCAGAGTTTTTAACGCGGGAAGAGATAACCGCTCTGATTCACGCCATGCAAACCAGACATCCGGAAGCGAGCCCGCTTCCGGATTTTTATGCTTTTCTGGCGGCGCAGAAGACGGCCCCTGCTGGCGCTATTTTTTCTTATTGAGCATCGCCTGTAAGTCAGCGAAGGGGTTATAGGTGGCGGCGCCGATCTCTTTTTGCGCATCTTCTCCCGCCACTACGCGGGTGCCGTACTGGTCCGCTTCCGTGTACTTTGAGTGTTCATGGTCGTGACAGTAGAGGCACAACAGCTCCCAGTTGCTGCCATCCTCTGGATTATTAGTGTGGTCGTGGTCGATATGGTGAACGGTCAGCTCGCGCAGGTTGGAGTAGACAAACTCGCGCGCGCAGCGCCCGCATACCCACGGATAGATTTTCAGCGCTTTCTCGCGGTAGCCGCTTTCCAGCCGCGCGTAGTTTTTGGGGATCAGGGCCATGTTCTTTGTTACCTGTGAAGAAAAATAAGAGGGGGGGAATGCCTGGCATTCGGTCGCCCTTGATGTCAGTCGTGAGCAAACCGCCTTTTTCTATCATAACCCTTTCCAGGCACCAAACGAGAAAATAAACTCGGTCGGGCATGCTGGCCAGCAGCGCAGCGAGTAGCGACCTTTTGTAGCGCGGTGCAGGGCATAGCCGTGATGAGAGGCGACACTACAGCGCGGGGGAAACCCTGGCGGGATTGACGTGACTGACGGCGAGGTAACGCAATAGTGCGATGGGCGAGGTTTTAGCCCGGCCAGGCGATTGAGAGCCCCCATCGCCCAACCGGACTGCCTGCTTAGGCAGAGATCGACTGCTTCACGACGTTATTTCGCCTGAAGCTCTCTTCTGACGATCTCCGCGCCCGCGCTCAGCGCACGAAGCTTGCCGTTTGCCACGTGGCGTGGCAGCGGGATCATGCCGCAGTTGGTGCAGGGATAAAGCTTATCGGCGTCAACAAACTGCAGCGCCTTGCGCAGGGTAGCAGCTACCTCCTCCGGCGTCTCGATGGTATTGGTCGCCACATCAATAGCGCCTACCATCACTTTTTTCCCGCGAATCAGCTCGATCAGATCCATCGGCACGCGCGAGTTCTGACACTCCAGCGACACGATATCGATATTCGATTTCTGCAGCTTAGGGAAAATCTCTTCATACTGACGCCATTCCGTGCCCAGCGTCTTTTTCCAGTCGGTATTGGCTTTGATACCGTAGCCGTAGCAGATATGCACCGCCGTTTCGCACTTCAGGCCTTCAATGGCGCGCTCCAGCGTGGCGATACCCCAGTCGTTCACCTCATCGAAGAACACGTTAAAGGCAGGCTCGTCGAACTGGATAATATCCACGCCGGCCGCCTCTAGTTCTTTGGCCTCCTGATTGAGAATTTTGGCGAACTCCCAGGCCAGCTTCTCGCGGCTTTTGTAGTGGGCGTCGTAAAGCGTATCGATCATCGTCATCGGGCCGGGCAGCGCCCATTTAATCGGCTGGCTGGTCTGCTGGCGCAAAAATTTCGCATCTTCGACGAAGACCGGCTTCTGACGGCTCACTTCGCCGACCACGGTCGGCACGCTGGCGTCGTAGCGATCGCGAATTTTCACAATCTCCCGCTTTTCAAAATCGACGCCGCTGAGGTGTTCGATAAAGGTGGTAACGAAGTGCTGACGCGTTTGCTCACCGTCGCTGACGATGTCGATACCGGCCTCAAGCTGATCCGCCAGACACAAGCGCAGGGCATCTTTCTTGCCATCTACCAGTTCGCGGTCCTGTAATTTCCACGGTGACCAGAGCACCTCAGGCTGTGCCAGCCAGGAAGGTTTAGGCAGGCTGCCGGCGGTAGAGGTAGGTAATAACTTTTTCATAAAACGTGACCCTGTCGGTTAAATAATCAAAGAACGGAATGCGCAGCCCATTGTTCAAGCAATGTCTGGTAGGGCTTAATAAAGTTCTCTTCGGTGAACTTACCCTGCTCAACGGCCAGCTGGCTACGTTCTTCGCGGTCGTAAACAATACGGGTTAAAGAGTAATCCTGATGATTCAGGTCCGGCTGATAACATTTTCCTGCCGCTGAGTTGGCGTTATAGATTTCAGGCCGGTAAATCTTCTGGAATGTCTCCATCATGCTGATGGTGCCGATCAGCTCAAGATTGCTGTAGTCGGCCAGCAGGTCGCCGCTAAAATAGAAAGCGAGCGGCGCGACGCTATTTAGCGGCATAAAATAGCGAACCTGCAGCCCCATTTTGGCAAAGTAGCGGTCGGTTAAAGAGGGCTGGTCTTGCTGATATTCGACGCCCAGCACCGGATGATGGTTATTGGTTCGATGATAAACGTTTTTGCTGGACACGCTCAGGCAGATAACCGGCGGCTTTTGCAGACACTCTTTATAGGCCGCCGATGCTACGAATCCTTTGAAAATGGCGCCGTGCAGATCGCCAAAATCCTCAGGAAGGGTGAATTCCGCCTTATTTTTATTGTGCTCAAAGAGCCGAACGCTGAAATCGTAATCGCGCACGTAAGAAGAGAAGTTATTGCCTGGAATACCTTCGATACGCTGGCTGGTTTTGCGGTCGATGATCGTCGGTTTCAATATTTCAATCACTGGAAAGCTTGCGCGCTGGCCTTCCGTCGCAATGGTCATTTCAGCGGAAATAATATCAACGTCGACGGCATAGCGATCGCTGTTCGGGTTATCCCACTGCGCCAGCGAGTTAAAACGGTTATTAATCATCGCCAGCGCGTTGCGCAGATTCTGCTGGCGTTTATCGCCTCGGGCCAAATTGGCAAAATTGGTGGTGATGCGCGTATTTTCCGAAGGATTATAATTTTCGTCGAAACGAAGCGTTTTAATCGTAAAATTGACAGGCTGAGTCATTTTAATCTGGCATCCTAATTCGTGATGGAGAAACTGGCGTTAATGCTTGCTTTTCAGGATATCCCGATTTGTTAAGCTGCTATTCCGCTCACAACGTTTCGTGTTACCAATACTTAACATCCATGTATCTTTTATGCCTGAGTTGGGACTCAACGAAAAGTGATATAAATTCAAAGAACATGAGAGAATTTCATGATGCTGGCGCAGATGAGAAAAATGTTGCCGTTATCGTATGCGCAAGAAAACCCGCATTGAGTCACTTTTTGCTGGCCGTTTGGTCGCCGCCTTTCGGCATTGTTCATGCTTTCCCGGCATCTCTATGCAGAGCCATCGCTAAATGCTACAGGGCGTGGGTATCGAATCAGGGAATGTCCTTCAAGGGCGGGCAAGGTGGCCGGTCAGAGGATAGAAAGGCTGCTACACCGGCGCAGCAGATGAGAAGATTTGCTGCGCCTTTTTCGGTGACGTCAAGGAGGGAGACGCGCCGCCTGCGGGTGAATTTTACGCAGGCTGTGTAACGCGCCGGGGAGAGATAGCGACACCTCTCTATCAGAGAGAACTAAACGATAAGATATCGCTATGCTCGCGCATAAAAAGAACGAAAGGATTTTGCTAAGAATTGGCTTCATCACGCCTGCGAAGATAGTCAGACAGCTTCATCACTCTCTGACAGCTTCAGCTTATTTGAATGTCATCCAGATTAAGATCCTCTTCTTCCTTCTCCTGAGAGGAGACACGCTGATACAAAACGTCTTTTTTGATGACGGCATAGGTCACCCCCGTCACCAGTATGTTGACGATCAGCGCCATAACACCGGCCAGAGGATGTGACATTGTCGGTAGCATTAACACACCGCCAAAAGGCACTGTGGCGTCAGCCCCATACATCAGTGCGACTGCACCGCCACAGGCGCCGCCAAGAGCTGCCGCCAGAACGCCACGCACAATATCGTTCATTACGATGGGAATAGCTCCCTCTACGATATTCACCACCCCCATTGGCACCGCGGATTTAAGCGTTTCAATCTCTTCCCGGTTGTAGATATTTTTACCGAGCAGTCTGCCAATAAACCAGGCCAGCCCAAAACCCACAGGTGTTGCCGTGTTAACCAGCTGAAGCGCAGTGACAGGTTCATTTATTCCCTGAGCCTGAAGCGTTAAAACGAATGCAAAACAGGTTTTATTAAGGGGGCCGCCAAAGTCGATAATACACAATGCGCCAATGACTGCGCCCAGTAACAGCGTGGATGAGGTCCCCATATTTCTCAGGAAAGTGGTTAAGGCCTCAGTAAATATCCCCACCGGCGTGCCAATAAGATAGATCATGATCAGACAGCTGATAAGCGAAGCGAAGAAGGGGACAATCAAGGTCGGCATTAGCCCACGCGCCCACTCCGGAACGCTGACTTTTCTGATAACGCCGAGGGCAAGATACCCCGCAATGTAGCCCCCAAGGATGCCGCCAATAAAGCCCGCTCCAATGGTATTAGCCGCCAGCCCTACGGTGAAACCGGGCGCAATACCTGGTTTACCTGCGATTGACCCGGCAATGCCGATAGCAATAACAACGGGTAACAACCCTAGAGCTTTAGCGCCAAGCGTGGCCAATACCTGCCATAAATCGAGCTGGCCCGAAATCAGCGTATCCTGAACCGTGCCGCCAGCCCCCATGCCAATAGCAATGATAAATCCAGAACCACAAACGATGGGAATCAGGTACGAGATAGCCGTCAGTAGATGGCCTTTAGGATTCGCGGCCTTCCATAATTCGTTGATAGTCATTATTTAGCCTTTCACGGTGAATAAAACGGGCAAAGAGTTATGCGTTTGCCAACTCGCTGAGCTTTTCAATCAGCTTATTGGGGGATTTCACGGCCATTTCAGTGGGCACTCGAACCACTTTCTTTACGGTGAATCGTTCTTCCCCTAATACTTTCACATCCGCTGCCAGCAAAACGATATCAGCCGCATTAATCTCATCCGCAGAGAGCGCATTTTCGATACCGATAGTTCCCTGCGTTTCAATCCGGACCTGATGGCCAGCTTTTTTTGCCGCTGCTTCAATCTTCTTTTGCGCGATATAGGTGTGTGCAATGCCTACCGTACAGGCCGTTACGCCGACAATATTCATCTCTGCTATCCTCTTTCGGTTTAATTAAGCATTAACTCTGCGGGTGGAACGAGCCGTTAGCTAAAATCACGGCGTAACCTCTTCATCCTGTGAACAAAAGAGCTGGATGATTTTTTGCGGATCCTCCTCTGTCAGCAGCCGTGCCAGTATCTCCTCATCCGCCAGGGAAGCGGACACCTGTGACAGCAGGCGAATATGCGTGCTGCTCTGATCCACAAGGCTAACCGCAAATAAAATAATGCAGCGCACATCACTTCCGTCCATCGTCTCCCAGGGAATGTCGTAGTGAGTCCGTCCGATGGCCAGCGCGGTACGCGCCACAGCCGAAGATTTACCGTGCGGAATAGCTATATGAGATTCAAAGCCGGTCGAGGCGATATTTTCGCGCTGCCAGACATCGTGCATAAAGGCTGCCTTATCCGTTACCGCGCCATCCACTGTTAGCAGATCGGTTAATTCCTCTATCGCCTCTGCTTTACTTCTGGCGTCCAGAGATAACTTGATATTCCTGATATTAAGCACCTGCGAAATGTCCATGATTTACTCCTTGAGATTCAAGTCAGGCTTGCACTAACGCCATCGGATGAAGGGTTTAACGTGGATTATTTTTAATCTTTTTACGCGAGCAACTTAGCAATATTTACCATTTCTTAGCGTTACCGCTCGGGCTAAAACGCTTCAGGCTACCACCTTTTCACGATTAAAAATTTCCATCATTTTTTTCCAGGCAATAGCGACGTCATCATGCAAAGAAAAAAGTCCAGAAGTTCCCACAATAAAAACGTCTACGCCCGAGTCTGAGATCTGACCAAAGGTTCTTTCATTGCATGAACCATCAATTTCCGTCAAATAGTGGAAACCTTTTTCTTCGCGCATCCTGATAAGCTTTTTAATTTTCTCCAGGGATTCGGGGATAAAACTTTGTCCGGCAAAGCCAGGATCAACAGACATAACGGTAACTTTGTCCAACAAATGGCCATATTCTGCAATTGTTTCCGCTGGCAGCGCAGGGTTAAGCACCACGCCGCATTTTTTTCCCGCCTCTCTGATTTGATTAAGCAGCCTGAAAATTTTGTTGCTCGCCGTCTCTGGATGAAAGCTGATAATATCCGCCCCAGCATCCAGGCACAGAGGAATGATATCTTCAGGATGGTTAACCATCAAATGTACATCAATCGGCACAGAGGTGATTTTTCTCAGATTTTCAATAAAGAAAGGAGAAAGTGTAATATTGCGAACGTAGTTTCCATCCATAATATCGACATGATAGAAATCAGCGGTGCGGTTCATAGCCGTGATTTGCTCTTTGAATCGGGTTAAATCCATACACATTAATGAGGGTGAAAATTTAGCGCCCATGAATAATCTCCTGCACGGGTGAAAGGTTAATGAAAAATGGCGATAATCTTGCCGAGTACAATGCCCACGGCGCTGAAGTCGGCATCGCCAAAGGTCGTGGAGCCTAATCCCATCTCCCCCATCATCGGCAAAAGAATGGCAGGCAGGAAAGAGATCAAGAGTCCATGGGCAAAGGCACCCAGCACCGCCCCACGGCGACCGCCGGTGATATTGCCGTAAACGCCCGCCGTCGCACCGCAAAAAAAGTGAGGCACCAGGCCTGGAACGATCACGCTCAGACCAAACAGCGGACAGAGAAACATGCAGACTAACCCGGCCATAAAGCTGGCGAGAAAGCCGACGATAACGGCGTTGGGCGCAAAGGGAAAAACGGTAGGGCAGTCCAGCGCCGGTTTTGCATCTTTAACCAACTTGTCAGCAATCCCTTTAAAGGCAGGGACAATCTCCGCTATCACCATTCGCACCCCGGCCAGAATGATGTAGACCCCGGCCGCAAAGGTAAGAGACTGGATAATGGCAAAAATAATGAAGTTTTGACCGGCGCTTAAGGTTTCTTCCACATAAGAGCGGCCTGCAGCGCTCACTAACACCAGAAAAAGCAGCATCATGGTGAGCGAAATTGCCACGGACGAGTCTCGAAGAAAGTTCAGGGAAGCAGGGACCTTGATCTCTTCAATAGAAGGGCTGCCTTTGCCCGTGGCTTTTCCTACCAGCGCGGCAAGCAGGTATCCCGTCGAACCAAAATGGCCTAAAGCCAGATCGTCTGTGTGGGTGATTTTTCGGGTAAAGGGCTGTAACAGGGCGGGAGAAACCACCATCATCGCGCCTAAAATCAGTGCGCCGGTTGCCACTACCCAAAACGGGGATAACCCTCCCACCGACAAAATAATAGCCAGCATGGCTGCCATGTAGAGAATATGATGCCCGGTCAAAAAGATATATTTCAACGGCGTCAGCCGGGCCAGCGCAATATTGATAAGCATGGCTAAAACCATAATCAAGGCGGTTGCCGAACCATAATGCTGCTGCGCCAGAGCGGCCATGGCGTCAGTATTGGGCACCACGCCCTGAATATGAAAGGCGTGTTCAAACAGCTGACTGAATATAGACAGCGAACTCGCAATTATCGTTGCTCCCGCGGTCAGGATAACAAAGCCCATAATGGTTTTCAGCGTTCCCGAAATAACTTCCGATATCGCCTTTCTCTGTAACAACAGTCCAGCCAGAGAAAATAGCCCAACCAGAATGGCTGGCGTTCCCAGCACATCATAGATAATGAACTGAAGCATTATATACTCCACACGTTAAGAAGGGCGGTCAGAGGTTTTTTTCCAATATCTCTTTTAGGGTCTGATTATCCAGCAGGTTGCTCAGGCCAAATATTTTCGCTGGGTGTCCGCTGAGCTGCCCGGCAATATCTTTTGCGCTAATAATGATGTCGGCATTTTCACTTTTGGCAGAACTCAAATCAGTATGACTGACCGAGGCTTCCTTGTTAATCTCTTTAAGTAGTTTTTTAACATTCATTTCGACAATAAAGCTACTTCCCAGACCATTGCCACAGACAATGAGGATTTTCTTCATTGCTCTCTCCTTCAGTTAATTACAGCCTGAATGGCCTCTTTACTGGCAGCCTTCAATAAACGATTAAGCTTCTCCTCATCGCATAGAATTCCTGCCAGTTTAGCGATCAGGCTGACGTGCTCATCCCCGGAAAAGGCGCATAACATAATAACGACGTATACAGGATCATTTTCATCAGAACCAAAACAAATTCCGTTTTTAATATGAAGGAGAGACAGGCCATTTTTTAGCGCGCCTTGTTCAGGTCGTGCATGAGGCAGAGCTAAACCGGGCGCTAACAAATAATAAGGCCCTTGTCGCTCATGGGTTTGTAAAACAGCATTGATATAATGCTGCGAGATATAACCCTGCGCCAGTAAAGGTTGAGCGACAAGGGTAATAGCCTCTTTCCAGTGATTAACCGAATTAACAATATTAATTCTGTCGTCTGTTAGCCATCCTTCACTCATATTTCCCACCTGAGTATCAACCAGGCGAACTATAAACAGCAGGATAAAATACAACTGTGATCAAACTCGCATTGTTAGCGCTAACATTGAAATGGCCGTCATAACACTCATCACCCGCTGCTTACACCCGCGCCGTGCCAGGTTATACTATGAACCTCAGGCCTGGCGTGGTTTATTTATATTACTTTCAAATAGTTGGAGTTTTTGTGCGCATTTCAGACGCAGAGGATAATCCGAAGGAAAAACGTCGTAAGGGGACGGGTAAAATTACGCTGGCTGAAGTCGCTGAGTTGGTTGGCGTGAGCACAATGACCATTTCGCGCGCGCTGAGAACGCCTGAAAAAGTGAACCCTGAACTGCGCAGGCGGATTGATGCCGCCGTCACTCAACTTGGCTATGTTCCTAACTTACAGGCGCGCTCGCTTGCATCCGTGCGATCCGACCTTATCCTGGTCGTGGCTCCCGCCTTCTCTTCATCAGGCTTTTTAGCGCTTTCTGAATCCCTGCAAAGCGTGCTGGCTGAACAGGGTTATACCGTGATGCTGGCGGAAACAGGCCATCACGGCCTCAGCAATCAAAAAGCGTTGGAAAAGATCCTTGCCTATAATCCGGCGGCTATTGTTCTGTTTAATATCGACACCGTTGAGAGCCTGACTCAACACTTTGCCAGTGTCGATCTGCCAGTCCTGGAAACCGGCGCGCTGAACAGGGCTTCTGCGGGCGTCAGCGTCGGCGTCGATTACAGCCGGGCTGTTCAGCAGGTGGTCAAGCATCTCGCAAACTTATCATTGAAAAACATTGCTTTGCTCTGTCATCCAGCAAACACTACCCGCTCTCACCAGATCCTGAGCGGCTGGAACAGTGCGATGCTTGCCTTAAACCGCTCGCCGCATAGAGTCGTCACCACCCATTTGCCTGCTACGATTGATACGGGCATAACGCTTTTCAAAGATATGATGACGACCTGGGGAGATTTGGATGCGTTAATCTGCACTTCAGAAGAGATAGCTTGCGGCTGTATGATGGCGTGCCATAGCGCAGGGTTAAACGTGCCCAATACCCTCTCTGTCGCCAGCATGGGAGGAGAGGCGCTGTCACAGGCGTGCTCGCCTGCGTTAACGGCGATTGAATTCCCCTGGCGCGATATGGGCGTTCAGGCCGGGCGCGTGCTTGTTGATCTTCTTAATGGTGTGCCAGTAGACAGGTTTACCGAACTCCCCGCTACGCTGAAAGTCAGAGCCAGCACCTCTCGCTAGTCCGGTGATGTGACAGCAGAAAAGGCTAACCGTACGCGCTGCTTTTGCCTCAGCCGCGCGGCACATCAAACCAGCCGTTTCCCGCTACTCTGGTAAGGCTCAGTGCCGCCTGTCTGACAGGGAAAATTCAGCCTCCATCAGGGCGCGACTTCAAATTCCATCTGATTATGCGCCAGGGTTTTATGCTCACCATCGACGATGCGCGCTGTTACGCGCAGCGTGCCAGCACGTGACGGTGTCACCGGCAGCTCAACCACTTTTTTACCGCTATCGGCGGCGATATCGACCGGCTGCTCGCCCTGCGCCAGCACGCTGTCGCCCTGAACGATGCGCCACTGCAGCTGGCTGCCAGGATAAGCGACCGCCAGATCGTTGATGGTCCACAGGTTGATTTGTCCCGGCTGGCCCGCCTTCCAGTCAAGTCTGTTGGGCTCTATCGACGGCAGCAGCGGCTGATAGGCGCGCTGCATCGCAAAGTAGCCCGCCTTCGGCTGGCGCAAATAGTCCACAACGCCCCAGTTTGCCGAGGGCCAGGTCTCTACAAACATAAACTGAAACAGCGCGGTGACCGGCTGGAAGCGCTGACGCCGGTAGCTTTCCGCAGCGATAGCGACCAGCTGCGCCTGATAGCGCTGGGTATTGGCGATAAAACGCTGGATGTTGTCGCCGCGGGAAATCTTCGCGTTCTGGAAAGTCTGGATAGGCTGAAAATTGTGATACTTCCAGCGTACCCACCCTGGGTCGCCCGGCTGGGTGGTAGCAGGCCAAAGCTCACCGCGCGGAATAAAGGTGCGCAGCGTGGCGAGCCGGGGCAGCGCCTGGGCGCCAAATTCGGTGATGGTGGCGGTTTTCGCCGGCTCCAGCAGGTTCGCCAGCGAGCCGAAATACCAGCCTGCCCAGTAGTGCTCTTCAACGGCGGAGAAGGGGTGCACAATGCGGCTGGTGTCCTGCGCCAGCGTATCGGCAACGCGCTGCATCAGGTTGCGGTTGAGATCCTTATGCCAGTCGGGAAAGCGCTTGCCCATCCACGGCGAGTTGAACGGCGGTTCGTTTTGCCCGCCCCAGACCACCACGGCAGGCGAGTTGCCGAACTGCTCCACCATCTCCTGCGTCTGCCTGACCGCGTTATCGGCGAAGGCGGCCGTATCGTTATAGCCCCACTGCAGCGGCACATCCTGCCAGATCATTAGCCCGCGCTCGTCCGCCGCCTGGTAGAGCGCACGGCTCGCCACATGCCCATGCACGCGGATGGCGTTGGCGTTCATCCGCTCCACCATATCGAAATCGCGCGCGTAGCGCGCTTTAGTCATGGTGCTGAGCCAGGGCGAGCCGATATAGTTGGTGCCGCGAATAAACAGCCGCTGGCCGTTGACCAGCCAGCCCTGATTTTGCGGTTGCTCGACCACCTGACGCAGTCCGGTGCGGCTGCTGCGCTGGTCAAGCACGCCCTGGTCGTCGCGCAGCCTGACCTGTACCTGATAAAGATTGGGCTTGCCGTAGCCCTTCGGCCACCAGAGCTGCGCCTTTGGCATCGGCAGCGTGACGGCGATGCGCTGCGTCGCGTCGCCGCTCGGCTGCAGCGTCACGGCCTGCGAGAGACGATAGGTCTCGCCGCTGAAATTATCGGGCCGTGCGGTAAGTTCCAGCGCCGCCGCTTTCGCCGCCGGGGCGCGATAAACGAACTCGACGCGCAGGCGCGGCTGCGTCAGACCCTGCGACCAGTCGGGCCTGAGGATCAGGTTATCGATCGCCACGCTGCGGCTGAGGCGCAATCTCACCGGCGACCAGATGCCGCCGGAGTTGGCGTCCTGCCCCTGCGGCGACCAGGCGCCGCCAGGCCGGGAGTCGTGCTGATTCAGAATGCCTTTCATCAGGTTTTTGCGCAGCGGCCAGTTCTTTTGCGGATCTTCAAACGGGCTGTCGACGCGCACCGCCAGCCGGTTATAGCGCGTCAGCGCGTCGGTAATATCGACGGCGAAGCGCTGAAAATAGCCTTCATGCCGCGCCAGTTTTTTGCCGTTAAGCCAGACGTCGGCGAAGTAATCGACGCCGTCAAACTCCAGCGTCGCCAGCCGATCGGCGGCCGGTTTACGCAGCGAAAATTCGGTGCGGTACCAGAGCGCGCCCTGATGATCCCAGCCAGCGCTGTACCAGTTTGCCGGCACGCGCAGCTTGCGCCACTTTTGATCGCTGCCGCGCCAGCCGACAAAATCGGCATCGTTGGCGTCGTGGGCGCGCCATTCGCCCGCCAGCGACCAGCTTTGCGGAGGCGGAAGCGGCGCGGCGTACAGCGGCGCGCAAATCAAGACGCTCAGCGCCAGGGCGTAACGCATCATAGCTTCTCCTGCAGATGGCGAAGTTGAGTGAAGAGCGCATCTGACTGCTGCTCAAGTTCGGTGATTAAAGCCGCGCTTTCCAGCTGCGCCTCATCGCGGGCCGACTCCTCCAGCGCCTGTAAATAGCGCGTGAAGGCGTCAAAGCCAAAGGTTGAGGCTTCGCCGCGCAGCTTGTGCGCCAGGCGGCGTATGCGCGTCATATCCTGTTCGCAGAGCGCGCTTTTTAGCTGCGCAATCATCTCCGGCAGCCCGTCGGCGAACAGCGCCAGCAGTTCGCTCAGCAGCGCGTCGTCCAGGCCGAGTCGTGCCGCCAGCGTCTGCCGATCGGGCGGCGGCGCGGGCGTGGCGGACGGCGAGGGCGTCGGCAGGGTGACCACGCGCAGGATCTCGTCGTTCAGCGACTCCAGACTCACCGGTTTGGACAGATAGCCATCAAAGCCGTGCTGCAGGCAGAACTCTTTATCACCCTTCATAGCGTGGGCGGTCATAGCAATAATGCGCTGATGCGCCCGGCCAGGACGGCTCGCTTCGCGCTCGCGGATAAGACGCGTCGCCTGCTCGCCATCCAGTTCCGGCATCTGCAAATCCATCAGGATAAGATCCCAGCTCGCCTGATCCAGCTGCTCCAGCACTTCGAGGCCGTTGCCCACCATGGCAAACTGATGGCCAAGCCGCGTCAGGAAATGCGCGGCCAGCTTCTGGTTTACCAGGTTATCCTCAGCCAGCAGAATGCGCAGCGGCCGCTCCGTCCCCGTGTCGAGCTCGCGCAGCGGCGGCAGCGGGGCGACGGCGCGGGCGGGCTGCTGCGTCAGCGCCTGTCTGATGACGTCATACAGCTCGCGCTGGTCCACAGGCTTGCCGAGAAAATAGTTCACGCCGATGCGGGCGAGCTGATCGGCATCCATCACGCGGCTCATTGAGCTGAGCATAATGATCTGGCTCTCCGCCAGCGCGGGCGACGCCTTGATCTCCTGCGCCAGCGTCATGCCGTCTTTATCCGGCATCTGCGCATCCAGCAGGATGAGCGAGAAGCCGGGATGCGCCTCCAGAATCGCCAGCGCCTCGTCGGCGCTGGCCGCCAGGCTCGGCAGCAGCCCCATGTTGCGCAGCATATCGCTCATGATATGGCGGTTGGTGGCGTTATCGTCCACCACCAGCACGGGCACGCTGACGAAGCGCGGCGAACTCTTCAGCGCGTCGCTGACCGGCTGGTGCGGCACGGGCAGGGTAAAACTGAAGACGCTGCCTTTACCCGGTTCACTCTGCACGCTCAGCTCGCCGCCCAGGATCTCCACCAGCCGCGCCGAAATGGTCAGCCCCAGCCCGGTGCCGCCATATTTGCGCGTCGTCGAGGTATCCGCCTGGCTGAAGGATTCAAAAATCAGCTGCTGCTTGTCTGCGGGAATGCCGATGCCGGTGTCGCGCACCTGGAAGCGCAGCCGGTTGCTCTGCGCGTCGCGGCGCACGGAGAGTTCAACCTCGCCGGATGGGGTAAACTTCAGCGCATTGCTGGCCAGATTGGTCAACACCTGCCGTAGCCGCACGCTGTCCGCCGTCAGCAGATCGGGCACGTCCGGCGCGACGTTGACCAGCAGCTCGACGCTCTTTTCTGAGGCCGTGGGCATCAGCGGCCGCATCAGCGCATGCAGGAAGCCGCGCAGCTGAAACTCCTCCTCGTCCAGCTCGATCTTGCCCGCCTCAATCTTGGAGTAATCGAGAATATCGTTGATCACGCGCAGCAGCGTATGGGCCGAGTGGTAGACCAGCGTCATATACTCGCGCTGCTCGGCGGTGAGCTGAGTATCCAGGCAGAGCTGGGTCATGCCGAGAATGCCGTTCATCGGCGTGCGTATTTCGTGGCTCATATTGGCGAGAAAAATACTCTTCGCCTCGTTCGCGGCCCGCGCGGCGGCCAGCGCCTGCAGCGAAAGCTGCTCCGCCTCTTTGCGTTTGGTGATGTCCTGCAGCGTGCCGATGACGCGCGCGGTTTCGCCGCTAACGGTGACGCTCGCCACCTGGCCGGAAAGCAGCATCCAGCGGTAGTTCCCGTTACGGTGTAACAGACGGATTTCGCTCTCGAATACCGGCAGCTGCTGGTTGCTGGCGCTGGAGAAGAGCTGCTGCAGCGGCTCGCGGTCGTCGGGATGCAGCAGCGTATCAAGGAAGCTGGCGCTGTAGTGCCAGGTCTCGCGCGGGTAGCCCAGCATATTGAGCAGCGCGTCGTTGACCTGCAGCAGATCTTTTTCCTGCTGCCAGTCCCAGATGCCGATCTGGGTAGACTCCGCCGCCAGCACGAAGTCGGCGTGCAGCTGGTTGCGCGACTCGCTGATCGGTTCGAAGCCCGTGATGTCGATATGCAGGCTGACAATGCCGCCTTCTGGCGTGCGGTTGTGCTGCACAAAGACCTGCCGGTTGCCGATACGGCGCATCTCGCTGTGATTATCCAGGCGGCAGCGGCTGACCAGGTTATCAATCATCGCCTGTCGGCTCTGCTGATTTTCTGTCATATAGGCGGAAGCGATAAACTCCTCGACCAGCTGCGTCAGCGTGATGCCAAGGCGAATACGCGCTTCTATGCCGGGATAGAAGCGCACCACCTGCTTGTTGAAGGCGATCAGGCGCTCCTGGTCGTCATACATCAGCACTGCCGCGCGTAGCGAATCGAGCGCTTTAGGAAGCTGGCTTTCAGGCATCACGCCTCCTTAATTGGGGCTGCCGCGCTGGGCGGCGTAGTTAACAGGAAAACAGCGGTTCGGCGTGGTGAAGGGATCCTCCAGCTGCCGACGAAAATAGCTCTGCTCGCTCAGTTCGCTGTCGCGCAGCAGCGCGCCCATATTGGCTTTAAACAGCAGCGCCTCGAGCACCATGGCGTTGGTGGTGAGCGTAATGGCGCGGTTGTAGTCGCCGGTCGCCTCAACGCGTCCTTCAAACCAGCCGCGCTGCGGATCGTTCTGCCGCTGGGTCATCGCCATCAGCGCGTCGGTGAAGGGCGTTTGCCACAGCGCCCAGAGCCCGAAAACGGCGCGGGTCGACACCTGCGCCAGACGCGGCACCCATTTACCGTCGTCAGCCAGCGTGTTCCAGGCGTAGCCGTTGGCGAAAAGGGTGTCGTTGACGTGCCAGGGCGGCGCGGAGATAGTGAAATCGCTGCGGGCGGTCAGGATATTTTTCTGCTGCCAGCGCATCTCCTGCACGCGATAGACGTTGCTGGCGCGCTGGCGCTGAAGCGTCACGATATCGCGATCGGCGCCGGGCAGCGTCCAGGCGTATTCCATGCCGCTCAGCACGTAGGGCGTGGTGGTAATCGCGGCGGGGGTCCAGGTGGTGCGCGGATCGCGCGCGTCGATATCGAGCGCCAGCCCGTCGATAATCACATGCTGCGACGGCGGACGCAGCGACTGATCGTTGGCGAAGCCCCAGAGCCCGAATCCCGCCGCGCTGTATTCGCTGTCGCCAAGTCGGCCTTCGGCCTGCGGCGTCAGCTTGTTATCACGCATCTGCCCGGCGTAGAGCTGCCCTTTGTTATCCACCACGCGGCAGAAGTCCCAGCGCAGGAGCACCCGCTCCAGATATTCGCTGTACTGAGGATGAAACGACGCTACGATGCGCAGCGCCATCATCAGCCGCGCCATATCTTTCGCCGACCAGCCGATGACCTGCGGCGTGTTGGCGTAGCCCACCATCGCGACGCTGGTGGCGTTGTAGAGCAGATTCGGCACGTTCGCCGAGGTGAGCGGCAGCCGGTTCAGGGTGCCCAGGATCAGCGTCAGGCGGCGATCGAAGGCGTCGTCGTCGATCAGATCGAGCTGGCGCGCCGCCGTAAGGGCGATCAGGGTGTCGCCCATTTGCCACAGGCTGACCACCGGCCGCTTATCGCTGCCGTTCACCAGCCCGGTTTGCGGCTGCGCGTTGTTCTCGAAGTAGCGCCAGGCGATGGTCGCCCAGCGTCGCTCCTGATCGTTAAGCACGCCCAGCCGCGCGGTGGTGTGCCAGCCGCCGTTGACCAGCCAGCGCCAGCCTGCCGCCTGATTCCAGGCGAGCAGGCCAGCCACCAGCGCGAGCGCCAGCAGCAGCGCGAGAAGGAGACGAATTACTGTTTTAGGCATGTCGTCGCCACCGGCGGTAACTTAACGGGCGCCTGGCTGTCGCAGCGCGCGCATTTGCAGGCCTGACACGACGGGGCGCTGCGCACGGCGGTGCCGCTCTGCTCGCACCAGTTTTTAATGCCTGGCGTGACGTTAAGGAACGGGCGATTGCGCGGCGTATTGTTAGGGTCAAAGATATCGACCAGCCGTTTCTCCCACATTGAGGGCGCATAGCTGGCCTTACGCGGATCGTTGCTGTTGAAGCGCAGCAGCTTGCCCTCTTTCTTGAACAGCAGCGCCTCCATCATGATGCCGTTGTTATTAGCGGTGAACTCTTTGATCGGCCCGTCGCCATTTTCATACAAACCTTCGTAGTAGCCTTTGCCCTGTTCATCGGCGTTTTCGATGGTGTCGAACAGGCGGTCGGTATAGGGGGAGTCCCACAGCACCCACATGCCGAGCGCCGCCTTAAGCGAAACCGCCGCGACGTTGGGCACATACTGGCCTTTGTCGGTAATGGTGTTCCAGTTGTAGCCGTCGCTAAACACGGTGTCGTAAACGAAGTACGGGGATTTATCGAGCTGATGCTCCGAGCGCGCCGTGAGCGTCCCGGTGATCATGTAGCGGTTTTCCTGTGCCTGATAGACGCGGTCGGCGAAGTTTTTCATCCACGGATGGCTAAAGTCGCGCGCATCGTTATCGCGGTCGTCAGCGTTGTCCCAGCCCATTTCCAGGCCGTGCAGCAGGTAGGATTCGGTGACGACGTAGTTGTGCTGGTTGGTCATGCGCGGATCGCGCGTGTCGTAGGGCACCAGTACGCAGTAGATATCCGCCAGCGCGTAAGGCTCGGGCCGGCTCGCCTGGCAGGTGGTAAAGCCCCACAGCTGGTAGCCCGATGCGGCGTACTCCTCATAGCCGAGTCGGCCTTCCTGCACGTACTGCGGCTGTTTTTTGCCGTCGAGATAGGCGCCATAGAGCGTGCCGCAGTCATCCACTACGTGGGTGAAATCCCAGCCCAGCACCACGTTGTCGATGCTGTTGCCGTGCTCGGGATAGCGCTCTTTGATGATTTTCAGCCAGAGCAGCATGCGGCCGATATCGATGGCGGAAAAACCGATCTCGCCCGGTTTGTTCAGGTAGTCTACTTTCTGGCCGGTAATGGTGTTGTACGCCTTATTGGGCACCTGATTCTGGAACAGCACCAGTTTGTTCAGCGTCGCCATAAACTGCAGCAGACGCCGATCAAACTCCGCCTTATCGATAATGCCAAGCTCGCGCGCCGCCGTGAGCGCCGCCAGATAAGAGGCGCTGTCCCACATGGTGGTGGAAGGGTATTTATTTACCGCGTTCACCAGGCCGGTCGTAGGCTGCGTGTTGGCCACAAAATAGGCCCAGGCGTTTTTCGCCACCGCCATCTCGCGTTCGGTCAGTTCGCCGTGACGCACCTTGTAATCAGATGCCGGCAGGCTGACCGCCGCCTGCATCGCAGGCGCCAGAAGCAGCAGCGCAGCCAGCAGGGCAGCGAGGCCGGAACGGCGAAGCCATAAAGATCTCATTTCGTTGTTACTCCTTGTTGCTGCGGCTGCTTAGCGGGTAAAGGGGCGGCGAGACAGCCCAGGCAAAGAAGCTGGCCGTGGGCGATATAGGAGAGGCTCTCCAGCACCATCGCGTTGGTATCCGCATCGATCGCGGCATTGACCGAGCCGTCGGCGTTGAAGCCCGCTTTCCAGCCCTTGCCAGGTTCAATCATCGGCAGCATCCCTTTGCGCAGCGCCTCGCTCCAGCGGTTGCGGAACAGCGCATACCAGGCGAAGGCGGAACGGGTTGAGGTCAGGGCGCGGCTGGCGAGCGTTTCGCTGGCGCTGTCGTTGATGTTCTGAATGGGCAGCGGCTGACTGCCGGGCAGCGCGCCGACAAAGTCGGGCGCCTGCTCGGCGTAGTCGCTGTTGATCTCGCCCGCGTCAGACGGCGTGCCGGTGCGGTTCTGGACGATCTGCATAATGCGCCAGGTAATTTCGCCGCTGCGCGCGTCGAAACCCTGCTCCAGCCCGGTCAGCAGATAAGGCATGCTGATCAGGGACGGCTGCTTGCCCCAGGGCGTGCGTAGTCCCTCATCAGGCACCGCGTGCCCGTCGATCTCCACCAGCTTCAGCCCGTCCGGCGGCTGGCTGACCGCCAGACCGGCGGAGGCGTTAATCAGCCGCAGCACGCTGCCTGCATACAGGCGATAGCCGTAGCTGCCGCGCGGATCGTCGGTGCGGATGACCCAGCGGTTGACCGGCAAACTGGCGCCCTGTGGCCCGCTGCTTTTCAGCAGCCCCGCGAGCTGCCAGTGCGAAAGCAGCTGATTGACCGCCGCCGCATGCTGCGGATAGCGCCACAGCAGGATCTGCAGCGGCATCAGCAGGCGACCCATATCGATGGCCGAACCCGCATTTTCGTCCGCAGACGGCAGCGGTTCCAGGGTGTCGGCGTGGTAAAAGGCGGCGGGCAAACCGTCGGGCTTCAGCGGCAGCGCGTCTAACGCCGCCAGCGCCGAGCCGATGCGATCGTCGAACTCGGCGTCGGGAATGATGGCGAGCTGCCTGGCGGCGATAGCCGCGAGCAGATAGCTGCCGGTGCTCCACAGGCTGAGCCAGGGCTTATCCGCCTCGGCGCTCACCAGCCCGTTGGTCTGCGTGTTGTTAACAAAATATTGCCAGGCGATACGCGCCCACACCGCCTCGTCAAAGGTAAGTTCGCGCTGCTCAGGCAAGGGCGGGAACGACTTGCTCAGCACGATACCGTCCGTGGTTTCGACCCGCGTCGGCATCTGCCGCTCGACCCACATTACGATGGCGAAGCCGATTAAAAAGCCGATCAGAATCGTGAGATAGCTGCGCGCGCTGTAAATGCCCGATTTCAGGCTCATTCCGCTTCCGCCTCCTGCGTAGCCGGCGGCGTCCACATCGCCGCCATAATCATTGGCATCATGGCGGCGATATTGACCGCGCCCCAGAAGATATTAATCACGTAGCCCGACGGGTCGTCGACGTTGCCGCGCGCCACCTGAATGCCGCCCCAGATCAGGCCGAGCAGCGTCAGCGCCACAATCGCCAGCTGCGGCTTCACCAGATAGAGAAAGCGCCCCGACTGCCGCTCTTTGGGCGTCACGTGAAACTTCACCTTCTCGCCGCGCAGCACGGTACTCAGGGCGCGCAGGTTGACGGAGAAAAAGGCGAGATAGGATGAGCGACCGTCCCAGGCGGAGATGCCCCAGGTGCCGAACATAAACGCCAGTTCCGACACGATGAAAAAAGGCAGGAAGTGCAGGTAAAAGGGCGTCGAGTAGGCGGACACCGGCGGAATGCCGGTAAAGAGATAGATCAGCGGCGAGATCAGAAATACGGTGTTCCAGATGCAGGCGAGATAGGACCAGAAGGTGGTGCCGTACATCAGCGTCTGCCCGAGGCTGAGGGTAAAGCGGCGGCGGCTGAAAATCTTGTCGTGGAACAGAATATCCAGCGAACCCGCCGCATATTTAAAGCGCTGGATCATCCAGGTAAGCAGATCCTGCGGCGACAGCATTTTCGACTCGATGCCGGGATGCATCACCGAACGCCAGCGCCGCCCGCTGTCGCCGTGCAGCACGATAGAGGTGTAGATATCTTCCGAGACGTGAAATTTGTAGGGCGTCAGCTCGGTATCGGCGATCACGTGCGGGCGCATTGCCTGACTCAGCGTGGCGCGCATCTCTTCGTCGCGAATGTCGCGGGTGTGGCGCGCAATCTCCTCTTCGACGCTGAATACGTAGCTGCGCAAGGCCGCCTGCATCACCGCCTCGCGGCGATGAACCGACGCCGCGCCGCAGCAAAATGCGGCGTTCGCCCAGTTGCGGCGGCGCAGGATAACGTCATAGAACATGCGCGGATCGTTGAAAAAGGGATCGCTGCCGACCGTCAGTCGCCCGAAAATCCCCTCTGCGGCGCGGCCGAACAGGTAGCCCGGCAGGCCGGCACGGCGGCGCAGCCAGTCGGCGAAACGCTCGCCCTCCGGCAGATCGTAGAACCACTGCGGCGTCTGTACCCAGGCGACGTCGGGATCGCGAAAATAGCCCAGCGTATTGGCCAGCAGCGTGGGGAAGACGCGGGTATCCGCATCGCAAATCACCAGAAAGTCGCCGTCGGTCTGCTCCATGCCGTTGCGGATGTTGCCCGCCTTGAAGCCGATATTGTTTTCACGCGTGATGTAGTTCACCCCTTCCTCCTGGCACACCGCGCGCATTTCAGGCCGCCGACCGTCATCCAGCACGTGGATGGCGAGGTCGAGGGGCGTGGGATAGGTCAGCTTAAGCGCGTCCCGAATCGAAAGACGCACCAGCTCGGGATCCTCGGAGTAGGTGGCGATAAAGAGATCGACCTTCGGCGGACGCGCATCGGTGCGGTCCTGCTCCAGCAGGCACTGGTTAATCTCCTCGGGCGGCGGCGGACAGGCGGGATCCTTGACCTGCCAGATATTGATGGTGAACAGCAGCGTGCCGACCCAGGCGAGCGTCTCCGCCAGCGCCAGCGGAATGGCATACCAGAGCGCGTCCATGTTAAGCGACTCCATCCAGCGCCAGCGGATGTAGTTCGCCCCCAGAATCAGCCCGGCCACAGCCAGCACCTGCCAGATCCGCATGACCCACAGCGGCGTATGGAGCGGGGCGGGCGGACGTCGATGTTCAAAGCGTGAAAAGTAATAATCCATGGCGTCTCGTTTCAATGGCGGATGCGTTGTTGATTATCTTTTCACCTGGCGGTAACGGTTAATGCATTAGATTACTAAATAGTTATTATTAAGGTATTTTTATATTTAAAGCGGGGCAAGAATGTATAAAGGTTAACCAACTTATTGCCTGAATCTCCCTGACATTTTATATAGTATTAAATTACAGCCATTTACAAGGTAATTAAGAATTTTTTCATTTCAGCGTGACTTAAACAGCGACAGCGCTAAACTTCTTCTTACAGAGTAACGATCTAATTTATTTAACTAAGAAATATCATTCCATCATTCACGGTAATCATTTATGGCGGATGTGGCGGTTGAGCCTAAAACGGTAAGCGTTGACTGGCGCGCGTGGCGCTATGCGGTGCCCGGAAAGCGCGATCTGCGCGTCGATATGCTGCGCGGCATTGCGCTGGTGATGATGGTGGTGGCGCACACTGAGCTCCTGTCGCTGGTGAATATTTTTACCTGGGAGCGCTTCGGCCTGACCACCGGCGCCGAAGGTTTTGTCATTTTGTCGGGCTTTATGCTGGGCATGCTCAACCGCCAGCGGCTGCAAAAAGAGGTGCTGCTGACGGTAGGCTGGACGCTGTGGCGGCGCGCCGGAAAAATTTATCTGGTCAATCTGACCATCATCGGTCTGATGCTGCTGCTGTCGCATATTCCCTACGTCAATACCTTTGAAGTCACCCACTTTGTCGATCGCTACTCCGGCACCGTCTGGTCGCTGTTTCCTGCCACGCCGCAGATCAAGGAGACCTGGTTCAATATCATTCTCTACCTGCAAATTGGACCACATCAGACGCAGATCCTCGGCCTCTATATCTGCCTGCTGCTGGTCAGCCCGCTATTTCTGGCGCTGCTGAAGGGGCGTCGCCCAGGCTGGCTGCTGCTCGCGTCGCTGGCAGGCTACGTCAGCTATCATCTCTGGCCGACGCGACTGACGGTGGCGGAATTTGAATTCGCCTTCCCGCTGCTTGCCTGGCAGTTTATCTATGTGCTGGGCATGTGCTGCGGCTGGTATAAAGATGAACTGATATCGCTGGCCCGCACGCCGGGCGGCTATGTTGTGATGGGCATAATGGTGATCTATGCGCTGATCATGATGTTTGTCGCGCAGAACCATACCAATCCTTTTATGCCCTCATTCCTGCTGCTGCATGTGATTCCGCCCGCCGATTTCAACTGGTTTTACTACCACCTCGCCAGCAAAAACGCCCTGGGTCCCTGTCGCGTGCTGAACGACTTCAGCCTGATGCTGCTGGTTTATCTGGTGCTGACTTTCTGCTGGCGTCCCATCGAGCGCGCCGTCGGCTGGTTTCTTATCCCGCTCGGACAGCACTCGCTTTATACCTTTATCCTGCACGTTTTCGTGGTGATGGCGGTTAGCCAGTTCGTGGACTTCGACCTCTGGCACCAGGCGTGGATACGCAACACGCTGATTCATCTTGCCGCGCTTGGGGTGCTGTGGTGGATGGCGAAAAAAGAGATTGGCGGGCGTTTTATCCCTAATTAAGCGAGGAGTGCGGCATGGTTTTCCCGGGGCTTTCGGCCAGAGGAGCAGGATGGCTGACTATCGCGTTCGCCGCAGGCGCGGCAGCGCCTGCTTATGCCGTTGCGGCCGACAACGAAACGGTTTCGGCCCACGAAGAGCCGATTCAGGCAGGGGTATTTACCAGCCGCTGGGGCCGGCTCTTTTCCGGCAACAAAGATAAATTTTCCAGCGCGCTCAGCTTCTCAAGCGGGCTGAAAGAGCAGTGGATCACCATTCCTAACGGCGAGACATCGGCGCAGCAAAAAAAGAAAATCAATCAGCTGGTGAACCTCAGCCTGCAATATTCTCCCTACAGCTTCTGGTTCGCTAACGTCACGCTGCGCGCTCCCATTACCGATTTCGATAAATACACCACCGATTTTCGCTACAGCTTCGGCTATGACGACTGGCACCCCAATACCTTTAGCCTGGTCTACAGCAACTATGGCGATAACCACCTGTTTCCTTCCGGAAATTCGCGCTTTACCTATTTCGAACAGGGCGCCTTTACCTTCGCCTACAAATTTTCGCTGCCGAAGGCGCTGGAGAAGCATCTGCTGATCAACAAAGGGGACGCGCTTACCTGCCAGGTCGGCGTCAGCTGGGTGCCGCGCTACTATTCGCTGGCGGATAACGATCTGCGCGCCAATAAGCAGGTTGGCCTGGGCGGTTGCGGCTACACCTTTAAGCAGCACTTTTTTATCCGCGCCACCGCCTTCTGGTTTCCGCACGCTGAACAGCAGCAGCCGTGGAACGGCGACTACAGCTACAGCTTTGGCTACGCCGGCTATACGCCCGGCTCCTTTTCACTCCAGTACAGCAACTATAGCGGCACGCGCTTTCCCGGCCGCGGCAGCGCCAACGCGAAGTTTCGCGAGGGCACCATCTCGCTTATCTGGTTTCTTCCTTTCTGAGGTTTTTTATGGACGCGCTACCGCCTCAATCCGTGCTCATCGTCGACGACGCGCTGCTTTACCGGCGACTGCTGGCTGGCCTGCTGCGGCAGTGGGGCTATCAGGTTTTCGAAGCGGAGAACGGCGAACAGGCGCTGACGCTGCTGGCGCAGGAGACGGTCAGCCTGGTGATCAGCGACTGGGAAATGCCGGTGATGGATGGCCTGACGCTGTGTCGCGAAATCCGCCAGCAGCGACAGGATCGTTATATCTACATTATCGTGCTCACCGCGCGCGACAGCATAGAGGATCTGCGCGTCGGTTTCGCCGCGGGTGCGGACGACTTTTTACGCAAGCCGGTCAACCAGGTTGAGCTGCAGGCGCGCCTGCACGCAGGCGAGCGCATCCTGCAGCTGGAGGGAACGCTGGCCAGCAGAAACCGCCGACTCAGCGAGGCGCTGACGCAGATCCAGCAGGATTTGCAGGCGGCGGCCACGCTGCAGCACAGTATTCTGCCGCCGCACCACCTGCGCCAGGACGACTATTTTGCCGACTGGCTCTTTATGCCCTCAGCCTGGGTCTCCGGCGATCTCTTTCATCTCTTTCCTCTCGATGACAAAGCCGTTGGCTTTTACTGCGTCGACGTCGCCGGACACGGCGTAACGGCGGCGATGATGTCGGTGGCGGTGGCGCGCCAGTTTCTGCACGGCCGTACGGTCGACCCCTTTCTGTTCGACGGCGCGGCCGTGACGCCGCCGTCACAGGTGGTGCGCATTTTGAATGCGCGCTTCTGCGCTCAGCATCCCGAGGTCACCAGCTATTTCACGCTGGTGTATGGCGTAATCGATCGTCATAGCGGCGAAGGGCGGCTCTGCCAGGCGGGCCACCCTACGCCGTTTATCGTCGGCAACAGCGGCGCGGTGCGCGAAATCGGCGGGGGCGGCCCGCCGGTCGGGCTGCTTGAGCACCTCGACTGGGATGAGTATGCCTTTCACCTGGCGCCAGGCGAGCGACTCTGTCTCTACAGCGACGGCATCAGCGAGTGCGAAAACGCCGAGCAGCAGATGTTCGGCGCCGCGCGACTGGAGGCGCTGGTGGCTTCGCTGCATAGCTACTCCATTGAAGCACTGCTGGCGGCGGTAGAGCAGTCGCTGAATCAGTGGCGCGGCAAGGCGACAGACGAAGCTGCGTCAGCGGCGGATGATATTTCCCTGCTGGTAATTGAACGACAGCAGGGCTTAACGGGAGAAACCAATGAAATTTGAAACTGAAAAGATCGACAAGGCTTTACTCTTCACGCCGGTGGTGCGTCGCCTGGACGCCTCCGTCGCGCTGCGCTTTAAGGAGGCGGTAGCGGGGCTGATCCAGCAGGGCGAAACCGCGCTGATCCTCGACTTTTCGCGCGTGGATTTTATCGACAGCAGCTGTCTGGGCGCGCTGATCTCGCTGCTGAAATCGCTGAGCGGCAAGGGTCAGCTGGTGCTTTGCGCGCTCAACGCCAATATCAAAGCGATGTTTGCGCTGACGCGCATGGATCGGGTGTTTACCCTCTGTGCCGACCGCAGCGAGGCGCTTGCCGCGATCAATGAAGGAGGTTGACCTATGTCCGAACACGCCCAGGAAAAAGCGCTACGGCTGCCCGCCACCATTAACAGCCTGACCACGCTCGGCGTCGCGCTGCGTCAGTTTCTCTCTTCGCTGCCGGTGAGCGAGGCCTGGATCTATCCGCTTGACCTGGCCTTATGCGAGGCGGCGAGCAATATTATTCGTCACGGCTACCATGACGACGCCTCGGCGTGTTATCAGGTTTCTTTTAGCCACGACGGCCGCGCGGTCACGGTGAAACTTTGTGACAGCGGCGTGCCGGTGCCGGAGGAGAAGCGTCAGCCGCCAGTAATGGATCCCGACGCGCCGCTGACGCTGGAGAGCCTGAGCGAGGGCGGACGCGGCATGCAGCTTATTTTTTCAGGCGTGGACCAGGTCAGCTACCATCAGGGGAAAACGGAAAACCAGCTGACCCTGGTGAAAGCGCTGCCTTAAGCGTTCTGCGCTGGAAAGCGCCGACATTCTCGCTGCATCAGTTACTGCGCTGAAAGCGTTGATGCATCTAAAGCCAGCGCTGTTAGCCCTTAGAGTTATTATTGATAGCAGGCGGACCATACAGCATTTCCTGCTCGGATGTATTTAAAATTGCCAGATATTCCTTTGTTCCTGTTGCTTGATCTCGTTTTAATATGCTGCCCAAAAATAAAGCTCGTAAGAGGAACGATTATTGGAGTGAAAAAAAACCGATATTTCATAAACAAGTAGAGATCGTCTCTCTGCCTGTAATTAGCGCAAGATCAATTTCTTTGATACCATCCAATGTATAATCCTTGAATGTAATATTCTCCTTTAATCGATCTCGTTAATTAACCAGCATCCCTTTCGGTAAAAAAAAAGGATTTAATATCAATCAGCATGGAGTGCTTATGTACAGCAACAAGGAAGTCATTAGTTACCTTCAGGCAAATAGCATCCTCGCAGTAAAGCTTGACCATGCAGTTTCTGCTGTTGGTCAGCAAGTCAGAAATCAGATTGACACGTTAGGGAAAGGAGCAGTCCGCCTGCTGTTTTATACATCCTGCTTTACGGATGAATATAACGACGTTTGCCAGCAGCAAAAGAGGGAAGATATCCGTTTCAGGGATGCCGCTTATAAGGTAATACGCGAGGGCGATGTAGCCTTTGAGATGCTCCACATCTATTTCGAAGAAATTTTCAAACATAAAACCTATGAACAGTTAGAAAAGATCAGGCAGTTTCTGATGGCTATCAACATCCATATCGCCGCCAGTGCGCTTAGTAGCGCTGGATTTACGTTAGCAGTCGCTGGCAGCGTTCGTATCGGATTAAATCTCAGCCTCGAATTAAGCGCTCTTGCCGGCACATGGGCCTCCCGTGGCATTGCCGCTGTTGGAGTTTATGGCGTTATACAGAAAGCGGCAGACAGTGCTCGCCGTCTTCATATTCAGTTACCTGCCTGTTATTCTGCGCTTTATGCACAAGGGCTCGAAATGTTGTATTTTCTTATTGAGCCAGTATTCCAAAAAGCGGGCGCCATCGAAGCACAGTGGGCATCAGATAACGACATTGCGCGTATGATAAGCAAGATGATCCAGTAGCCATGATTAAGCATATCAAACGCTTTTTACGATGGCAGGGGCGATTTTTCTTTTCGGTTTATGGCCCAACCGTGTTAACTATCGTTTTTGCTTTGGTTCAAGCCCATTTCTTCCCTGGCAGCCCAGTCTCGCCAATTGGTGTTTTTTTTATAGTATTAATGTTTGTGTTTAACCGATATGTAAAATAGTAAAACATTAGTTAGTAAAAGAGTTTGAGCAAACGACACCGGTTCTGTATCGCGCCTACTACAGTTTCACCTTATCTGGCGCCTAATGGCTTGAACAGCCCCCACCTGGAAACGCTCGAACTGCGCCATGAGGCGATCACCCCGAAATATATTGAAGTGCATATTATCTATCGTGTTTCATGGAGCGACCGTTGTTGTGCCTGATAACAAAAGCGTCAAAGGAGGCGAATGCCCCCTTTAGCACTAATACTAAGAAGGAATTTTCAGCGTTTTGATGTAAAAACACCTTACTTATCTGGCTGAAACAGCTTCTGCACAAAATCAATATAGGCCGGGCGCCACACATCCATTTCATGCCCCAGTTTAGGGTAGCTGTGCCAGTCGCTGCGGATGCCGCGCTGATCGAGCTGCGCCTTCAACCCGGTCATATCGCGTCCGGTGATAATGTCCTCTTCGCCGCTCACCAGCGTTAGCAGCTTAAGCTGACGATTGATCGCCGCGGGCTTCTTCAACTGCGCCGCCACGCGAAAGTCAGGCACCGTTTCAGTGGTCACACCGCTGAAAATCCCCAGCCAGGCGAACCTGTCCAGGTGACGCATGCCGCTGACCAGCGCCTGATAGCCGCCCTGAGAAAGGCCCGCCAGCGCCTGGCTGCTGGCATCCTTGCGCACCGGATAGCGCGCGGCCACCAGCGGCATAATCTCCTCCATCAGCTCTTTGTCTGCCGCCTGCGCGTTACGCGGATAGAAAACTTCACGGCGGGTGGCGGGCGCGAAGCTCTCCGGTATTGCGCCCTCAGCGTCGGTTTCGGTGTCCGGCATCACCACCAGCATCGGCACGATTTTCCCCTCGGCGAGCAGATTGTCCATAATCTGCGGCACGCGTCCCTGCGTCAGCACCGACATGCCGGTGTCGCCAAAGCCGTGATAGTAGTAGAGCACCGGCAGCGGGGGTGAATCGGCACGCGTGCCTGGCGGCACCCAGACGGCGATGCGTCGCTCGCGCTTCAGCGACGGGGAATGCCACGTCAGGGTGTGGATCTCGCCGTGCGGCACCGCGCGCTCGTCCAGCAGGCTGCCCGGTACGAGGATAAGGCTGGTATTAACCTGCCGCTGCGGTTTCGCCAGCGCGCTGCCGGTGTCGACGCTGCGGAAACCGTCCACGTTAAAAAAGTATTCATATAAGCTGGGCTGCAGCGGTTCGCTGGTAAAAGACCAGATGCCCCGATCGTTTTTGGTCATGGGGTGCGAGACGTAACGATCGGGCGTCGGCCCGGTCACGACCTCGACCGCTTTGGCGGCGGGCGCCCATAACTGCCACGTTATCGTGTTGTTAGCGTTAACGTGGCTAATATACTCTTCCGGCGGAAGGGTGTCGGGCGGACGCTGGGGCAGTGGAATCGCCAGCGGCGAATGACTCCATGCCGCCAGCGTCAGACCAAGAAAAAGGCAGCGAAAATTCATCAGATATCCTTAACAGAATGCAGGTGCGTTAAGTGTGGCATAAGCTGAAAAAATTGAGCTACCGCGCATGCATTTTGCTGCCTGATTCTCGCGTTCCTAGCTGAGATCGCGGCCGTTGCTGGCGATCACTTTTTTATACCACCAGAACGATTTTTTCCGCGAGCGCGCCAGCGTGCCGCGTCCTAAATCATCCCGATCGACATAGACGAAGCCGTAGCGCTTGCTCATCTCGCCGGTGGAGGCGGCGACCAGGTCGATGCAGCCCCAGGTGGTATAGCCCATCACCGGCACGCCGTCGTCGATCGCCTGCGCCATCGCCCGGATATGCTCGCGCAGATAGCTGATGCGGTAGTCATCGTTGATGCTGCCGTCCGCCTCCACCGTATCCTGTGCGCCCAGGCCGTTTTCTACCAGAAACAGCGGCTTCTGATAGCGGTCATACATCATGTTCATGGTGATGCGCAGACCCAGCGGGTCGATGCCCCAGCCCCAGTCGCTGCGTTTGATATAGGGATTGGTCAGCGACTTCACCACGTTGGCGGCGCTGCTGTTCTGCTCGTTCATCTCCGCTGAGGCGCAGCGTGACGCGTAATAGCTGAACGACACAAAGTCGACGCTGTTTTTCAATATCTCCACGTCGTCGCTCGCCATCTCAATAGCAACGCCTTTCTCGCGGAACAGACGGGCGGCATAGGATGGATAAGCGCCTCTGGCCTGCACATCAATAAAGAAAAGATTCTCGCGATCCTTCTCCAGCGCCGCCCAGACATCTTCCGGCTTGCAGGACCAGGGATAAAAGTTGCCGCCCGCCAGCATACAGCCGACCTGGTTAGCCGGGTTGACCTCGTGGGCAATCCGGGTGGCCAGCGCGCTGGCTACCAGCTCGTGGTGGGCCGCCTGATACTTCACCTGGTCCGGATTCTCGTCCGTCTCGAACGCCAGACCCGCGCCCGAAAAAGGGCTGTGCAACAGGATGTTGATCTCATTGAAGGTGAGCCAGTATTTCACCAGCCCGTCAAACGCCTCAAAGCAGGTGCGCGCATAGCGGGCGAAGAAATCGATCATTTTGCGGTTGCGCCACGAGCCGTACTCTATGACCAGATACATCGGCACATCAAAATGACACAGCGTGACCAGCGGTTCGATACCATACTTCCGGCACTCTTCGAACAGGCTGCGGTAAAAGGCGATGCCTTCCGGGTTGGGCTCGCGCTCATCGCCGCGCGGGTAGAGGCGGCTCCAGGCGATTGAGGTGCGGAACACCGTGAAGCCCATCTCCGCCATCAGCGCAATATCCTCTTTATAGCGGTGGTAAAAATCGATCGCCTCATGGCTGGGATAGTACTCCTCTTCGCGCAGCGCAAAGCGCTTCTCTAATCCGAGCTTAACCGGCATGCGCGCGGCGCCGTGCGGGATCATATCCACCGTCGTCAGGCCTTTCCCGCCTTCACGATAGCCGCCTTCAGACTGATTTGCGGCGAGTGCGCCACCCCATAAAAAACCTGCTGGAAATGTCAGTTCCGACATAAATTACCTCAATGATGGACAGCTGCCTTAACGGGCTTAATCGCGTCGGAGGGCGTGGGCGAGGCGCTGGCCTCGGGCGCGCTTTCCGGGATATCGTCAAAGCCTAAAATCAACGTCAAAATAAAAGAGAGCACCACGGAGAGCACCATCACCGCCACCACCCAGACGATGCTCATCGGGTTGGCGGGATCGAAAAACTGCACGCTGGTAAAGAGACCCGGCGACGCCATCGAGTGGCTGGCGAGCCCGCCGACCCCGGCGACCGCGCCGCAGACAAAGCCGCTAATCAGGCAGGCGACCAGCGGACGCTTCAGGCGCACCGCTACGCCATAGAGCGCCGGTTCGGAGATGCCCGCCACAATGGCGGAGGCGGCGGCGGCGAGGGCGGTCTGGCGCAGCTCGCGGTTTTTGGTCTTAAAAGCGACCGCCAGCGAAGAGCCGCCCAGCGACAGGTTGGCGCCGATCTCCGACGGCATCACCATGCCCTCTTTGCCGGTTTCCGCGATGGTCTGAATAATGGTCGGGGTAAAGACGCGATGCATGCCGGTCATCACCAGCAGCGGCCAGAGCGCGCCCATAATCGCCACCGAGAGCCAGCCGAGATAGCCGTGTACGGTATAAACCAGCGCGGAAATGCCGCTGCCGATCCAGATGCCGAGCGGGCCAATCAGCAGAATGGCAATCGGCGCGGCGACCAGCACAATCAGCATCGGCTTCAGGAAGTTTTTCGTCACGGCTGGCGTAATGCGGTCGATGATACGTTCGATATGCGACAGGATCCAGGTCATCACCAGCGCCGGGATCACCGTGTAGGTATATTTCACCGGCGTCACCGGGATCGACGCAAAGTCAACCGCCTGGCCCTGCGCCGCTTTTGCCATCAAATCGATAAAGCCGGGGTGCAGCAGCACGCCTGCAATGGCGATCGCCAGCGACATATTGGTTTTGAACTTCAGCGAGGCTGAGGCGGCGACCATCACCGGCAGGAAGAAGAAGGCGCCGTCGCCAATTACCGTCAGGATAGTCAGCGTCGAGGAGCCTTTCGGCAGCACGCCGCTCATTTCGAGCACCATCGCCAGCAGCTTCACCATCGAGCCGCCGATAATGGCCGGGATCAGCGGCGACATGGTGCCCACCAGCGCATCGAGAATGCTGGCGCCGATGCTTCTCAGGGTGATCTTACGCTTCACCGGCGCGCCGCCTGAGGCGGCTGGCGTACCAAGTTCAAGGATCGCCTGATAGGCCTTGCCGACGTTGTTGCCGATAATGACCTGGCACTGGGTGTCGTTGTTGACCACGCCCATCACGCCCGGCAGCGCTTTGAGCGCGGCGCTGTCGATCAGGGCGCGATCTTTTACCACAAACCGCAAACGGGTCATGCAGTGGGTGACCGCCTCAATATTCTGCATGCCGCCCAGCGACTGTACGATGGCGCGAGAGACTTCTGCATAAGGATTAGGCATAGTTTTGCGTCTCTGTTGTTATGAGTAGGGTGTTTTTTTCCGGCGGCCTGCTGTTGTAGGGACAGAGTGCGCGCTGATTCGCCCAGCGTTAAGATGCACCATAGGAAACCGGTTTCACAAAATCATGAACAGTTGCAAAATCGATAACAAGAGAGCAGAAGCGGTTATTTTTCAAACTGTGATTAACATCACTTACTGGCTTGCTGCTTGTCGAGCGGCGTCTGAGGTTAAGTAGACTGCTCAGCTGACTGAGGGAGAAGGGAAAAATTATGGCCACCATACTTGAGGTCGCGAAACGGGCAGGGGTATCAAAAGCCACGGTGTCCAGGGTGCTGTCGGGCAATGGCTATGTCAGTCAGGAGACGCGGGAAAAGGTGATGCAGGCGGTGGCCGAAACGGAGTTTCGCCCTAACTTGCTGGCGCGCAATCTGTCGGTAAAATCGACCCAGACCATCGGGCTGGTGGTAACCAACACCCTCTACAGCGGCAACTACTTTTCCGAGCTGATGTCGCATTCGGCGCGCATGCTGGAACAGCAGGGCCGCCAGCTTATTCTGGCGGACGGCAAGCACAGCGCGGCGCAGGAGCGGGCGGCGATCGACTTTCTGCTCGATCTGCGCTGCGACGGCATCATCATCTATCCGCGCTTTCTTACCATCGACGAAATGGACGAGATCGTCGCGCAGCACAAACAGCCGGTGCTGGTGGTAAACCGACGCCTGCGTCAGCACCACAGCTTCTGCATTTACGCCGATCAGAAGCGGATCGGCGCGATGGCGGTTCAGTCGCTTATCGATCTCGGCCATCGCGATATCGCCTTTATCACCGGCTCGCTCGATTCGCCGACCGGCCTGGAGCGCCTGGCCGGCTATAAGGCGGCGCTGGAGGAGAGCGCCATCCCGCTGCGCGAGGCGCTTATCGCGCAGGGGAACTGGCATGCGGAGAGCGGCGCGATGGCCACGTCTGCGCTGCTCGCCAGCGGCTGCGCCTTTAGCGCGCTGGTAGCCAGCAACGACGAGATGGCGATCGGCGCCATTCGCGCGCTAACCACGGCGCAGATCGCGGTGCCGACGCAGGTGTCGGTGCTGGGCTTTGACGATATTCCGCTCGCGCCCTTTACCGTGCCCGCGCTGTCCAGCGTCAAAATCCCTGTAACGGAAATGATTCAGGAGGCGATTGCGCGCCTGCTGGCGATGCTCGACGGAGGATGCTGGCAGGACGCCGAGGCGTTCGCTGCCAGCCTGTCGCTGCGGGAGTCGGTAGGGGCCGGCCCGTTTGCGCGCTAGCTGACGCTGGCGGTAAGCCAGCTTTTCAGCTGCGCCAGCTCCTCATGCTGTGCCGGGTACGCCGTTTGCAACCGCGCGACCGCAGCGGCCAGCGCATCGGGACGATAGGCGACGCCCTGTAGCTGCGCCGCCAGCGCCTCCAGCGGCGCAGGATTCAGACTATCGCTAAAAATCTGACAGCGGCTAATTACGCCGCGTTCGACGTCAAAATGGATCTCCACGCCGCCCCAGGCAAAGCGGGTATCAAGCAGGTGAGAGAAGTCGGGCGAGTGGCCGAAGTTCCACTCCCAGCTGCTCTGGCGCGCAAACTGTTTGGCAAAACCAGGCAGGTCGGGCAGCGCCTGCGGCGAAATACGCTCTGGCTGGCAGCGCGCACCGTAGTAGTCGAAAAAGGATTCGGTGACGGCGTCACAAATGGTGGCGTAGGTTATCGCTGGCGCGATCTCCGCCAGATTCGCCACGCGCGAACGCACCGACGTAATGCCTTTGGTTTGCAGCTTTTTGATGTCCGGGTTGAGATAATCCGCCAGCCGCGACAGATCGGAATTGATTAAAAAAGTGCCATGGTGGAAGCCGCGATCGGGGGTTTCATGGTAGGCGGAGCCGGAGATTTTACGCACCTCCTCACCGCGCCTGACCACGATATCGTTACGCCCCGACGCTTCGGCCGCGATCCCCAGCCTGCTCAGCGCATGCAAGATGATGCCGGTCGAGACGCTCTTGTCATATTCCGGCTTGCCCGCCATAAAGGTAAAGCAGCAGTTGCCCAGGTCATGAAACACCGCGCCGCCGCCGCTGCTGCGTCGCGCCAGCTTAATGCCGTCCTGCGCCATGCGCCGCGTGTTGCACTCTTTCCAGGGGTTTTGCGCCCGGCCAATCACCACGGTTTCGGCGTTGCGCCAGAGAAACAGCACCTTCTGGGTGGCGGGCATCTGCCGGTAAATACACTCCTCGACGGCGAGGTTAAACCAGGGATCGCTGGATTCCGAAAGCAGCAGGCGCAGCGTGGTCATCTCTTCTCCTTTAATAGTCAGCAAGGCGGGGAAGAAGTTTAACGCGCTTTGCCGCTGTCAGCATGATGGCGCGTGCTCTGATTAAAGCGGCTTAAGGTTTCCCTAAAGTTAATGCGGCATGCTGCTCACTCCTGTTAACAGATGGACTGCATGCATGTTTTTCCCGCTCAATAAAAGACCGACGCTAAATCGGCTCTCTTTTCTGCTGCTGTTTTCGACTTATATCGCGGTGTTTCTTAACCTGGCCTTTTATCACCAGGTGATCGCCGCCATGCCGCTGGATAGCGTGCGCAACTGGCTGGTATTTCTTTCGATGCCGCTGGTGGCGGTGTCGGTAATTAATATTGTCGTGACCATTGCCTCTTTTATCTGGCTCGATCGCGTGGTAATCGCGCTGTTTATTCTGGTCTCCGCCGCCGCGCAATATTTCATCTGGAATTATGGGGTGATTATTGATCGGTCGATGCTGGTGAATATCCTTGATACCACGCCGTCAGAGAGTCTGGCGCTGATGACGCCGCAGCTGGTCGCGACGCTGCTGCTTTCCGGCGTGGTGATGGCGCTCCTGGCGTTCTGGGTGCGCGTTCGCCCCACCAGGCCCTTCTGGAAAAGCGCCGTTTACCGCATTATCAGCGTGGCGGCGTCGGTGATCTGCATCCTGCTGGTGGCGTCGCTGTTTTACAAAGATTACGCCTCGCTGTTTCGCAATCAGAAAGAGCTGGTGAAGTCGCTCAGCCCCTCAAACTCCATTGCCGCCACCCTCTCCTGGTATAAACACAACCGGGATCTTAATCTGCCGCTGGTGAAAATCGGCGAAGACGCGCATCTGCAGCCAGCGATGCAAACGGGCAAAAAGAATCTGACTATTTTGATCGTCGGCGAAACGTCGCGCGCTGCGGATTTCTCCCTCTCCGGCTACGACCGTGAAACCAATCCGCTGCTGAAAAAAGATGACGTCACCTATTTCCCGCATACCACTTCCTGCGGCACGGCGACGGCGGTGTCGGTTCCCTGCATGTTTTCCGGCATGCCGCGCGCCCACTATGACGATGCGCTCGCCGGACATCAGGAAGGGCTGCTGGATGTGATCCAGCGCGCCGGCATTAAGGTGCTATGGAATGATAACGACGGCGGCTGCAAAGGCGCCTGCGATCGTGTGCCGCATCAGGATGTTTCCAGCCTGAACCTGGCAGGGATGTGTATTAAGGGGGAATGCTACGACGAAGTGCTGTTCCACGGGCTCGAGGCCTATATTGAGCAGCTCCAGGGCAACGGCGTGATCGTGCTGCATACCATCGGCAGCCACGGCCCGACTTATTACAATCGCTATCCGCCGCAGTTCCGCCGCTTTACGCCGACCTGCGATACCAATCAGATTCAGGACTGTTCGCAGCAGCAGCTGGTGAATACCTATGATAACACCCTGCTGTACGTCGACTTTATCGTCGATAAGGCGATCAAGCTGCTGCAGGCGCATCAGGACAGATTTACCACCAGCCTGGTCTATCTCTCCGACCATGGTGAATCGCTGGGCGAGAACGGCACCTATCTACACGGTATGCCCTATGCCATCGCGCCAGAGGTGCAGAAACATGTGCCGATGCTCATCTGGCTCTCGCCGGATTACCAGCAGCGCTATGGCGTGAACAAGGGCTGTCTTGACAAGCTCGCGGCACAGGATAACTTCTCGCAGGATAACCTTTTCTCAACCATGCTGGGGCTGACCGGCACGGCGACAAAGGTCTATAAAGCGGATGACGATATTCTGACTTCCTGTCGGAAAAGCTCATCGTAAAAGCCCTGCCAGTGAACCGCACCCCAAAAGTCGGGCACCCGACTGATTAAGGTGCGGTTCAGTGAGCAGTATTGAGTTTTCCTTCGAATTACGGCTCGCCGTTGTCACGCATTCTCCGGGCTGCAGGCGTGGTGCAGAGCATGTCGAGAAAGGGCAACGGCCTCAGCCCGGTTGAATTCCGCTTACTTCAACAGGTAGCGGCCTGAGCGCAGAGGGGACGAGGTGAAGTCTGCCGGTGGCTGAGAAAAGGTACATTTTCTTGATTTAAAGCAATAAACCATCAGGCAACACTTCATCATGAAGGCTGGACAAAAGATAATCGCCTACTCAATTAATAAAGGGATTTATTCAATGGCTATTCCGGTTTACTTATGGCTCGAAGATGATGGTGGATCGCCAATAAAGGGCAGTGTCGATATCCATGGTCGAGAAGGAAGCATAGAAGTTAGTGAATTCATGCACTCTGTAGAACAGTCTACGGATTTTCTGACTGGGAAAGCGACCCTAACCTGTCTGCATAGCTCATATGCTTTCATGAAAGGCATCGATAACTCATCGTCTTATCTGTACAAAGCATTGTCCACAGGCCAGACGCTAAAAAAGGCTGTCTTTAAATTTTATCGCATCAACCATAACGGATTCGAGGAAGAGTATTTCAGGACGACTCTGGAGAACGTGAAAGCAATAGAAATAGAACCGTTCATGATGGATATAAAAAGTCACCAATGGGAAAGGCATGATCATCTTGAATACGTTGATTTAGCTTACGAGAAGATCACATGGCATTACCTTGATGGCAATATCATTCATTCTGACTCATGGAAAGGACGGGCTGCGTAATGGCGTGGGTATATGATGTAAAAACACACACCTTCACCCGTAACGGTGAAACGTACACCGCAGACTATGCCGGAGCGACTGGATATAAAAACGACAGTTCTCAGGAATGTATGAGCGGGAAAGGCCCCCTTCCCAGAGGGACTTATACCATTGGCCATCCTCACCATTCTCCTCACACGGGGAAATACACACTTAACCTTATCCCTAACCTGAGCAATGCAATGTGTGGACGCTCAGCCTTTCGCATACATGGCGCAAGCAAAAAGCATCCGCTGGACTCATCCGAAGGATGTATTATCGCACCCATCAGCGTGAGAAAAAGCATTTGGGCGAGTGGTGACAGGGAGTTAAGGGTGAAATGAAATATATTGCTGTTGCCCTTGCTGTAATGGCTTCTCCTGCCGCCATGGCTATGCAAATGCAGGGGTTTGGTGCTAACTTCTATCAGGACGATGCGTCCGTTCCTGAATACGATACTAACAAGGATTTATCGCCTCACGTTATTATTGGCGACAACATGTTTGTTATGGAATACAGCACGCTTACAGACATAGCGAAAGTTACTGACCTGACCGTTAATAAAGGAGATCAAGCCTCATGGCTTTGCCTCAGCTCAAAAGGCGTAAGCTATTGGTTTATCTCTGACAATGAGATGGGGCTAGGCGATTTAACATCTATTGCAATAGCAAGAGATGAGAGGGCAAAAGGATGTTATTCTTATTCGGGTGATTTAAGCGTAACCATCAAGGGGGTGCCTTTGTTGAATATGACATTGAAAAACATCCGGCCAAGGTTCTCTAACACTTCAGATACAAATATAATTAGATATTGCAATAACACCAGGACTTATGGTGATTTTACTCAGGTAAACTGCCTGCAATACAATTTTAAAGACAAGAATGTAGAGGGTGTGATAATTAGCCAAATTACGTCCAGCTGAATAAGCCAAAGCATCCAGAGAAGGGCTGGTGAAGCACTGGACGCAACGCGTGTTTAAGGCATCTTTTGCCAGCGAAGCGTTCTTCCATTATTCCATCCTGCGGCTGAAACGCGAGCATGAAATAAAAGTGGCAGCGCGCTGTTATTCAGGTCCTGAACCAGATAGCTAAATAGCCAATTACGCTTGCAGAGGCGATCAGCAGCGCCAGATATTCTTCACGCTTAAAAAACAGGGCAGATTTCATTTGTACTCTCCTCAGTCACTGAGCAGAGTTTGACATTTTACAGCTTAGAGAAACCTTAAGATGGAAAAGCGCTGCCGCCGCGCGTCACAGAAACGGCGTGAAACCGGCCCTGAAGGCAGAGCCGGCAGGGCGCATTAGCGGTTAGCTTTTAATGTCCCTTTTACTTCATGCGGTTCAGAACGCAGATACTGCGGCGGTGCGCTTGCCTGCGCGCCTAGCTCGGCGGCAGCATGCCACGGCCAGCGCGGATCGTAGAGCATGCCGCGCGCCAGCGCCACCAGATCGGCGCTGCCTTCCTGCAGCACCGCTTCGGCGTGCTTCGGCTCGGTAATCAGGCCGACGGCGATAACCGGAATGTTCACCTCTTTGCGAATATCACGCGCATACGGCAGCTGGTAGCCCGGTCCTACCGTAATCGACTGCTGAGGCGCCAGGCCGCCGCTCGATACGTGAACATAATCGCCGCCTGCGGCCTCAAATTGTTTACTGAATGCAATGGACTGTGCATTATCCCAGCCGCCCTCAACCCAGTCGGTTGCGGAGATACGCACCCCGATGGCGATATCATCAGAGACCGCCTCGCGCACCGCGCGGAAAATTTCCAGCGGGAAGCGCATGCGATTTTCCAGCGAGCCGCCATATTCATCTTCACGGTGGTTGCTGAGCGGCGACAGAAACTGATGCAGCAGATAGCCATGCGCAGCGTGCAGCTCAATGAGCTGTATGCCAAGTTTCTCCGCGCGCTTTGCGGTGTCGACAAACTTCTCTTTAATACGCGCGAGATCGTCACGGCTCAGTGCCAGCGGCGGACGATCCTCTTCATTGAAGCCTTCTGCAGAAGGCGCGACCGTTTCCCAGCCGCCTTCTTCCAGCCTTAACTGATGACCGCCTTCCCAGGGCGCGGCGCAGGAGGCTTTGCGGCCCGCATGGCCCAGCTGGATGCCGACCGGGATCGGTGAATAAGCGCGAATATCTTCCAGCACCGTGCGTAAGGCCGCTTCGGTATCGTCATCCCACAGGCCAAGGTCGCCCGGAGTAATGCGGCCAACGGGTTCAACCGCGGTGGCTTCGATAATCAGCAGGCCCGCGCCGGAAAGCGCCAGCTGACCAAGATGGATGCGGTGCCATGCGGTGGCTTTGCCTTCGCTCGCGGAGTATTGACACATCGGCGCAATAACAATGCGGTTTTCCAGTGCCAGCTTGCCAATATGCGTTGCGCTAAAGAGTTGACTCATGAATACCTCATTTCCTTGTAATAGCTGCCTCGAAACAGAAAGTGTAATCGACTGCTGACAGATCATTGGATTAATGCAAAAAAATAGCATAAGGCCAGCAGGCAGGGTTTACCGTTATGGCGGCGTGGCGAGGCGGCTGGTTCTGCTTTCGCCAGATGGCGAGTAGATGACCGCACGGCGTATAAAAGTTGAACACGCCGCAAAGCGATCGCGCTACGTGAATTCTGGCGAAAACGCAGGGGGTGAGTGCAGCAGAATTCACGTAGCGATGCCATTTTACCGTATATAAAACAGCCATTCGGCTGCTTCTGGCTTTATATAATGCCCATTATATAAAGTCATGGATCCAGAGGATCCTTTTACCACCAGATGCAACGGGGGACACCAGACGCTATGCGTCCGGCATCCGCTTGGGTTACGCCGTTGTCTTACGGTTAGTCAGCAGCGCTTTCACCGTTTCGGCTGCGCGCTTGCCCGCCAGGAAAGCGTGATCCGAATTGTAGTACTCCCATTCGCTGTAACGTCCGGAAAGATGAATGCCCTGTGCCGCCAGCCAGTTGCGGATCAGCGCCACGTTGGCTTTGCGCTGATGATCGTAAACCACATAGGCATAAGGCATATCCACCTCATGAGCGGTGACGATAACGTCATCTGCGCGAATAATGCCGACGCGAATGCAGTCATCGATGCAGCGCTGGATCAGCGTCTCCCCTTGATACGGCAGCGGCTGATCGGCGCGATAGGTGATTTCGCAGGTCAAACCAAAACCGCCGGGGGGGTTGCATTCCGGGCTGGCGTTGCCCTGGAGGAAAATGCGGTGAAACAGGGTATCGCCTGGATAGTAGATCCAGTGTTTGTCGCTGAGGTTGGCTCGGCCAATGCCGAGGTTAACGCAGCGTACCGACACGTGACGCAGCAGCGAGGCGGCTTGCTGTACCGCCTGCGGCGCGCGGTTGCCCATCAGGCGCACCAGCTCGGGCAGCGGCAGAGTGCTAATCATCTGATCGTAGTGGTAGTGACGCCCATCCTTAAGAGTGACGCTGCGGCTTTGCGGCTGGATGTCGGCGATCTCCGCCTCGGTCTCCAGCACGCAATTAAGGTGGGGCAGGAAGCCATTCATCAGCGCCTGAAAGCCGCCGCGCTTAGGGTAGCCGAAGCGGGCGTTAGGGCCGACAGGCTTATCCAGCGGTGCCAGCGCGCCCGAGATGATCTGCTGAAGATCGGGCAGCGGAACGCGCCCGCCGAGCCAGGAGGTTTCCATATCGGCAAGCGGGGTTTTCCACAGTTTGCGGTTGTAGGGAACGGCAAAATGATGCGCGATACCGCGACCCCAGGTACGGAAGATAAAGTTTTCGAAGTCTTCTCCTGCTTCGTCCGCGCCCGCAGGCTCCGTCGCCTCGGCGCCCAGCACGCCGTCGGCGCAGCAGTCGCGGCAGTCGGTATTGGCCGCCGGTCGTACCGCGTTAAGCGGTGCCGCCTCCTGCGCACCCGTGACACCGTAACGCGCTTCTATCGCGCCCAGCACGCACTCGCCAATCACCTCTGCCGGCAGCCCGTGCAGCGCCGACTGGAAAGGATAGCGGGTAAAGACGTCATGGCTGTAAACCCAGGCTTCGCGGTTTTGCCAGTGCAGGTTATCGCCCAGCAGTTTGTCGTAAAGCTGAAGCACATAGGGATCGTTGGAGAACATAATGTGACCCGCATAATCGAAGGTAAATCCCTTATCTGCGATAGAGCGGCACCAGCCGCCAGGCGTCTCGTTTTTCTCCAGCACCACCGCGCCTTCGCCGTAGTGGTAGCCCGCGCTCAGGCCGGTCGGCCCGGCGCCAAGGATCAGACACTCCACCGGACGCAGAGTGACCGCGCGCACGCCGTCGGTAGTTTCCGGCACTTTCGCCGCAGCAACCGGCTGCACGACGCTATCGCGCAGCCTGACGATCTGCGCCTGCATCTGCTCAGCGGTGCGATCCCACCAGGTTTCGGCAATGATCGCCGCCATCTGCGCCGCCTGCTGACGCCGCGCCTCATCGCTCAGTGCCAGTGCGGCCTCGCAGGCGAGAATAAAGGCCTGCGGCGTATCGGCAATGCTCACCACATCGCTATAGTGGCGTACCACGTCCCGTACGGCGGTGCTGACGACTGGCAGCTGTGCCGCCATATACTCCAGCACTTTGGTCGGGCTGATAAAGCGCGTTGAGGCGTTCAGCGCAAACGGCATCAGGCAGACGTCCCATCCGGCCAGGAAATGCGGTAGCGCTTCATAGGGCTGCTGGCCGAACCAGTGCAGGTTGGGCCGCTGCGGCAGGCTGAGCGGATCGATCTTCACGACGGGACCGACCATGGCGATTTGCCAGTCGGGATGCGCATCGGCGAGGGCGGCGATCAGCCCAATATCCATACGCTCGTCAATCACGCCGTAGTAGCCCAGTATCGGGCCGGGCAGATTTTCCTGCAGCGGGTGGCCGTTGCTGCGATCGAGCGCCTGCTCGAAATGCGCGGCGTCAACGCTGCTGGCAAAACAGTGCACGTTCTGATGGCGAGGCTTTTTCGCTTCATACAGGCTGGTGCCGCCGGTAAAGACCACGTCGGCGCGGCTTAACAGAGCGGACTCGCGCTGCTGCAGCTGGCGCGGCGCCATATTAAAGGCGGAAAGCTCATCCATGCAGTCATAAATAATGGCGCTGGGGTTGAAGCAGGTAAGCAGCGGCAGCGCCATCGGCGTATAGAACCACACCAGCGGCTGCTCGTCGCTCTCCAGCAGCGCCGCGAGCAGGGGTTGCAGCACGGCGATCTGGCTGTCATGGAAGCCCGGCGCATCGACGTCGGTGTGCGGTTCGATGACGGTAACGTTGGGCGCAGGCGACTGCTGTCGCAGCCCCGCCTCGCCGGGCTGATAAACCGGCTCCTCGATGAACAGCACGCGATGGTGCTGAGCAAGACGCGACAGTAAATGTTGCGGACGTTGAAAGACGAAACCCCAGCGAAGATGACTAAAAACCACCAAAACGGACTGTTTCATAGAGGACTCCTGTGGCTCGCCGGCCGGCGATAACAGCGCGTGAAACCGGTGCAGCGAACGTTGTGATTGCCGCAAGGCTGCGGCGGTAGGCTGGTGCAGCTGACGCGTAAAATCAGGGGCGACATCCCAGAGGCCGCTGCGCGGCCAGTGGTGAGGGTCTTCCCAGAGAGGGCTTTCAATAATGGGGTAAATACAGATGCCCAGGATGTCGCAGCCGCCTAGCTGCGCCTGCGCTATCTGCGCGGTGATATAGGTCATCCAGGCGGGACGCCCGCTGCCGACATGGCTGGTTTCCGCCAGCAATATCGGACGCTGATAGCGCTGCGCTAACGTCAGCAGCAGCTTGTGCAGCGGCTTTCTGCGTTGATCCCCCAGATGCCACGCCAGCCGCTGGTTGGAGTTAGCCTCCCACTGATTGGCGTGATAGTAGTTGGCACCGATGATATCGAGATAGCGCGCCGCGCCGCCCAGTTCCGGCTCGCGCGCGCCGGCCAGCATATCCCAGGCCTGATACTGCGCGGCGTTCAACCCGGCGGTGAGCTGATAGCAGGCTTCGCTCTCTTCATCAGGAACCAGATGAATAAGGGGATCGCAATGAAGAAAGCGCGCCCGGGGATCGGCCAGCCAGATGGCGTCGCAGCCCGCCAGGGTCGCGCGCACCAGCTGGCGCTTGATCTCGTCAGGATCCGCCTCGCGGTGGTTGCCAAACAGCCCGACCGACAGGCCCCAGCTAAAAAAGGAGATCTCATTCATCGGCGAATAGACTGGTGCCTGGCGATACCAGGGCGCCAGGAAAGCAGCGACGCGCTGGCAAAAAGCGGCGAAGCGCGGAACAAAGTCGTCTGAAAAAAGATCGACATCTTCAGGCCAGCCGTAGTGGCAGAAGGTCCAGTTAATCTGAATGCCCAGCGCCTGCGCCGCCTGCATTTTGCCCCGCAGCGTGGCGAACGTTTTTTCCGGATCGTCTTCCGCCTGACGCCAGCCGATGCTCTCGCGCACGGTGCGGATGCCAAATTGCTGCAGAGCGAGATAGTCGCTGCGAAACTGAGTCTGATGGTCGGTCACGGCATCCATCACCAGGCGCTGGCCTGCCGTGTTGATATGATCCGCACCTTCATACCCGGCCTGCCAGAAGCTAGAAAAAGGCAACATCGTCTCCTCCTGTAACAATCAGGATTGAAAAAGGGCCCTGTGCTATTGCGCGCGCGGCATGCTCCCCGGCGCAGCAATCAGGCTGGAAAAGCTAAATAGAACAAGGTTGCTGTCGTGAATTCCGTGTCCGGAAAAGAGAGACGGTGCGCGACCGGCCTGGCCTGGCCGCAGAAAAAGCGTTATCCCGCACGCAGAGAAAAGAGGGTAGAGATTATTAGTTTCAGTGAGCAATCACTGTTGATTGAAGTATAACCCTGCCTGATTTTCTCACAAGTATTTGAAGGAAAACAAAAAAAGCCAAGCGGCAAAGCAGCGGATCTGTGGAGGGAATAAACGCCCTGTTGCTTTATAACAGCAGAGGTCCTGTGTGAAGGCATCGGCGCCGCGCCGGCGCTGCCTCCGCCTGAGCGGTTTAGCGCCAGCCGCGCGCAGAGCGTCAGCCTTTAAACGGCCACCTGGCACCGGGAACAAAAAGGGGTGTCGCTGCTGCCGAGAACGCGACGCAGAAACTCCTGGGTGCGCGCTTCCTGAGGCTGCAGCAGAATTTGCTGCGCGGGTCCCTGTTCGACAATCTGCCCGCTGTGCAGAAAGCAGACGCGATCGGCCACTTCGCGGGCGAACTGCATCTCATGCGTGACGACAATCATCGTCATGCCTTCCTGCGCCAGGTTGCGCATCACCTGCAGTACCTCGCCAACCAGCTCGGGGTCGAGCGCAGATGTCGGCTCATCGAAGAGTATCGCTTTCGGCTGCAGCGCCAGCGTGCGCGCAATGGCGACGCGCTGCTGCTGACCGCCGGAGAGCTGCCCCGGCCAGGCGTGGATCTTGTCCGCCAGCCCCACCAGCGCCAGCAGGGATTTAGCGCGCTTCTCTGCCTGAGCGCGCGACTCGCCGTTGACGTGAACAGGGCCTTCCATCACGTTTTCCAGCACGCTGCGGTGCGGGAAAAGGTTGAAGCGTTGAAACACCATGCCGATCTGGCGACGCAGATCGTTAATGCTTTTATGCCGGTTATCAACCCGCCGATCCAGCACGCGGATCTCGCCGCCCTCGTAGCTTTCCAGCCCGTTAATGCAGCGCAAAATCGTCGATTTGCCCGAGCCGGATGGGCCGATCAGGCAGACCACCTCCCCAGCGTTGACGGAAAAGCTGACGCCCTTCAATACCTCGACCCGGCCAAATTTTTTGTGAACGTCGTCAATCTCGATCATCTCAGGCTCCTTTCATCTGACGTTTTTCCAGCCGCCTGGTCAGCGCCATCAGCGGCATGCACAGCAGCAGATAGAGCACCGCGACCAGGGTATAGACTGTGGTGTTGTCAAAGGTTGATGCGGCGATCAGCTGACCTTGCCGGGTCATTTCTGTGACGGCGATGGTTGAGGCGAGGGCGGAATCTTTCAGCATCATCACCAGCGTATTGCTGTAGGGCGGCAGCGCGACGTGGAACGCCTGCGGCAGGATCACGCGGCGCATCGCCTTTCCAAAGCCCATGCCCATAGAGCGCGCCGCTTCAAACTGCCCGCGATCCACCGACTCAATACCGGCGCGAAATATCTCAGCAATATAGGTGGAGAAGCAAAAAGCGATGCCGATGACGCTGGCCTGAAAAGAGGTGAGGGTGATGCCAATATCAGGAAAAACAAAGTAGATATAAAACAGCACCACAATCATCGGCAGGCCGCGGGTAATATTAATCACCGTCCTCACCGGCCAGGAAATAATTTTCCACGGGCACATCTTCGCTGCGGCAAAGAGTAATCCCAGCGGCGTGCTAATCACCAGCGATAACAGGGTGATGGAGATCGTCATTTCAGCCCCTTTCAGCAAAAAGGGGAGATACGTATGAATGCTGCTCCAGTCCATCTCAGGCTCCTGAACGTGCTGCGTAACGGGTCTTGGGGCAATGGGGATTCAATATAATGAATATCTTTACCCGCTACGCGCTGTCAATAAATAGCGCTTGTCGCGAGATAGCGAATTGTTATTACCGCGATAAGAAACAGCTATAGATAGGTGGATTGATGAAAGCAACGGCTTTATCGGCAATGTGTGAGGTGCGCCGTTTTCACAAAATAAAACGTTGACAGCGGCGGCATAAATTTCATTATAGTGAAAAAGACGTTCGCCCTTTCGCTACTGAACCAGGAGTGAGTTATGTCTGTCGCCCGTAAAATAAGCCTGCTGAATATCTCCATAGCCCTGAGCGTCGCCACCGTGGTCAGCGTTAGTGCTCAGGCCGCCGCGTTGACGGCAGGGTCGCCGCCCTCCAGCGCGCCCACCACCTTCCTGAATACCCAGAGTGGAAAAATCGAAGGCTTTATGCCGGACGTCGCGGCGGAAGTGGCACGGCGCCAGCATCTGGAGGTCAATTTCACCGCCGTGCCTTTTTCAACGCTGATTCAGTCAGTTATTGCCGGGAAAATCGATATGATCGTCGCCGGTATGACGCCGACGCCGGAGCGCGCGAAGCGCATCGGCTTCTCGCAGCCGGTCACCGCCTTCGGCGCGGGGCTGGTGGTGCGCGACGACAATGCTAAAAAATATGGCTCCTGGCAGGATTTGAAAGGCGAGGTGGTGGGCACCATGGCGGGTACCGACTATACGCAAAGCCTGATGCAGAGCGGCATCGCCAAAGAGGTGAAGGTCTATGACAGCCCGGCGGACATGACGCGCGATCTTTCACTGGGCCGCATCGCGGCGGGCATGAACGACTATCCCATCCTGAAAGCGCAGGCTAAAGCGGGCGGGCTGAAAGGCATGCACGTTGTTGAGGGCTACAAGCCGGAACAGGTTTCGCCTATGGCGTTCGGCGTGAAAAAAGGCAACGACAAGCTGCTGGCGGAGATCGACAGCGCGCTGACCGCCATGAAACAGGACGGCACGCTTCAGACCATCAAAGATAAATGGGGCATGCCCTGATTTAACCCAGGTCGGCGAACAGGCGCGACGGCAAACAAGAGCATGAGATGAAAAACGCATCGCAACACAAGGCGGAACCCGGCGCCGCTGAAACGGATATCGGCTCGCGGCTGAAAAGCTTGCGCAAGGCGCGCAATCTGACCATTACCGAACTGGCGCTGCTGGCGAACGTTTCCGCCGGCGCTATCAGCCAGATAGAACGCAACCTGACGAATCCCACCGTCCGGGTGCTGGAACAGCTGCGGCTGGTGCTGAAGGTGCCGCTGACGGCGTTTCTGGAGGAGAGCGCCGCGTCGCTGCGCGGCGCCGAGCATTATGTTCGCCGCAGCGCGGAGCGGCCGCGCTTCAACGTCGGCAAGCGCGGCATCGCCAAAGAGATGCTGTCGCCGTCGGGCGACCACGATATGCAGTTTATGCTCATCGATATTCCGCCAGGCGCCCGCTCCGACGAAATACTGATCGGTCAGGGCGAAAAGGCGGGGCTGGTGGTCGAGGGCGAGCTGACGCTGGAGATCAATGGCGATATCGCGCGCCTGATGACCGGCGACAGCTTTCAGTTCAAGAGCCATCTGCCGCACAACATTTTCAACCATACCGAGAGCGATGCCAGAGTGTTGTGGATCATGCATATCCCGCCTGAAAAGCATCTCTGAACGCCCCGAACTTAAAAGGTTTTCTATGCGCATAAAAATCAATGCGGTGACAGACAGCCCGACCTTTCCCGAGCAGGTGGACGTGGTGGTGATCGGCGGCGGCATTATCGGCACCTCCGTCGCTTACGAACTGGCGAAGCAGGGCGTCGCGGTGGCGCTGTTTGAAAAAGGCGTTATCGGCGGCGAGCAGTCCGGCCGTAACTGGGGCTGGGTGCGGCAGCAGAACCGCGACCTCTACGAGCTGCCGCTGGCGATGCGCAGCCTGCAGAGATGGGAAGAGCTGGGCGGCGAAATCGGCCTGGATCTCGGCTTTCGCCGCAGCGGCATCCTCTACGGCACGCAAAACGAAGCGGACGTAGCGCGCTGGGAAAAGTGGGGCAAACAGGCGAAGCAGCTCGGTTTCGTCAGCCACCTGCTGTCGCCAAAAGAGGCGCATGAGCGGCTGGGCGACCAGGCGCGCTGGGTTGGCGGCATCTGGTCTCCGACCGACGGGCGCGCCGAGCCGTCGCTGGCGGCACCCGCTATCGCCGTCGGCGCGCAAAAGCTGGGCGCCTCCGTTCATCAGCGCTGCGCGGTGCGCGGTCTGGATATCAGCGCGGGCCGCGTCTCCGGCGTCTGGACCGAGCGCGGCCGCGTGCGCGCCAGCCAGGTAATCTGCTGCGGCGGCGCATGGAGCTCGCGCTTCTGCAAGCAGTATGGCATCGACCTGCCCAGCGCCAATATTCTCGGCACAGCGTTTAAAACCACGGCAGCGCCGGAGGTGATTCAGGGGTGCCTTAGCATGCCGGAGCTCTGTATCCGCCGCCGGCTGGACGGCAGCTACACCGTGGCGATCCCCGGCCGGGGCCAGCTCGATCTCGCGCCGCAGAATATCCGCTATGCCACGAAGTTCTACCCTATGTACCGCAGCAAGATTGCCAAAAAGCTCAAGCTCCGGCTAAACGGCTCTTTTTTTAACGGGCCGGAGGCGGCGGGTCGCTGGTCGAATGACGGCGTGTCGCCGTTCGAGAAGATTCGCGTACTGGATCCTGCGCCCGATCGGCAGATTCTTAATGAAGCGCTGGGCAGCCTTGTGAAGGCGTTTCCCGCGCTGGAGGGCATTAAAATCGATCACGCCTGGGGCGGCTGGATTGATACCACGCCGGATCTGGTGCCGGTTATCGATGAGATGCCGCGCGTGCCGGGTCTGTTTATCGCCTCAGGCTTTAGCGGGCATGGTTTCGGCATCGGCCCTGGCGCGGGCCTGCTCTGTGCGCAGCTGATGACGAATCGGCAGCTTTTTACCGATATCGCGCCGTACCGCCTGACGCGCTTCGACAAAGGCAATGCGATCCGCGAGCCGCAGATGATGTAGCGGCAAAAGCCCGCCGAAGCGGGCTAGAGTGCGTTAAGCACGACGCGGTTCGCCGCGCACCGGCGTCTCGCCTGCGACAAAGTAGCCTGCCGTCGAGGCGGGAAGCGGCTGGCGGCCACGAATGTTATCGGCGATTTTTTCGCCGATCATAATGGTGGTCGCATTCAGGTTGCCTGTGATGATCAGCGGCATAATTGACGCATCGACGACGCGCAGCCCCTGCATGCCGTGCACGCGGCCTTCGCCATCGACCACCGCCATCTCATCGCTGCCCATTTTGCAGGTGCCGCAGGGATGGTAGGCCGTCTCCGCGTGGTTGCGCACGAACTCATCCAGCTGCTCGTCGGTCTCGCACTCCACGCCGGGACTGATTTCGCGTCCGCGGAACTTGTCCAGCGCCGGCTGGTTGATAATCTGGCGCGTGATGCGGATCGCGTCGCGGAACTCATGCCAGTCCTGCTCGCTCGCCATGTAGTTGAACAGAATGGCGGGATGGCGGCGCGGATCGCGCGACTTGATGCGCACATGGCCGCGGCTCGGCGAACGCATCGAGCCGACATGACACTGGAAACCGTGCGCGTTGACCGCGTTCGATCCGTTGTAGTTAATCGCCACCGGCAGGAAGTGATACTGAATATTCGGCCAGGCAAACTCTTCGCGGCTGCGGATAAAGCCGCCCGCTTCAAAGTGGTTGCTGGCGCCGATGCCGGTACCGTTGAACATCCACTCCGCGCCGATTTTCGGCTGGTTCCACCACTTCAGCGCAGGGTAGAGCGACACCGGCTCTTTGCACTCATACTGCAGATACATCTCCAGGTGGTCCTGAAGGTTCTCGCCGACGCCGGGCAGGTCGTGCACCACGGGAATGTCGAACGACTTCAGCAGGCTGGCAGCGCCGACGCCGGAGCGCTGTAAAATCTGCGGCGAGGCGATGGCGCCCGCGCAGAGCAGTACCTCGCGCCGCGCATGCACCTTGTGCGAGGTATTGCTTGCGCCCAGCAGATACTGCACGCCGACGGCGCGCTTGCCGTCAAACAGGATGCGATCGGTGGTCGCATGCGTCACAATTTTCAGGTTGGGACGGTTTTTCGCCTGATCGAGGTAGCCGCGCGCGGTGCTGGAGCGGCGCCCCTGCGGCGTCACGGTACGATCCATTGGGCCAAAGCCCTCCTGCTGATAACCGTTGAGATCCTCGGTGCGCGGATAGCCCGCCTCGACGCCCGCGTCGATCATCGCAGCAAACAGCGGATTGTTGCCGGCTTTCGGCGTCGCCACGCAGACCGGGCCGTCGCCGCCGTGATAATCATTCGGCCCGATATCGCGCGTCTCCGCTTTGCGATAGTAGGGCAGGCAGTTTTGGTAGCGCCAGGACTCCAGCCCCGGCGCTTCCGCCCAGCCGTCGAGATCCATCGCGTTAGCGCGGATGTAGCACATGCCGTTGATCAGCGATGAGCCGCCCAGACCTTTGCCGCGTCCGCACTCCATGCGGCGATTGTTCATATGGGGTTCCGGCTCGGTCTCGTAAGCCCAGTTGTAGCGTTTTCCCTGCAAAGGAAAGGCGAGCGCCGCAGGCATCTGCGTGCGAAAATCCATACGGTAATCTGGGCCGCCCGCTTCCAGCAGCAGAACGTTGACGTCGCTATCTTCGGTCAGTCGGGCAGCCAAAACGTTCCCTGCGGATCCGGCTCCGATGATGATGTAATCAAATTCCATTAGTCGCTCCTCAGGTTTCTTTATTAATCAAAATACAGACTGAAAACGGTCCAGCTCGACCTGCACGGATTTCACCTGGGTGTAATTCTGCAGGGTCATCAGGCCATTTTCCCGGCCAACGCCGGAGTGCTTGTAGCCGCCGACCGGCATCTCTGCGGCAGATTCGCCCCAGGTGTTGATCCAGCAGATACCCGCTTCAATCTGGTGAATGACGCGGTGCGCGCGGTTGAGATCCTGCGTAACCACACCCGCCGCCAGCCCGTATTCGGTAGCGTTGGCGCGGCGCACCACTTCCTCTTCGTTCTCATAGGTCAAAATCGCCATCACCGGCCCGAAGATCTCTTCGCGCACGATGGTCATCTCATCGCTGCAGTCGGTAAAGACGGTCGGCTCGACCCAGGCGCCGGCGTCAAAGCCTGCGCCCGTCATGCGCTTGCCGCCGCACAGCAGGCGTGCGCCTTCCTCCACGCCGCGCTCGATATAGCGCATCACATTGTCGCGGTGGGCGAAACTCACCAGCGGGCCGAAGTTGGTCGCGGGATTGTTGAGGTCGCCAGCGCGAATGCGGGCGACGCGCGCCAGAATTTTCTCTTCAAACGCGGCCTTCAGGCTGGCCGGAACAAAGACGCGCGTGCCGTTGGTGCAGACCTGGCCGGAGCTGTAGAAGTTGGCCATCATGGCGATATCGGCGGCGAGATCGAGATCGGCATCGTCGAAGACAATCAGCGGCGACTTGCCGCCCAGCTCCATGGTGACCTCTTTCAGGGTCGAGCCCGCTGCGTTAGCCATCACTTTTTTGCCGCTGGCGACGCCGCCGGTGAAAGAGACTTTGTCGATGCCGGGATGCTCGGTGAGCAGCTGACCGGTCACCGCGCCGCTGCCTGGCAGCACGTTGAAGACGCCGTCCGGCACGCCCGCCTCGCTGTAGATCTCGGCCAGCTTCAGGGCGGTGAGCGGGGTGACTTCGCTCGGCTTAAAGATCATCGCGTTGCCTGCCGCCAGCGCGGGCGCGGATTTCCACAGGGCGATCTGAATCGGGTAGTTCCACGCGCCGATGCCTGCCACCACGCCGAGCGGTTCGCGGCGCGTATAGACGAAAGCCGTGTCGCGCAGCGGGATCTGCTGGCCCTCCAGCGACGGGATCAGGCCCGCGTAATACTCCAGCACGTCCGCGCCGGTAACAATATCGACGCTGGCGGTTTCGCTCAGCGGCTTGCCGGTGTCCAGGGTTTCCAGCGCGGCCAGCTCGTCGTTGCGCTCGCGCAGGATATCCACCGCGCGGCGCAGAATGCGCGAGCGCTGCATTGCGGTCATCGCCGCCCAGACTTTCTGGCCTTTGCGCGCGGCGGCAACGGCGCGGTCGACGTCGTCGCGGCCAGCCTCATGCACCTTCGCCAGCACGTCGCCGTTGGCGGGATTGATGGTCTCAAAGGTGTCGCCAGCCGCTGCCGGGACGTAAGCACCATCAATATAGAGGTGCTGCTCTGCGAATCGGGACATGGTTCCTCCTTTATCAGGGATAGGTGTTGCCAGCTAACTGCTGGCGAATAAACTGGGTCGTCAGCGAGCGAGCCAGCTGAAAATCAAAGGGCTTGCCGCCCAGCGCCGCGCGCAGCCAGAGGCCGTCGATCAGCGCCGCCAGCCCGTAAGCGGCAGTGCGCGCCGCGTCGCGCGGCAGCTCGCGGCGGAACTCCGCAGCCAGCGCGGAAAAGAGGCGGCGGCTGCTGACGCGCTCCAGCCGGTTGAGCTGAGGCTGATGCATGCTGCTCGACCAGAAGTCAAGCCACGCCTTCATCGCCGCCTTATGCAGCTGGCTTTCGTCGAAGTTGCCTTCAACGATGGCGCAAAGGCGCGCTTCGGTGCTGGCACCCGCCAGCGGCCTGAGCCTGACCGCCACCGCGTCGCGCAGCTGCTGCGTGACGTCACGCATGGTCGCTTCCAGCAGGCCGTTCTTGTCTTTGAAGTAGTGGCTGATGATGCCGGTCGAGACGCCCGCGCGGCGTGCAATCTGCGCGATGGTGGCGTCGTTGATCCCGACTTCGTTAATGGTTTCCAGAGTGGCATCAATCAGCTGCCGACGTCGTATCGGCTGCATTCCTACCTTTGGCATGACAAGTGCTCCGCCCTAAACAAGTCCCCTATTAGAACTTTTATTGATTGAACGTTCAATATAAAAAAGAAACTTGTTAGGATACTGTGCGTGGATTGTTGCAAAGGGCAGCCTGCAACCTGTCACTTTGCCGCTACGCTTAACTACCAGGAGGAGAAGAATAAAAAGGACGCGTTCGCACGCGCGATGACAATATAACCTGTTGAATTTACAATAAACCAGAGGTAACTGATGATTAATCCACCTGCAAGTGAAAAGGACAGAATCAATCCCGTGGTGTTCTACACCTCGGCTGGACTGATTCTGACATTTTCACTGGTGACGATACTTTACAGCGATCAGGCCGGAGCATGGATTCAGGCGGCAGTGAACTGGGTATCGTCTACGTTCGGCTGGTATTACATGCTGGCCGCGACGCTTTACATCGTATTTGTGCTGTTTATGGCCTGTTCGCGCTTTGGTGCGATCAAGCTCGGACCGGAGCAGTCTAAACCGGAATTTAGTCTGCTGAGCTGGTCAGCGATGCTGTTCGCCGCCGGTATCGGTATTGACCTGATGTTTTTCTCGGTAGCAGAGCCGGTCACGCAGTATATGCAGCCGCCGGAAGGCGCGGGACAGACGCTGGAAGCGGCGCGGCAGGCGATGGTCTGGACGCTGTTTCATTACGGCCTGACCGGCTGGTCGATGTATGCACTGATGGGCATCGCACTGGGCTACTTCAGCTATCGCTACAACCTGCCGCTGACCATCCGCTCGGCGCTCTATCCCATCTTCGGCAAACGCATTAACGGCCCCATCGGCCACACCGTCGATATCGCAGCGGTAGTCGGCACCATTTTCGGCATCGCCACCACGCTTGGCATCGGCGTGGTGCAGCTGAACTACGGGCTGAACGTGCTCTTCGACATTCCAGAAGGGCTGGCGGCGCAGACCGCGCTGATCGTGCTTTCTGTGGTCATCGCCACGATTTCGGTGACCTCCGGCGTCGACAAAGGCATTCGTATCCTTTCTGAGCTCAACGTGGCGCTGGCGCTTGGCCTGATCCTGTTCGTGCTCTTTTTTGGCAAAACCGATTTCCTGCTCAACGCGCTGGTGCTTAACGTCGGCGACTATATCAACCGCTTTATGGGCATGACGCTCAATACCTTCGCCTTCGATCGTCCCACGCAGTGGATGAACAGCTGGACGCTCTTTTTCTGGGCCTGGTGGGTTGCCTGGTCGCCGTTTGTCGGTCTGTTCCTGGCGCGTATCTCGCGCGGCCGCACTATTCGCGAGTTTGTGCTGGGCACGCTGATTATTCCCTTTACCTTCACGCTGCTGTGGCTGTCGGTGTTTGGCAACGCCGCGCTCTACGAGATTATTCACGGCAACGCCGGTTTTGCGCAGGAGGTGATGGCACATGCGGAACGCGGTTTCTATCTGCTGCTGGAGCAGTATCCCGCCTTTAAGCTGAGCGCTTCAGTGGCGACCATTACCGGTATGCTGTTCTACGTGACGTCGGCGGATTCCGGCTCGCTGGTGCTGGGCAACTTCACCTCGAAGCTGAAGGACATCAACAGCGATGCGCCGAACTGGCTGCGCATCTTCTGGTCAGTGGCGATTGGCGTGCTGACGCTGAGTATGCTCATGACCAACGGCATCTCTGCGCTGCAAAACACCACGGTGATTATGGGCCTGCCGTTCAGCTTCGTGATCTTCTTCGTGATGGCGGGGCTCTACAAATCCCTGAAGGTCGAAGATTACCGCCGCGCCAGCGCCAGCCGCGATACCGCGCCCTATCTGGCGGCCAGCAACGACCGGCTGAGCTGGAAAAAACGTCTGTCGCGGCTGATGAACTACCCTGGCTCGCGCTATACCCAGCAGATGATGGAAAACGTGATCTTTCCGGCCATGCAGGAAGTGGCGAAAGAGCTGGAGCTGCGCGGCGGCCGCGTGACCCTGGAGCGGCTGGCAGCGGAGGAGAGCGCGCTGGGCTATATCGATTTGCGCGTCAACCTGGGCGAAGAGCAGGATTTTGTCTATCAGGTGTGGCCGCAGCAGTATTCCGTGCCGGGCTTTACCTACCGCGCACGCAGCGGCAAATCGACCTACTACCGACTGGAAACCTTCCTGCTGGAGGGGAGCCAGGGCAACGACCTGATGGACTACAGCAAAGAGCAGGTGATAATCGACATTCTCGATCAGTACGAGCGTCACCTGAACTTTATCCATCTTCACCGCGAAGCGCCGGGCAACAATATCACCTTCCCGAGCGTGTAATACTGAGACGGGCCAGCCAGGCTGGCCCGCTATTAGTTGCCCAGGCGATCGCTGCGCCAGCGGTCATAGTAGATGTGCTCCGCCTGGAAATCCGCCGCGCCTGCCTTGCCGGTCAGCCGCAGCGCCAGCTGCAGCGCGAAGTCAAAAGCGACGCCCAGCCCTCTGCCGCTGAGCAGATTGCCATCCTCCACCACGTCCGCCATCACATATTCGCCATCCTCGTAGTGCATCCAGAGTTCGCCCGAGCAGGTGTAGCGACGTCCTTTGAGCAGACCATTGCCCGCCAGCACGCGCGCCGCCGCAGAGCAGATGGGCGCAATAATCCTCTCCGCCTCGTCGTGGCGGCGGATAAAGGCGCTGACCGCCGGGCTCGCGGCCAGGTTCATCGTGCCCTCCGGGCCGCCGGGAATGATGACCGCATCGAACAGTTCATGCTGGGTCTCTTCCAGCAGACGATCCGCCAGCGTCATCACGCCGTGATAGCTGATAACCTGATTGTGCGGGTGGCAGGCGACGGTGGTCACCACCACGCCCAGGCGGCTTAATATATCGAGGGTGATAAAGGCTTCCGCTTCTTCAAAGCCCGGCGCCAGCAGCAGGGCAGCTTTCTTTGACATCGTCTCTCCTTGCATTTGTCATTGGGTACAGGATTAAAAAATAAAACAGCGTTTCATTTATATCCTGGTTGGCCGGTAAATGACAGTGCCGCAGCAGGTCCTCCATGTTAAGCCACTTAACGTTTTATCGGTAAAACCATTACTCTTTTTTCGCTGTCGCAAAAAGAATCATTAGCGGTGTCAACAAAGGATGCGTTAATACTAAACCGAATAGCCTGATTTTACATACTATACACATTCCAGCATCACAGTAGCGCTTTGCTTTTTTGTGAGCTTGCCTTCGATGCTTGTTTGCTTTTGATTTAATAAAAGGGTGCTTAAATAAGCACCCTCTAATAATATTGCCTTGAATAATTCTTCTTTTTTTACGAACTTCCAGGAAATCGTTAATACAGGCCAGGCATAATGTGCGGCGCGTCCGTAATAATATATTGATAACAAACTGGATGCCTTTCAATAAAGCATGCCAGCACGGTGTAATAAAAAAGCAAACTCAAGGAGGTTGAGGGCATTCCTTTACCTGTCGTTCTGGTTGTTGGTTCATCGCTTTATTACTGTGGTTGATGGGGATAATAAATTATGTGGCGTCGACTGGTGTCTGTATGGCTGATTGTTTGCCAGCTATTGATACCTTATATTACTTACGCCTCACCAGTACAGGGTAGTGTACATAAGCTTAATGCCCGCGTGTCGAAACGAAAACCGCGTTCCCCAAAAGACGCGAAAAACGGACAGCACTTCCTGGCTGCGGACATAACACGCTCCGAGCCTCTCCCTGCCTTATTGCCTGAACCAGCATCATCAGCTGATGCCGCGATAAAATCTGTTCCAGCTGCCCACAACGTTCAGAAAGAAAATTCCGCATACGAAAATAACACCGATTTTCGACAGCCGTTGGCCATCGGCGCCAGGGATATCGGCACTATTCTGTCATCAAAAGCCCCCTCTGCGGAGGCTGCTAATTATGCCAGCCAGCTGGCCTTCGGATTAATAAACCAGAAAGTGGAGCACTGGCTCAAAACCTACGGAAATGCCCGCGTCAGTGTAGGAATGGATAAAAAAATCACCGGGGATTTTCTTTTGCCGCTCATGGACCGCGATAACTCCCTGCTGTTTTCGCAGGTCGGAATGCGGAGCCAGCAAGCGCGTAATACGGTCAATGCGGGGCTAGGGTATCGTCAGTACGTCGGCGACTGGATGTTGGGTACCAATACTTTTTACGATTATGACTATACGGGCGATAACCGCCGTATCGGCGCCGGGGTTGAAGCGTGGCGAGATTACCTCAAGCTTTCTTTGAATGGCTATTACGGGCTGTCTGGGTGGCATCAGTCGGTATTACCCGCCATGAAGGATTACGACGAGCGTCCGGCAAACGGGTTTGATCTGAAGGCTGCGGCTTATCTTCCTTCCATGCCGTCCCTGGGAATGAGTGTGAAGTATGCCCAGTATCTGGGAAGCGATATCTCCCTGACGGAAAACACCACCACTCCGGATACCCTGAAACATAATCCAGCCGTGCTGACGATGGGTATCAATTACACGCCAGTCCCGCTGCTGACGTTATCCGCGCGCAGGTCATTCGGTGACGCTGAGGATACCCGGCTAAACCTGATCGTTAATTACAAATTTGGCGTCCCCCTTTACCGGCAAATCAGTCCAGACTTCGTTGACTTGAGCCGGAGCCTGGCTGGCAGTAAATATGATTTCGTCGATCGAAATTACAGTATCGCCATGCAGTACCGTAAGCAGACGTTGCTGAGGATCGGGCTTCCTGCCCATTTGCAGGTGCAGGCTGCTGACACGATAACTCTCCCGCTGACCATTTTTCGGGATAAATATGGAGTAAAACGCGTGGACTGGTGGGTGTCTCCCGATCTGCTCGCGCACGGTGCTCATTATAAAACGTTGTCGCCGGAGGCGCTCGAGGTCATCGTGCCTGCCAATATTTTCAGCGGAGAGAGTAAAACCCCTCAGACATACCCGATTCAGGCGATTGCTACGGATAATGAGGGTAACCAGTCTAATACGGCAACGACTTATCTCGAAGTCATCCCCTCAGAAAAGGTGCTTACCGCGCTGGCCCTGTCACCGAAAACAGGAGGCCTGCCCGCAAACAATGAGGAAAGTTACACAGTTACCGCCCGGGTAAGCGATACGCGCCATGCGGCGCTGTCGGGGCAGCCTGTGACCTTCAGTCTGGATGGGCTGCTGGATGAAAAGGGCGTGCCGGGCACCGAGCTGACGTCATCAGACGGAAAGCAGGCCCCGCGCCAGTTAACGGTGGTAACCGCTCAGGATGGCACTGCGGTCGTGACGATCCGCAGCCGCATTGCTGGTAAGGGCACGATTACAGCGAGCATGAATAACGGCAACAGCCGTAGCACATCGGTGCTTTTCAACGCGAATGCGACGACGGCGAAGATCACATCGGTCACGCTGCAGGGCACGAAGACGGCGAAAGTGGCGGACGGCAGGAGCGCGTTCCGCTATCTGGTGACAGTCAGGGATGCAAACGGCAACCCGGTAAGCGGGGTGATGGTGACCCCGGCGGTGGACAGTAAGGACGTAACCGTGCACCCTGGCGCAGTGACGGACCCGCGTGGGAACACCACCTTCACGCTGACCAGCACGAAGGCGGCAGCGGACGTGACGGCAGACGCGAAGGCGGGCAGCGGCGCGGCGGTGAGTGCGGATAAAAAGGTCAGCTTTACCGCGGACAGCGGCACGGCGAAGGTGAGCGCGCTGACGCTCATCACCAATAACGCGAAAGCAGACGGGAAGGCTGCTGATGTGGCCCGGGTGACGGTAGTGGATGCGAACGGTAACCCGGTGAGCAGGGCGACGGTGAACCTGAGTGCCACGGCCGGGGCGGTCATTGCGGCGAGCGTGACCACGGACGGCCACGGGCAGGCAGACGCCACGCTGACCAGCACGAAGGCCGGGGCATATACGGTGACGGCGAAGGCCGGTAGCGCAGACAGGGGTAAAACGGCGACTGCCAGCTTCACGTCCGACAGCGGCACGGCGAAGGTCACCTCCGTCACGCTGCAGGGCGCGGAGACAACGAAGGTGGCGGATGGCAGGAGTGCATTCCATTACCTGGTGACGGTCAGGGACGCAAACGGCAACCCGGTGAGCGGGATTGCGGTCACCCCGGCGGCGGACAGCCGGGACGTGACGGTGCACCCCGGCGCGGCGACGGACACGAGCGGGACCTCGACCTTCACGCTGACCAGCACGAAGGCCGCGGAAGACGTGACGGCCAACGCGAAGGCGGGCAGCGGCGCGGCGGTCAGCGCGGACAAGAAGGTCAGCTTCACGGCGGACAACAGCACGGCGAAAGTCACCTCGGTCACGCTGCAGGGCGCGGAGACAACGAAGGTGGCGGACGGCAGAAGCGCGTTCCGCTACCTGGTCACGGTTAAGGATGCGAACGGCAACCCGGTGAGCGGGATCGCGGTTACGCCGGGGGCGGACAGTAAGGACGTGACGGTACACCCCGGCGCGGCGACGGACACGAGCGGAACCTCTACCTTCACGCTGACCAGCACAAAGGCGACGGCAGACGTGACGGCCAACGCGAAGGCGGGCAGCGGCGCGGCGGTCAGCGCGGACAAGAAGGTCAGCTTCACGGCGGACAGCAGCACGGCGAAGGTGGTTTCGGTGACGCTGCAGGGCGCGGAGACGGCGAAAGTGGCGGACGGCAGAAGCGCGTTCCGCTACTTGGTCACGGTTAAGGACGCGAACGGCAACCCGGTGAGCGGGATTGCGATCACCCCGGGGGCGGACAGTAAAGATGTTGTGGCGCACCCCGGCGCGGTGACGGACACGAGCGGGACCTCCATCTTCACGCTGACCAGCACGAAGGCCGCAGCAGACGTGACGGCGGACGCGAAGGCGGGCAGCGGCGCGGCGGTGAGCGCGGACAAGAAGGTCAGCTTCACGGCGGACAGCAGCACGGCGAAGGTCGTTTCAGTGACGCTGCAGGGTGGGGAGACGGCGAAGGTGGCGGACGGCAGAAGCGCGTTCCGCTACCTGGTGACGGTTAAGGATGCGAACGGCAACCCGGTGAGCGGGATTGCGGTCACCCCGGCGGCGGACAGCCGGGACGTGACGGTGCACCCCGGCGCGGCGACGGAC